>NZ_JBIASO010000004.1:0-444866 GCF_042890865.1 Streptomyces sp. NPDC002018
CCGGGGTCGTGGCCTCCATCGCGGTCCACCTCGGCTTCAACGCGACCATGGCCGTGCTGACCGTCGACTCGCCCGTGACGCAGGCGGCCGTCCTGGCGGTACAGGCCGTTCTCGCGATCACCCTGCTCGCCACCCAGCGCGATCGCCGGACGGAACCGCCGCTCGTCCAGGCGGAAGCGGCCCTCCACCCCCACCAGGCCGTCACCGAACACCAGGCTGTCATCGAACACCGGGCCTTCACCGAGCACGAGGCCGTCACCGAGGTGTCGCCTCTGATCAGTCCGGCCCGAGGCTGATTGATCCGGGCGGCACACCAGAACCGTCGCACGGTGGCAACGGACCACCCGAGGCCCCTTCATGACGCCACCGCGCCGGCCGCCCCGCCCCCGCCGGACCTGGATATGACCTCGCTGTGTGGCCCCGGGCCCGGACGGATCGACAGGGCAGGCGACCTGGTGGTGGTCGACGGGGAGGTAAACTGGTCGACTCCCGAGTGCGCGGGCTCCGGGATCGACAGTTACGACATGGCTCCGGGCACGTACCCCGTCTACGCGGGGAGCGTCGATCTGGGGGACGGGGAACGCCCCGGCCAGGTTCGCTACTACGTGAACACGCTGTTCGTGGCGTTCGCCACCCCCGAGGCGATCTCCGAATCGACAGGGTACTTCGACGAATCCGCCGCTCTGCGCATCGATGCATACGCATGCCTGTGGAGCCGCAGGGCGGAACGGAAAACCCTCACGGGGCTCAGGGAGTCGATGCTGTCCCCAAAGCCCTTTCCAGGAGAGGGCCCTGGCCCAACGAGGTGACCGACCCGGATTCCGGGGCCGATGTGATGTTGTTCCCGGTGGCTGACAACAGTGTGTCCTCCATCAAGGCCCTGAACAACGACGGCGAACTCCTCGCCCTGCTCTACTTGACCTGGTCCCCCTGACAGCACCGCGACCCCAGGGCGCGGTTGGTACTGAGGGGCCAATGGGGCGGACGGCATCCCGGCCGTGGTGACGTTGCGGACCCTCGATGCGGGGACGGCCGGGGAACCGATGGCGCTGCGCGCGGACGTTCCCACCAGACCCCGGCACCGCGCCGACCGCATGCCGCTGCCACTGCCCGGCGTCGGCGCGGCGGCCGGCACCGCCGGGACCACGATCGACACCCGCCCGTGCCTCGCGTTCACCACGGCCGTCACCGGCAACGGCACCCGCATGCACGACACGTAGCGCGGAAAGAACGAGTTCTACCTGCGGCTCGCCTCTTCAGCGGCGGTGACACAGAACCCGAACATTCACGCGATCGTTTCACGATCACCCGACCCCACCGTGTGTTCGCACCAGCAGGTCGGACAAGAACCCCCAAGTTGACCGAGAAGACAGATGAGTTCGCGCCTCGCCACAGGTTCATCCCGCTGCGCCCGCCTCGCCATGGCCGCCGTCGCCATGGCCGCCCTCACCGCCACGCTCACCGCGTGCGGCCCTGAAGAGACCGGGGCTGAAGTCGGTTCTTCGTCGGCGGGCAGGGAAACGGCGAGTGGGACAGCCGACAAGGACAACGACGTCGATGGTGCCAAGGACGGCTACTGCAGCGACAGCAGTGGCGCCGACGGCGGAAAGGACAAGGACGTCGACGGCGCCAAGCAGGACCAATTCGCCAAGAAGTGTGACAACGGCGATCTGAACTTCATCCCCGCGACGTTCTCCGAGGGCAGCGGCTACCACCTCGTCACCGCTCAGGCCAAGCCCGGTGTGACCTGCTTCCTCCAGGGCCCGCCCCAGCAGGTCATGTTCGGCTCCGACCCCGACACCGTGGCCGCCGACGCCGGTCAGGGGGTCGGCGAATCGATCAAGCTCAAGGGGTCCACCGCCGCTTAGGCAGCTCGTTCCGGGTCTGGGCGGCCGAGGTCTGGGCGAGGGCGTCGAGGAGTTCGCCTGTGCCGACCAGTTGGGCGGCGGCTGCGCCCTCGTCATCGCTGTTCAGTAGGTCAAGGGCCTGGGTTGCCGTGGTGACGGCGTTGCGATGGGGGTACGAGGGTCCGCGCTGGGGCGTTGGTGCGGTGCCGGTTCCCTCGTCGTGTGGGAGGTTGCTTGCGGTGAGGCGTTGGCGGATGCGGGGAAGGGAGAGGTCGGGGGCGAGTGTGGCGCCGGAGAACCAGATGGGATCGCGGTCGGCGTTGCGGTCGCCGACGATGGCGACGGAGTAGCCGATGGCGTCGCCCGACGGTGCGATGCGCATTTTGACGCGTACACCCTCTTCTGTGAGTCGAGCGAAGAACTCGTCCTCGCTTGCGGCTCCGGCCAGGGCGGCGCGCACGTGTCCGCGCAGGCGCTCGCGGGCTGTGAGCTGGTGTCCCCTGCGGGTGGCTTTCTCTTTCTCGGCACGGGTGGGGCGTTTGGCGGCGGTATGGTCGCCCCGCTCGACACGGCTGTAGCCTCCAAGGCCTCATCAACATGGTCGCCGAACCGCGCGAGTACGGTGTCTGCTTCACCTCGCTCCACCGGAGCCTGGACGCCACCGCTCCCGGGGGGCATTTACCATGTTTTCGCCGCTCGCGCCGAGTTCGTCCGCAAATTCATCGCCGTCGGCACTAGTGGCGGCCTGGCCGCCGTCCGCGCCCGCGGCCGTGACTGCTGGCAACTTGCCATGCCTGTGCACCCCGTGCACGATGTGACGCCACGCGCACGGAACCGGTTGCCCCTGCTCCGTTGCTGGGGCCAGGATTGTCTTGGCGACGCACAGGGGGGGGCACGCATGCCACGGCGGGGATTGCTCGATGACCGCTATCGCTTGCTGCGGATGATCGGCGCGGGCGGGATGGGAGTGGTTCATGAAGCACACGACACGATGCTCGACCGCAGAGTAGCCATCAAGATTCTTTCGGCCACGGCCGCCTCGCTGGACAGTGAGGAAATGTCTGAGCGCTTTCGGCGCGAGGCTCGGGCGCTGGCACGGATCACGGGCCCCCACACTGCGGCGTTGTACGACTTTGGAGTCCTCGATGCCGCTCCATATCTCGTGATGGAGTTTCTGGACGGTGTGGACATACAAAGCCTGGTGGCCTGGCGAGGCCGACTACCGGACGCGGCAGTCGTGGCTATAAGCGCCGGTGTTTGCTCCGGCCTGGCAGCGGCGCACGCTGCAGGCGTTCTGCACCGCGACGTCAAACCGACGAATGTGCGGATCACCACCCAGGGGCGGGTGGTACTGCAAGACTTCGGGCTTGCGCGCCTGGTTGAGGACACGGCGATAACGAAGGTGGGCGCGCTGATGGGCACACCTCGGTACATGGCTCCCGAGGTCATGCGGGGTGAGCGGCCCGGCCCGGCGGGCGACCTGTATGGCCTTGGCCTGTGCATGTATCTGATGCTCACGGGTGAACCACCGCTTGATGGAGTCGAGGAGGTCGGAGCCATCGTGGAGCGCGCGATTGATGACGGGATACCACGCCTCGTCGGCAGTCACCACACGGTCGCGTTCGAACTGGCCGAGCTGGTCGACTCCCTCGCAGCCAAAGAGCCGTCCATGCGGCCGAAGGGCGCTGGCGCTGCTCTCCCTGCTCTGCTGGCAATGCAAGCTCCACCGAACATGGTGCGGCAGCTCGGCGAAATGGTGCGGGAATGTATCCGGGACGGAGCCGTCGAGTTTGTTCACAACCCCTCCGGTGCGGAAACTTCCTATCCTGAATATCTTGACGCCAGCTTCGTGTATCGCGGCCCCGGACAGCGGTCAGACCATGTGCCGCCGCTATCCCTAAGCGATATGACCCGCCAGACCGTATTGAGTAGCATGACGGCCGAGAACGCCCTGTCCCGCCAGAGAGAGGCAGTCAGTCTTGTCCTGCGCGGAGAGTTGCAGGAAGCCGTCCGAGTGCTTACCTCAGTGGTGCAGGTGTGTTCCGCAACGCTTGGGTCCGACCATCCCACAACACTCGCGAGTCAGTACTGGCAGGGCGTTTGTCTTGCAAGACTCGGTGCGAGCGGGGAAGCGCTTGCGCTGTTCTCCGGGGTTAGCGCGCGTGTAGAGCAAGGAAAGGACAGGGCAATTGTCTGAACTGGAAATACACGTCGTGGCGAACAAGCACCCCGATGGAGGTGAGGAGGACCTTCGTTCCTTGCTGCGCTGGGTGGAAGCCGATGAGTTGCTGCGGCATGAGGTGAGAAGCCGACTCGTCAGCTCTGAGGCAACGTCACGCGGTTCCATGGGAACTGGCCTTGACGTACTGCAACTGGTGATTGGCTCAGCGCTTTCGACTGGTGCACTGGCTGTCTCAGTGTTGCAGTGGCGCGACTCCAGACGCAATCGGCCGGGGCTCGTCCTCCGCAGGGGCGGCGTTGAGGTAGAGATCCCGGTGGAGAGTACGGGTGCGGACCTTGAGAGGCGCATCATCGCGCTCCTGAGCCAGGAACCGGACGGCCCAGCCGACGATGAACAGGCTTCCTGATCCCGCTGCCTCCAGGGCCGTACTCATTGGCACAAGCTCCTACCAGAACCTTGAGCAGTTGCCTGCTGTGGAGGCCAACCTTCGGGACCTATCGGATGCTTTGCGCGACGCGATGCTCTGGGGATTGCCCGAACAGCACTGTGCCGTTGTGGCAGACCCCAGCGATGCTTCCGCCATGCTCGATCCGGTGTACGGAGCGGCCGAGGAAGCCACCGACACTTTCCTGGTGTACTTCGCGGGGCATGGCCTGCGCGATGCCGACTCCGCAGACCTTTATTTGGCGTTGACCGGTTCTCGTGAGGGCACCGGCTACACAGCGGTCGCCTACGAGCACTTACGGACAGCTGTCCGCTCCTCCAGGGCCCGCCGGCGAGTGATAGTGCTCGATTGTTGCTTCAGCGGGCGCGCGGCCAGGGCTCTCGCGGGTAACACAGACGCACTGGCCCTTCAGGTGGCAGTGGACGGCGCGTACGTTCTGACGTCGTCGCCCAAAGACAGGGTGTCGCTGGCTCCCGAAGGGGAACTCCACACCGCCTTCACTGGCGAGCTGCTCCACTTGATGCGGTTGGGAGTGACAGGTGGGCCGGAACTCATCGACCTCGACACGATCTACCGTGTGCTCGACGAAAGGCTGCGGGCAAAGAGCCGGCCGCAGCCTCAGCGCTCGCAGGAGAACGACATCGGACGGCTGCCGCTGATCCGCAACCGGGCACGCGCCGACCACCGCTTTCCGGCAGGCCCGGTCCTGGATGTCGACGTTCGAGCCGCCATGGTGGCTGCCGGGCTGAAGCTGGCCCGTCTGCTGCGATCCCAGGGGCGCAACCGTGACGCTTTGCCGGTGCTGCGTTTGGCTCTTGAAGAGCAGGCACCAGAGGGAGAAAGCAACACCTTTGCCGTACAGCTTGAACTCTCGGAGGTGCTGGCCGACGCGGGCCAGATGAGAGAGGCGATCGAGGTGCTGGAACAAGCCTTCCACCAGACCCACAAGACGTTCGGCCCGGAAGCTGTACTGATCTGCCGCCGACTCGCTGACCTGCTGCAGGAGTCCGGTAACCACATTCAGGCATGTGAGGTGCTTAAACATGCCCTGGACCTGAATCAGCACGGAACGATCCGTCGGCCTGCGCTCTGACCCGCAAGGCAGGCCAGAATAGACAACGTCAGGTGAGACGCTGGTGGTCGGCCGAGAGCTGAGCGGGAGCGGCCGCGTTCGGTACGGCCGCAGACCCCCGGTACGGCAGCGGGGCCCGGACCGTGCGTCGCGGCCCTGGCCCTGCCCCGTGCGGTGCCACCCCGCGACAGTGGTGCGTCAGCTCTGTGCGGTGTCGTCGCCCGTCTGCCCGGCGCCCTCGGCTGCGCCTGCCTTCTCGCGGATCTTGCGCACCAGCTCCGCCTTCCGGTCGGCTGCTCCCTGACGGTCGAGGTTGCGGTGCGGACCATTATTCTGCCGTTCGGCGCGGGACAGCCTCTTGCGCTGGCCGCCGCCCATGCCCACGGGGTTGTTGATGTTCTTGCTCACAGTCATAGGTTCTCCCGGAATGATGTGAAGTGATCTACGGATTCATCGGTGGGGGACGGGCGCGGCCACGCCGAGGGATGTCAGCAGGGGCCCATCACGCTCTCACACGTAAATCCGCGTCCTGGCCTTCGGCCGAGTATGCGCCGTGCACGGACCTGCTGGTCATGTATCGGTGCAAGCGCGAGACATCGATCCCAACCTCCCCGATCGCCCGCGCCCCGACCGTGCCCGCCATGATCTCCAGCCGCGGGGCAATCGCGTCCAGCGCCCGGCCACCTACGGCAGGAACCCTTGTACCGTTCGGCAAGAGCATCCCGGATGTCGAGGGCCTTACCGGCCTTGAGCGCGTGACGATCCCCGGGGCGGGTGCCCGGCCGGGCCGCGGGACGGCCGGCGCGAGGCCCGCGCTGGTAAGGTTGGCTCACGCTTGCAGAGAGCCTGGGCCCGTGCCGGACAAGGCACGGGCCCCGGTCCGTTCAGGGCGCCGAAACGAGGAACCCCCATGAAGGAGAAGCAGCCGGCCTCCGGCCGCTCCGGACCCGGCAGGTCCGACCAGGGGAGGGCCCCCCGGGGCGAGCTCTCGGTGCCGGGGACACTGGCGCCTGGCCTCCCGTCGGCCGGGTCCTTCGCGGAGATGGACCTCCCGGTCGAGCTGATGGGGGTGCTGGCGGGGCTCGGGGTACGGGAGCCATTCCCGATCCAGGCGGCCACCCTGCCGAGCGCGCTGGCCGGCCGGGACGTCCTCGGCCGCGCGCGGACCGGCTCGGGAAAGACCCTCGCCTTCGGGCTTGCGCTCCTCGCACGTACGGCGGGCCGGCGCGCCGAACCGAAGCGCCCTCTCGCGCTGGTCCTGGTGCCGACAAGGGAACTCGCGCAGCAGGTGAGCGAGGCGCTGGCTCCCTACGCGGAGGCGCTCGGGCTACGCTCGGTGACTGTGGTCGGCGGGCTCGCGATCAGCCGGCAGGTGGCGGCGCTCCGGGCGGGTGCCGAGGTCGTGGTGGCGACGCCGGGACGGCTGGCCGATCTCGTCGCCCGGCGGGACTGCCACCTGGACCGGGTGCGGATCGCGGTGCTGGACGAGGCGGACCAGATGTGCGACATGGGTTTCCTGCCGCAGGTCTCGGAGACCCTGGACCGGATGCCCCCCGGCGGGCAGCGGATGCTGTTCTCCGCGACGCTCGACCGCAACGTCGATCAACTGGTCAGGCAATATCTGAGTGAGCCGGTGTTCGCCGCGGTCGACCGGGCGGAGGGCTCGGTCGCGACGATGGAGCACCACGTACTGAACGTCCATCCCGCCGACAAGTACGCGACAGCCACCGAGATCGCTGCTCGGGACGGGCGGGTGCTGATGTTCCTGGACACCAAGCACGGTGTGGATCAGTTCACCCGGCACTTGCGGAGCAGCGGCATACAGGCGGGGGCTCTGCACAGCGGGAAGTCGCAGCCGCAGCGCACGCACACGCTGGCCCAGTTCAGGGACGGCGAGATCACGGTGCTGGTGGCCACCAACGTCGCTGCCCGTGGCATCCACGTCGAGCACCTGGACCTCGTCGTCAACGTGGATCCGCCCTCCGATCCCAAGGACTACCTCCACCGCGGCGGGCGCACCGCGCGTGCCGGGGAGTCCGGCAGCGTGGTCACGCTGGTCACGCCCGGCCAGCGCCGGGACGTGAACCGGATGATGTCGGACGCCGGGATCCGGCCCACGGTCGCTCAGGTTCGCTCCGGCGAGGAGAGGCTGACCAGCATCACAGGCGCGAAGCGCCCGCCCGTGCAGGACGGGGCGAAGACCGGCAACGCGGCGTTCCGGGGGCTGGGTACCCACGCGGGCCGCCCGCCGAAGGAATCCCGCAAGGCCGCGGAGGCGCGCACGATGGCGGAGGCCCGCAAGGCCGCCCGAGCGCGCAGGGCCCACTGACGGGCGGTACGGCCGCCGCGGTCGGGAGACACAAGGAGGCACCCACTGCCTCGCATCGAGTGGAGCGTCAAGGAGTGCCGATGACGAACAGGGTCCAACGACCCCAGGAGGACGCCGAGTTCGAGTTCATCCTGGCGAGGGCGGACGTGCCGGTGCTCGCGTACTTCCACGGGGTGTGGCCCAAGGCCGCGGCAGCATGCAAGGAAATGGATCCCCTGGTGCGGGAGGTTGCCAACGCCTACCAGGGCCGACTGATCGTCGTGCGGGCCGACATCGCAAGGTGCCCCAGCCCCGTACGGCGGTACGGCGTCACCGGCGCGCCCTCCTTCGTGCTGATCGATCGGGGCGAGGCGATGGCGGCCGGGAACGGTCCGATGTCCAGGACCGCGCTCGGGGAGTTCCTGGACGCCCACCTGTGAGCAGGCCGCATACCGGCCGGCGAGGTCGCGCCCGCAGCGACCGGCCCGGGCACCATCGTGGCCGCAGATGTACAACTCTTCACCGAAACCGGCGAGTGCCCTGGTGAGGTCCTGGTGCTCGCGCAAGGCGGCTACCCGTCGTGGCTGGAAGTCTGCTCATCGAACGACGAGACCGAAGTGAACCTGGGCGCCGAGTTCAAGTTCAGTAGCGGACGGGCCTGAGTGACCGCAACTTCCGGGTGCTGATTGTCGGCGCCGGTACTTGGTGCGGGGGAGCATCCGTATCTGTACCCGCAGGAGAACGGCGATTTCAGGCGTCCGGGCCGCTGCGCGTTGAGGATCAGGGCCTCTACGGCTCTGTTGGCTGGTCATGGGCGGCGCTGGTTCCGATCGCCGTCGAGGACGGCTGCAAGGTCATCAAAATCCCGACGAAATCCACGGCTGGCATCTCCGCCACGAAAAACCTGGCCCGCTTCCTTGGGGTGCCTGATCAGGTGTTCCCACGCCGGAACGGCAGCGTGAGCACGAAGCGGCCCCGGCCGCGCAAGAGGTGGGTGGCCGTCACGTCGTCGGTCGGGGCCCCAATCCAGGACCCGGAACCGGCGATGGAACTCGTACTCGGCTTGGGTCTCGTCGGGATCTCCGGCACGGAGCATGAGACGGCGGTGTGTTGCCTCAGGAGACAGGCCGTCGAACGGTAGCGGAGAGCCCTGGCCAGAGCGAAGCCGGCCGACAGTGTCGAGCACAGCGGGGCGGAATTGCCGGACGAAGGGGCGGAAGGCTCGCGCGGAAGTCGGCCTGCCTGAGGGCTTCCGCTTCTACGACCTCCGCCACAGCGGGAACACCCTCGTTACCCAGTTGGGCGACACGTTGAAGGACGCCACGGTCCGTGCCGGCCAGTCCTCGGAGAAGGCGGCCCTGATCTACCAGCACTCGACGCTGGAGCGGCAGAAGGAGGTCGCGGCCGGACTCGACGCCCCCGTGCGCGCGGAACGGCATGGCGTGGCCGAGGCCGAGGCAAGCGGTGCGGAAGTGGTGCGCCGGGCCTGACGCTGGACTGGCCGACCGTTCGGGAGCTGACGTGACGCGGCGTCAGCGCTCCGAACCGGCGTATCGTCACGTAAAGGATGACCCCGGGGACCACATGACGATGCAGCCCGGGGTCGACCTCTTCGACGAGCGTGGCCTCGACCTGACCAGGGAACAGTTCCATGCCTCGGTGATCGACATGATCGGGCAGATGTCGGCCCGACCCGTCCGTCACGGGCCGGGCCGGTCCCCGCTCGTCAGGACTTGCTGGGCAAGTGAGTACATTGACGAGCCGTGCGGCGGAGGTATTTCCGGAGCCGACGGCTATGGGGGGAAGTATGGGCAACCGACGGCTGCATGGATGTCTCGGCACCGTGGTGGGGCTGGCTCTTGCGGTGCTTACGGCCATGCTTCTCGGCAGGGCATTGAGCGCCTGCGACGCTGGAGTGAACAATGCGGCGAACAGCACCTTCCTGCTCTTCCTCTTCATCCCATGCCTCTGGGCTGTCCTGCTCCTGGGCTGGGTGGCGGTGGGCGCCCTCCTGGGGAACCGACCGCTCCTCCACGCTCTCGCCCTCGCGGTGGTACTCCTTGGCCTTTCCTGGTGCGCCATCTCGCTTTTCTGGAGTGGCATCACATATGACTGTCCCAGCGGCGTACCCCCGTGGTGGCCAGGCTTCCTTCCCGCCCCCGGGTTCTGAGTAAGGGCCGGGGACCGGCGCTGTGGCTTCGCTCCGTTTCCAGCCTCCGCCGCTTCAAGTGGTGTAGGCCGCCGACGAGGTGCCCGTGGCCGGAGCCGGATGCGACGCTGCGGACCTGGGTCGCTCCGCCGTGGACGACGACACGGTCGGGGCCGTCCCCGGAGGAGCCGACTTCTTTCCGCTCGCCGACGACGCGGCAAAGCTGCCCAAGCGGCTGCTCAAAGCCATCAGGGAGACGGCGGTCGAGGACGATGATCCGCAAGAATCCGTGCCGGATCCGCGGCGCGGGTCGTGAGGAGGCGGACGAGCGCCCCGTCGCCACGATCGTGCAGGTCTTCGCCCTGGCCGATGTGATCGGGCTGCGCCGGCGTCTGATGGTGCTGCTCGGCGCGTTCGCCTCGATGTGTCCGGAGGAACTGGCCGAGCTGCGGCGGGGCGACATCGACCTGGGCGCCGGGTCGGTATGGGTGCGGCGTGTCGCGCCCGAGCTGAACACCGGTCATCGCGTCGTCGGGGACCCCAAGTCCCGTGCGGGTAAGCGGGAGATCGCTGCCGGCCTTCGTACACGTCGACGTGCGACGACACCTGGACTGGTTCGCCCAGCCCAGCCCGGCCCGGACGGGCTGGTGTTCATCGGCGAGAAGGGGGCGGCGCTGCGGGGGACCACCTTTGGCCGCAAGTGGCGCAGGGCGCGCGACAAGGTCGGCCTGCCCGGGGATTTCCGCTTCTACGACCTGCGGCGCACCGGCAACACTCTCGCCGCCGACACCGGCGCCAAGCTGAAGGATCTGATGGTCCGCGCGGGTCAGTCGTCCGAGAAGGCGCAGTTGATGTACCAGCACTCCACCAAGGAGCACCAGCGCAGGCTCGCTGCAGATATCGACACCACTGTGCGCCATCAGCGGGTGAAGGAGGCGGAGGGCACCGGCGAGGGCGCGACTGTCCACCCACTCGTTCCTCGTCCGCGTGACGTCGATGGACTCGTCTCGCGGGAGGCGTGACGCTTCTCTGAGCGCCGGACCGGCACTCCGCTGGTCCGGCGCTTCACGTCCGCGCAACATCCACGATCCGGCCATCATGTGGCGCAGGTCACTCGAAATGGATCTCGCGACATGAGATCGCCGGGCGCGAGCCGTCGTCCAGGGGCTTGCGCTTCTCAATTCCGCGCGATAACCGGTCCCTTATGGGACGCGAATGGCGCGCGGCCTCGAAATGGTCTAGACAACAAATAACCCCCGGGTCATCGACCTGGGGGTTTGTCGTGGAGCGGGTGACGAGAATCGAACTCGCGCTCTGAGCTTGGGAATCCCCCAGCACGTGATGCCCAGGCGTGACTCTGACCAGCGAATACGCAGTGCGGATGGTCTCCGGGCCAGGGGTCGGATGGGGCCCGTAGCGACCGCTGTTTACCCCTACGAGTGGCACGTAGTGGCACGCGCCCCGCAGGGATGCCCCGCGTGGGGTGGTCTCTTGTGGGAGGTATGCCGGTGGGGTCGGCGGCCTCGTCATCGAGGATGAATGTCCTGACCGCGGCACGCCAATGTGCGCCTACGCGGGGGCCCTGGACGGTGACCGTCGTTGGTTCCGACGTTCCGACGGCACTGCGCGCTTCGCGGGCACGCGCATAGAGGCGCGTCGGGGGCCGACAGGCCCTCGGCGGGAACGTTGAAACCGCTGCCGGGTTCATGCCGGGAAGGGACGTCGGTGGGACCTGGTACCTGGTGGCGTGCCTGCCCTCCCGTATCCGCCGTGGTGATGGCGACGTAACAAAAGCTGTTGGCCGGTGTTCGCCGATCCGGGATGATCCGCGTGTCCGGAGGCGGGGGCTTCCGTTGTCAGACCTCTCGGTCAGACTCGTGGCATGAGCGTGAGGTCAGACTTCTCCCTGGATTTGCAGCTGGGGCTTGTGCTGAATGAGGCCGTTCATCCGGATGTGAAGGGAGCTCTCGTATCAGCAAGAGATCACATGAACAGTGGGCGAGGAAGGCATCGCCGTGGCGGGAAGGTACTCATCCACCTGTTGGAGGCGGTCCGTCAACGTGCGGCGGACGTTGGCGAATGGCAGGTCGTCCGGCTGGTACAGGACTCACTGGACTATGCCGAGGGGCGGATCCTTCAACCTGACTTCCATGAGCGCCATCGCCTGTTCCAGGATGGCGTTCGTAACAAGAGGCTGCAGAAGTATGTGGGAAACGGGCTCGGGATCGAGCTCAAATACCTTGCGGAGGCAGGTCGTGAGTTCGTTGACGAGCATCCTGATGTCGGCGTGGACGATCTGATCGCCCACCTCTACTCGCTCTCGGAGGATGCGCGGTTCCTTGACGCGCCCGAGGACCGTCCGGGGCGGTATCGCTTTCTCCGCGGGCGTGCGGAGTTGGCGGTGTGGCTGCAACGTGTCCTGCAGGAGCGGGTGGACATCGAGGATCCAGCAGAAGCTGCTCGCCGAATTACCACCTCGCCGGAGGCCATTGTCCTGCTTGCCGCAGATACAGAAGGCCAGATGGTTCTCCGCGCGGCGGAGTTGCACCGGCGATCGGGCGGCCTGGCGGCCTTGCGTACGGTCGTGGAGGATCCCACGGCGTCCGAACACGCACTTCAGCGTGCCTTGGAAGGACAGCACTGGATCTTCGGCGGACGGTTCGTGGGGGAGGCGATCCATCGTCGGCTAGTGCCGGGGGACGAGGTCGATCTTCCTCTGATTCGCCATGACGGGGCTTTGCACGTCGTCGAGTTGAAGCGAGCCATGAGCCTGACCGGCCCTCTGGTGAAGAAGCACCGCGGATCGTGGATTCCTACGGCCCAAGTGCACGACGCCGTCGGTCAGGCCGTGAATTACCTGGTCGGCTTGGACGAGAACCGCCACCGGCTCCGCGAAGATCTTGGCATTGAAACCCGTCGAGCCAGCGCGATGGTGCTGATCGGGCACCCGTTGGTGCAGCCCTTCGTACCCGAGGAGTCGATCAACGAGGCGTTGCGCACACTCAACACTCACGTGAATCGCGTCGAGGTGCTCACCTACAAGGAGTTGATCGACAACGCCGAACGTTCCCTCGGCAGCACATCGGCGGCCTAACGAGCTCGTGCATGGTTGGCGGTAGCGCGCCGATACCTTGATCGTTGATCATGGTCGGTGTGGTGGAGAACCGGGCTCGTGCGGCAATCATCCATAGCCAGCGGATCACTGGGCTGACGCCCGACGTGATTGCTGAACTCGTAGCTGAGATCGGCCCCTTGTGGCACGAGCGGCATCAGTCCGGACTGGCCTCGCGGCCTCGGCGTCGGGCGGTCGGTGCCGGAGCGAGGCACAAACTGGTCTTCGTCGACCGGCTGTTGGCCACGCTGGTGCACCTCCGCCACGGGGCCACACATGACGTACTGGCCTGCTGGTTCAGCGTTGACCGCTCCACGATTACGCGTGCAATCGGTGAGGTACGGCCCCTGCTCGTTGGTTGCCGATTCCAGGGCCATGCGGGCGACCGTAGCAGTGGTGCGGCGGCCAGCAGGGGGATTCGAACCCCTCGGCGGCACCGGAGACCGGGTGTACAGGGCGGGCTGCCTTGCCAGACCGCCCCGGTAGAGCTGACCCGGAACAGGATGTGGTGCAACCGTCCGAGGGCCGTCGGTGGTCCTGTGGTCTGTGAGACCAAATCTGTCCCGGCGTCGTGCCGAACGGCGCGGCCTGCGTCTGTGGCCTGTAGGCACCGTCCTGGCCTTGACCTTCATTATCGCGATCTCCGTCGCCAGTGCGGTGTTCTTCGCCGGATGGGACCTGCTCGGTGCTCGTGGATTGAAGCCTGAGCGCCGCATCGACGCCAAGACGCTGTTCGACTTGGTGAAACTGTCCTTTGGGGTGGTCGCCGGCGCTGGAGCCTTGGTCGCGTTGGTTGTGGCCTACCGGCGCCAACGTGTCGACGAGGACGGTGCTCTGCGTGATGCCACCCGCCTGCACAACGAACGTTTCGCTGCCGCAGTCTCCCAGCTCGGCGATCAATCCGCCGCCGTGCGCCTCGGTGGTGTTCACGCCCTAGCCGGCCTCGCCGATGACGCCCCCACTCGGGACCTACGACAGACATGCATCGACGTTCTGTGCGCATATCTCCGACTCCCATACACCACCGGGGACGATCTTCCGCAGCAGGGGAATACGGATGCCCGGCACGAGTACATGGCGCTTCGGGAGGTACGGCACACCGTCATCCGTCTGATTCGGGATCGTCTCCGTCTCGCTCCCCAGCATCCCCATTCCTGGCAGGGCCATAATCTGGACTTCACCGGAGTCGTCTTCGACGGCGGCGATCTTTCGGGCGCGACGTTCTCGGGGGGCACCGTCACTTTCAAGAACGCAACCTTCAATGCGGGAGCGTTCAGCTTCGACGAGGCCGATTTCAGTGGTGCCACGGTTGACTTCCGCCTCGCAGATTTCACCTCCGGCGTGGTCACTTTCATAGGCGCGATGTTCTCCGACGGATTAATCGATTTCAACGGCGTCAGCTTTGGCGCCCACACAGCCAGCTTCGTCGGCGCAAGATTCTCTGGTGCCGAAGTCGACTTCCAGGACGCCTACTTTAGCAGCCACGTCAGCTTCGGCAGTGCAACGTTTGCTGACGGCAGGGTCAGCTACATCGGCGCAGACTTCACGGATGCCGGAGCCGATTTCCTCAACGCAAGGTTCTCGGGCGGCACAGTCGACTTTAGCGAGGCCATGTTTTCCGGACACAGCACATTCCGTCAGGCAACGTTCTCTGCCGGCACCGTCCTCTTCGACGGCGTGGACTTCTCCACCGGCAGTGTCATCTTCCCACTGGCGATCTTTTCCGGAGGCACCGTTGATTTCAGAAGAGCGACCTTTCGCGGTGGCGTCCTCGATTTCGCCGATGCCTCGGGGGACGTCCTCCCGGTTGGGCTGAATCCTTTGCCGTCCGGCGTGACGTTGCCTCAGGCGTGGCGCTCACCACTCGGCCCTTGATGAGGCGTCCATTACAACAGGTGTCGGGCTTCCGTGTGGCACAGGCGCGGCAGACGTATACGAGCCCAGGAGCACAAGACAGTCCCATTCCAGCCATGGCTCGAAGCCGACGTGCTGTCCGGTCGTTGCCACCAGTATCAGCTCGGTTGCCGAAAGCCGTTGAGCGAAGACATCTGACGGGCCCGACCATGGACAGGTCGGGCCCGTCAGCGATTGCCGATCTGGAACGCGTTTCTTCGATTGATGCTCAGGGGTCTTCGGCATAAGCGCCGAAGACCCCAGTTTGTTTGACTGTGTGGTCACCTTGCGGTGCGGACGGGACGTGCTTCGACCGTCACAGCGAGTTGCGGCCAGATGGGAGGAAGGCCGGAACCGCCAGTAGTCGAATATGCGACCGCAGAGGCACGGAGGTTGACATCGCGTCTGCAATGACGAGCCAACTCACACCGGTGTGAACCAGTTCACGTGAAATGCGTCTCGCCATTCGAGAAGCCTGGCGTGGAAACGCATCGAGGCGGTGCCGAAGATAGCTGGAACCTGGCCTCCGTCAGGGGATAGGGCTGGCGGAGGGCTGGTCAAGCCGGGAATGGTCTAGACAACAACGAAGCCCCGGGCCGCTGGCCTGGGGCTTTTGTGTGGAGCGGGTGACGAGAATCGAACTCGCGCTCTGAGCTTGGGAATCACAGGCGCTTTGTTTACTTCCTCGCAGGTCGGCGGCTTGAATGGCTGTTGGGTGTGATCTGCGGAGCCGCTGTCATGTCCTCTGGGTGGCCGTGGTTTACCGCCTCTACTGGTGCAGCAGTGGTGCGAGACAGGTGCCACTTCTCTGTCGCCGCGAACCCTCCTGGGTTGATGACGACCACGCTCGCGTTCCACCAGACCCTTGGGTTCGGCTGGTTGCGAACCCTCCTGGGTTGATGACGACGCGCGAGAGGCGCCTACTGGAGATCTACCGGGCGTTGCGTTGCGAACCCTCCTGGGTTGATGACGACCGCCGGCGGAACGTGGCGGAACGACCCGGTGTCGGTGTTGCGAACCCTCCTGGGTTGATGACGACGGCTCCAGCACAGGTTGCGGAGTCAAGGGCTGGGCGTTGCGAACCCTCCTGGGTTGATGACGACGTGCGGAAACAGGTGACTGCCCCGGGCGCGAGCCGGAGTTGCGAACCCTCCTGGGTTGATGACGACGGGTCGAACGAGGGACCGGAGATGGGACAGCAGCGCGTTGCGAACCCTCCTGGGTTGATGACGACCGGCGGCACCGTCCGGGTCGGCCGGTCCGACATCACGTTGCGAACCCTCCTGGGTTGATGACGACCACCAGGTAGCCGGACAGGCGCAGGCCCAGGGCCAGGTTGCGAACCCTCCTGGGTTGATGACGACCCTGAGATCCACTGTGAGGTCGCGCCACACACGGGGTTGCGAACCCTCCTGGGTTGATGACGACCACCGGAGGGGCCACAGCGGGGCGCCGATCTCACGACGTTGCGAACCCTCCTGGGTTGATGACGACCCCGACGGTAAAACCGCAGGTCAGAGCATTGATGATTGGCCGCTTCGCGAGCTGTTTTGCAGCGGTCCGGCGGTAGTGCATCTGTGCAGGTCAGAAGGGTTCAGAGGATGTCTCCTGGGCCGCCGAGGTCGACACCGAGTGTGGTGGATTCGATCATGTCGGGGGAGCGGGTCGTGTAGGCGACGATGCTGTCGTATTCCGGGTCGATGGTGGTGTTCAGGGCTGCCATGAGGGCGCGGTACTGAGCTGTGGTGAGTTCGCCCTGGAAAACGCTGCGCTGGGTCCAGTGGAGGTATTTTCGGCAGGTTTTGAGGACTTTCGGGTTGCGTTCGACGGCGGTGTCGTAGACGAGGATCACGAAGATGGCTGGTCACCACCAGGGGCGGAAGGGCTTGTACGGCTTGTCTTCGAGGCACATGCGGACGATTTTGAGGGCTTCGAGGTGGATGAGTTCCTCGTAGCTGACTTTGCGTTTGAGCGTGCGGTGGTGGACGGTCGTGGCGAGTTCATCCTTGACGAGCGCGGCGACTTTCTTGCGGCCGTCCTTGCTGAGGGAGGCTCTGGCGACGTCGGTTTCGAAGTCGGTCGGCTTCAGCTTTTTCTGGCTCGCGGCGCGCTTGAGGAGCCGTTCCGCGAAGAGGGGCTTGAAGGGCTCGGCCAGGTCGAGTGCGAGGGTGTTGCGGCGTCGGTCGGTGTCGGAGTGGAGGAAGCCGATGGCCGGGTGGAGCGGGGTGGTGCGCAGGGCGGTGAGTACGCGGGCGTAGACGAGGGTGTTGAGGTAGCTGATGAAGGCGTTGCCCGCGTTGGTGGGAGGTCGGCGGGTGCGGCCGTTGAGCCGTAGCCAGGCGGGGAGTTGGGTGTCGAGGACGGCCCATGCGGTGCGGCGGAAGTTGCCTTCCTGGCCCATGACCGCGTCGCTGTCCTTGCAGTCGGGCAGTGCGGCGCGCAGGGACGACAGGGCGGAGTCGAGGAGGTCGGTGTCCATCGCCCAGCGCAGGTTCTGGGCGGTGGCGAGGACGAGTGAGCGGCCGACGGCGACTCTTCGGTCCGGGTCGGCGGTGATCTCCACCTGGCGGCGGATGACGCTGGCCGATGACATGGATTCCGAGGGACTGAAGTGTCCGGCGTGGTTGCCGTAGTGGTCGAGGACGTGGAGGGCCACGCCGTTGCGGCTCAGCAGGGACAGGGCTGAGGTGTTGATGTCGACGTGGTCGAAGGCCACGAAATCGCGGATGTCGGTGATGGGGATGCGGACCGGGCTGCCGTCGGGGCGTTCGATGCGGACGCTGTTGTCCTCGCGCCGGATGCGGCACGGTTCGGTGAGCCAGTAGGTACGGCCGACGGCGGGCATCAGTCTCCCCAGCAGTAGTCGAGGTAGGAGCAGCCGCGGCAGTTGCCGCGTGTGAGACGGGCCGGCGCTTCGGGGGCCGCGATGACGCCGCGGGCTTGGACTTCGGAGTCCTCCGCCTCGGCACGGGCGGTCGCGTCCCAGGGGACGTCGGTGGTGCGGCGGATAAGCGGGTAGTGGATGGTGCCGCCCCGGACGGTGATGCCCCGGCGTTCCAGCAGCAGGCAGTAGTGGCGGACCTGGGCAGCGTGGGCTGGCGAGGGGACGCGGGAGGACTTGGTCTCGTGTACGACCGCGCCCGTGGTCACCCAGTCGATCTTTGCTTCGCCGAGGTCGATGTCGCGTCGGCGGGTGAAGGTGGTGTCGTCGATGACTTCCCCGAAGGCGACGAGGTCACTGCGCTGTTCGGGCCGGTAACCGCGGCTGTACAGCCACAACTGGCGCGGGCAGTGATGCAGGTACTTGATGTGCACGCCGCCCAGCGGGGCGTTGCCGTCTTCTTCCGGCCCGTGGTCGGCGGCGTCGGTTGTTCGTGAGCTCACAGGATGGTCTCCGGCTCCTGCGGGGCTTCCAGCCCGAGGGTTTCGTCGTACTCCCCGTCGATCACATGGACTCCCAGGCCCCGGTCGTACTCAGCGTTGTAGGTCTTCAGCTGGCCGTACCGAAGCGGGATGAGCAGGCCGGCCGCGCGGAGGAGGTGGCCTTCCCGGCCGGTGGTGAGCTCCCGGTACTCCTCAATGTCGTCGCGATGCAGGACTTCGACGCTGTCGAATTGCTCGCTGAGCTTCTGGGCGAACTCGGAGCGGTCGTGGAACGGATCGGTGAAGGTGAGGAAGACATCCCTGAACGCGTCGCGGGCTCGGCGGGTCCTCTCCAGCCACCCCCTGCCCCAGTCGGTGTCGTACGCGAGGGCGAGGAGCCGGTCGATGTCCTGTTCGCTGAGCGTTTCGGTGCCGTCCGCTGTGAGGGTGGCCAGCGCATCCCAGGAGGCGGCGACGGCTTCTGGTTCGTAGGGACGGGTGCCGTCCGTACGGTGGACCCGGAACTCGGCAGGGCCGTCGGGGTGGAGACCGCGCCGGTTGACCCGGCCTGCGCGCTGGGCCACTGCCTCGACCGGGGCGTTTTCCACGGCTCCGCGGTCGAAATCGAGTTGCAGGGAGACTTCGACGGTCTGCGTGGCCACGGTGAGCCCGCCCCGCCGAGCCCGGTCGTCCGCGTGGCGTTCGGGGTGCCGTTTCAGGAGGTTCCGTTCGATCGCGTTCCGGTCGCGGTTTTTGAAACGGGAGTGCAGCAGCAGGGCGCTGTGCGGGTCGTCGAGGCAGGAGTCGCGGGCGTCGTCGTGCAGATCCTTGAACAACTGCTGAGCGCCGACGACCGTGTTGACGACGGCCAGGACGCTGTGACCTTCGCTCAGCCAGCCGCGCAGCCGTTCGACACTTGCGGCGGAGGTGAGGGGGATGTCGTCCAGCACGAGACGGTGGCGGACCGGGCTGGTGCCCTGGGGCGCGCGATGACAGGTCACCGGCCGGTTGAGGCTCTCCTTGATGATCTCGGTCATGGGCGGGGCGAGGGTGGCGGAGAGGACGGCGACCCGGCTGCCGAGCCGCTCCCACAGCCCCATGGCCGCGCAGAGACGGCCGAAGGTCTCCGGTTCGTAGGCGTGGAGCTCGTCCAGGACGAAGACGGAGTTGGTCTGTTCGAGAAGGACGGAGGAGTACACCGGTCCCGCGACGGCGCCGCGCAGAAGTTGGTGGGGGGTGGCGACGCGCAGACGTTGGGCGAACAGGCGCATGGCGCCGGCTCGTGCACGGGCCTGGCGTGCCATCGCGGCCGTCGGCTCGGCGTACCGGCGCTCGTTGGAGGTCGCGCTGTTGTCGGCTGCGTCGCTGTCGTACCTACCGCCGGCCGGTGCGTGGTCGACCGGTGGACAGTCGTCCTCAATTGCTTCGCTGAGAAGGGTGTGTGCGACGGCGCCGTGAAGGAGGCCGATGTCCGGCACTGTCTCTTCCGCCGCGGGGAC
Source organism: Streptomyces sp. NPDC002018 (assembly GCF_042890865.1). Lineage (NCBI taxonomy): Bacteria > Bacillati > Actinomycetota > Actinomycetes > Kitasatosporales > Streptomycetaceae > Streptomyces > Streptomyces sp. NPDC002018. The sequence goes on from NZ_JBIASO010000004.1 coordinate 19,871, forward strand.
GAGATCGTTTTGCAGTCGGCGGCGTGCCGCGTTGAGGGAGGCGCGGTACGGCAGCGTCCATACGACACGGGGCAGGCCCGGCATCGCTGCCGTTTGTCGGGCGGCCCAGGACAGTCCTGCTTCCGTCTTGCCGCTGCCCGTGGGGGCGATCAGGACGAGATGGCCGTCGGTGTCGGCTGCCTGGCGTTGGTGTGGGTAGGGCGTGTGGGGGAGCCGCTCGAAGTAATCGGCGGGCAGCGGCATATGGGTCTGCAGGCGCTCGTGCGCCGACCCGGCGTGGTCGGCGAGTGTCAGCGCGCCTTGGGCGAGGACAGCGAGCAGCCCGCGGTCGGCTTTGACGGGCCCCCGCCAGGTATCCAGCAGATGTTCGAGAGCCAGACGGGCCCGCTCGGCGAGGGTGGGGCCGCCAGCGGTGATGGGCGGCGGGTCCATGCCCAGGGCGCCGGAGAACCAGGCGACCAGTTCCCTGTGCAGTCCGAGCTGGACCTGCACCTGTATTCCTCCCGCGTGCGGGGTGTGGGTGAAGGCTTCGTCCCACCGGGTCTGGCTGTTGTACGTCTGCGACAGGCTGGGCTTGCCTCCGGCGGCGCCCGACGCCGAGGTGTGCAGAGCGCGGTGGTGGGTCGCGACGAGCGTGGCGACCATGAACCGGTCCTCGTCGTTCCATCCCGCTGCCGTGGCGAGGAGATCGACGTACGCGAGGGACAGCACTTCGTGGCGCTGGCCCCACAGTTTCCCGCCGGGACGAAGCTGCTGCTGGAAGCCTTCGGCGACTTTGCCGGCGTCGTGCAGGAGCGCGGCCCTACGGACGCGGGCCCAGAAGGCGGGTTCGGTGGCGAGGACGCCTGCGTTCGCGAGGCGTTCCTCGATCTGGGAGACGGTGTCGTGGACGGTGCGGGAATGGGTCGTCAGACGCTCGGGATCGTCGGCCGGGGCGGACTTGGCCCGTACGTCCGGCAGGACGCGCCGGGGAGTTCTCGGGGTTACGGGCTGAGCAGCCACACCGCCTGCCCTTTCTCGTCCCGATAGGCGTTCCGGACGGGTTGGCGGCCGGTTGGGGCGTCGCACCACAGAAAGTCCTCCCACGCCGTGGTGAGACGGTCGGTGGAGACACTGGCCGCCATACGGTGCAGCGTCGCGCTGGGTACGTCGTGGCCGCCGGCCGGTGCCAGAGCGTGGTCCACCACCGCCTTCTCGGCGGGGCGCAGTGTGCTGGGCCGCACGCGCAGGGGATGGACGATGTCCTGTGAGCGTCCCAGGCGCAGGGGCCAGCGGGGACGGCGCAGTGCTCGGGCGATGCGATCGCCGTCGGCTCCGGGCAGCCATACGCTCAGATGGACATGCGCGAGGAAGGAGCGGTCTCGGATCGTCATGCCGCCCTTACCGGCGCGTACACGTCCCGAGACAGCCGGGTTGGAGCCGTCCGCGGCGATCGGGTGGTACGTCTCGGCATCCACACCGTTCCCCTCGGACCAGGCGGCCATCCCCAGGGCCACGGACTCCGAGGGCTCTCCGGTGGCCGCCGCCAGCAGTCCTCGCACGGTGGAGGGCGGCGGCAGCGGCAGACCATGGCTGAGGCCGGGGAAGAGGGGATCACGGAAAGATGCGACGGGGGCCCAGAAGTCCGCCCGCCACGCCGTCTGCGGCTCATGCGGCACGGAGATCACCGCTTGGGGTCGTCGAACCAGCCGTCGAGTCGGCCTTCGCGCAACTCGGCGGCCAGACCTCGCAGGACAGTCCGGGGATGGTCGATGACCACCGTCCCATCCCCGATCTCCTGGGCGCACTCCTTCTCGAAGTCCTCACGCAGATCGTCCCGGAACCCGGGGCGCCAGCCGATCCGCACCGGGGCCTCCCACTCGCCGTCCCATGCCGCCAACTCTTCGCGCAGCACCTTGCCCCGGACGCGCAGGCCGGTGCCTTCCTGGCCGTCGACACAGTGCGCCAGCGGATTGATGCCGCCCTTGAACGGCACCAGCACGATCAGGGCGGGCACGCGGTCCCCGTAGTGGAGGGCCTGCTTGGCCCCGCCGCTCAGGTGAGCCAGCGCCTCCAGCAGCATCGCTGCCCGGGACCGGCGTTCCTCGATGGGCAGCCGTACGGCGGGCTGGTCCCGGAACGTGGTGGCGGATGCCCCGGCCGCCGCGGCGTCCGCCACGGCGAGGGCCTGTTCCTGGGTGAGGTAGTTCGGCCTGCCCACACCATTGTCGCCGGGGAGGGTGAACGTACCGATCCTCGGCACATCCAGCAGGAACGGGGCCGCCAGATCAGCGGTGTAGAACTCGTGCCCGTGCAGCACGGGCTCGGTGACCCCGCGCGACATGACACCGAAGTCCTCTGTCGGATATGCGGGCTCGACCGACATCAGCGTGCCCAACATGAACGGGCTGTCGCGCAGGGTAGTGGCCGCGTCGTCCTTCTTCGCTCCGGCCCGCATGTAACCGAACAGGTCGTCGTCGGCGTACCGCACCGGATCCGCCTCGGTGTTGGCCTTCTGCGCCTTGTTCTGTGCCTTGCCAACCCGGGTGACCGGGGAGGGCACGGCACCCAGCTCGACCATGCCGTCACGCGTCCAGCGCCGGACGGCCTGCGCGGAGATATAGGGATAGTGCCGACCACGGATACGGGCGTATTTCACCCTCGACTTGGTCTCCTCCGCCTTGCCGTTGTTCGGCGCGCCCGCCTCAATCGCGAGCACCATTTTTCCCGCCAGATAGGCCATCAGGCCGCTCCCCTGTCCTCGTCCTCGTCGCTCTCGTCGTCGGCGTCAGCGAGCACCGGTTGTTCGAGCAGACGCTCCGTGCGGGCCTGTTCGTCCGCGTCCACGGCCTTCTCGTTCACGGCCACGCCGCGCTCCTGGAGAAGTTGCAGCACGCTGGCGGCCAGCAGCATGCGCTGCTCCCAGGCACGGGGGCGCTGCTGGATCAGTGGTCTCCAGTCCTCCGGACCAGCTGCCACCGGTCGGCCGTCGAGCGTCAGTCGGAAGTGCGCCTGCATGAGCAGGGTGCCGAGCTTGTAGTCGCTCAACGCGACGTTCCGGTACTCCGCCAGCCGGCCCCGCGGGCTGCCGCTACCGTGCTCGATCCAGTCGACGACCACGGTCGCCACCGGCGTCAGGTCCGGATTCATGCCCAGAATCTCCTTGGCGTAGGTGAAGGCGAGCCCGGTGAGGGCGCGTCGGCCCTCTCCGGTCCAGGAACCGTCGGGCGCGTCCAACAGGTAGTGGAGTTGCGCGAGCAGCGACCGGCTGCGGCCGTCCTCGGCCTCGAACAGCAGTCGCGCCGACTCGGCGGAACCGCTGGCAGTCACATGGCCCTGCTTGTCCCGCCGGGTGAGGGCAAGCTCCAGCAGCCGCCAGCCCCGGCGCAGTTCCGCGTTGCCCTCGACCGTCGCCAGGAATACGGGTACGGCGCGACGCGTCCGGGTCACCCGGAGCCAGGGTTCCTGGTTGTCGTTCTTGAAGCTCCACAGCGTGGCGGCGGCAGGCAGACCGGCTCTCAGAGAACGCAGGGCACGGACAGCGATCAGCTCGGGCCGGGCGCCAGCCCGCAAGCCGGTGAATCCGAGATGCATGACCCGTCGGGCCCGCAGCACATTGCGTGCCGCAAACTCCCGTTCCACCGCGTCCACTTCGCAGGAGAGGACCGTCGCCGATCCGGCAGTGACCCAGGCGCCGTACGGCAGGGCCCATGCCGCGATACGGCAACCTCGGCAGACCGGCCAGCCCGGAACGCCAGGTGGCAGCGTGTTGAGTGCCTTGTTGGTGTCGAACATCGGCAGAGACGACTTCGTCCACACCGCCGCGGCGGCCGTTCCGCAGAATGTGCAGGGCCGCGTAGGCGCGTCTGGGGCGTCGGGTACGAACATCTCGGTGATCCCCGGCAGTAGCACCGCCTGGTCGCGGGAACGCTTGCTGTGCGTCGCCTTGGAGTTCGGATACAGCGCGAAGAGGACCTTCCACCAGTCGTACGCGGCGGTGTCCTTCGCGGCCATAGCGGCAGCCGAAATGTCATCCACCAGACGGGAGGCAACCAAATCGAGATCGGCCTCGGTGACGTCCTGCGGGATCGCGCGCTCGGCCAGCACCGCGATCGCCCACGCCCCCGCGCGCTGGAGCGGATGGCTCGTCGCCGCCAGCGGTCCCGGGGCCGTGGTGAGCGTGCTCACCGGATCCACCCGAACCCCTGCGCCGTGTCGAGCCCCAGGCCCCAGGAGCGCAGAGCCTCCACGAACCGGGCGTCGGCCTCCATGGCCACCCGGACATCCGCCCCGATCCTCGGCGCTCCCCGCACGGTGAACCGGCGCCGGGGCCCGGCCTCCAGCACCCGTAACCCGTGCGGGGCCGGAAGGCCCAGAACGTCGGCCTTGTGCGTCAGGTTGTGCTGAAGCCGTTCGACGTAATGGTCGTCGCCCGGAAGGAGATAACGGCTCTCGTGCTTGACCACTACGGGAGTGGCCGTCCTCAACTCCACCGGGCCGTCCGACGCGGGGGCGCCCACATCGACGGTGAAGCCGCGCACGGCCAGACGAGCCGACCCCCACACGATCTCGGTACGCGAAGCGAGCGACGCCACCAGCACCGCCGCGATCTCCGGAACCGGAGACCCGAACCACACCGACCCATCGCGCGACGTCGTGTACACGCCCTTCTTCTTCGGGGCCCCCTTGAACTGCGGACTCGTCAGCCCGAACGGCTTGAGCGGCTGCCCCTTCCACCCCTCGTCATGCAACGACTGGGCCAAGGCGGCGTCCTGGCTCCCCAGAAGCTCGTACATCACGGCACGCGCCGGCCCGTGCACGTCCTCCCACCGCAAGCTCGGCACGTCCGCTCCGACGTCCACTCTGACCCGCATCACACCCCCAACATCTTTGACAGCAGTGGCTGTTGTCGCATCACGAACCGAACGACCGTGGCTTGGTCAGACCCTAGCCGAGCGAAGGAAGGAAAGTCGCAATCGGTTATAAATTCCACCAAAGGCTTGATTTCTATGCTAGGGACGCTATTCCGGTCCGAGCAGCGCTGAAGCTGTCTGCTGTGAGGCCGAACCCGTAAACTAACGGGCACCACTGACAACCACCCCGCGGCAGCCATAGCCGCATGTCACTCAACGCTCTGACCTGCACTGATGCATCACCGCCGGATCGCTGCAAAATCCGCCCCGAGACGCCGCCGCAAGACGGCTCTGACCAGTGGTTTTACCCTCGGGTCGTCATCAGCCCTGGAGGGCTCGCAACCCGAAACCGACGACAGTGACCTCGGTCGCGCCGACGGTCGTCATCAGCCCTGGAGGGCTCGCAACACGTCCGGGGGCGCCCCCCGTGCGGCCTTGGCGAGGTCGTCATCAGCCCTGGAGGGCTCGCAACTTGGGTAAGTCGGCCTCGATGCGGATGGCGCCCGCCTGTCGTCATCAGCCCTGGAGGGCTCGCAACACGACGCCCGGAGCGCTCGGTGGGAAGCGGCTGCCCGTCGTCATCAGCCCTGGAGGGCTCGCAACCCGGATCCGTCCTCGTCATCGCCAGCCTCGGCTTGTCGTCATCAGCCCTGGAGGGCTCGCAACTGGAACCCGGCGTGGAGCAGGGTGGCCATGGCCCGGTCGTCATCAGCCCTGGAGGGCTCGCAACAAATGTGTATGCAGGATGCGCAGCGGCTTGTTGACGCCCCGGTCGTCATCAGCCCTGGAGGGCTCGCAACCGGCGCCCGCCTGTGGTCCGGGCAGATCGCCCACGGTCGTCATCAGCCCTGGAGGGCTCGCAACCAAGACCGGAGACATGAAGGACGGCTACGCATGAGCAGTCGTCATCAGCCCTGGAGGGCTCGCAACGGCGTGGCGGAGTACAGCGCCGATGGCCGCGCGGCGGGTCGTCATCAGCCCTGGAGGGCTCGCAACATGAAGGCGTCATCGGGCGGGGCGGAGTCGTCTGCCAGTCGTCATCAGCCCTGGAGGGTTCGCAACCCGGGCGCGATCCACCGGTCGTGAAAGACGGACCGGTCGTCATCAGCCCCTGGAGGGCTCGCAACGCGTAGTGCCGGGCGGCGTCGGGGTCGGGTCGGGCGGTCGTCATCAGCCCTGGAGGGCTCGTAACGCGTTGCCGGGCGGGATGCAGGGCGGGGCTGGCGGGTCCTCTTCAGCCCTGGAGGGCTCGCAACCGGATGGTTGTCATCCGCTCGGTGATGTGCGGTATGGCGCCAGGGCGAGATCCGGGGCCTCGGGACAGACTGTTGGGCAGTACTGGTGCCAGGTACAGGTATGTCAGATGACCGGTGGCGGCCGGTTGCCTCAGATGGTGCCTGGCCGCTTCGAATGCGGCGACGCCGCCCCTTCCTCGGCGAGGCAGTGAACGAGGCTCCCTCCCGCTGTGCTGACGGCCTGCATCATCGTGGAGAGCACTGACTCCGGCAGGGTCCCCTGACCGAGGCCGCCGTCGCGGACTATCGCTTCCAGCTCACGGCGTGACTGTTCGCCGGCCGCCAGGACGGGATGGCGGAGGATCTCGCGCGCGGCATAGGCGTCGCCTGCCTGCGTGGTGTCGCTGACGATCGCGTTGTGCAGGGGTGGCTCTGGGCTTCGCAGCCTTCTGGCGCCAGGTCGATCGCCGCCAGGACCAGCCTCACCCGGAACATGCGCAGGTGCGGCGGGGTCGGCTCCAGGGCATCCCGTACGGCGCGCGTCACAGCGGTGAACGCTTCTGCCGTGGCACGTCCCGCGAGATGGTCGGCGTAGTGGCGGAGGATCTGTGCGACGGCTTCTTCCCACGGTTCGGTGATCGTGGCCTTCTCGATCAGGGAGTTTGCTGTGTCCGGGTCGGCCGTGTGCAGGCGTGCCATGGCGTGTGCTTGCCTGCTGTCGTGCAGCCGCTCAGGGGTCTGGCCATAGGCTGTCGCGTGTTCTGCCGCTTGGGGCCATTGGCCGGTGGCGACAAGGAGCCGGGTGCCGTCTTCGAGCAGGAGGGTGTGTAGCCAGGGGCGTATGTGGTCGAGGGTCGCGTCGGTGGTGAATCCCGTGAGGTCGATGGGGTGGCCGTGGACGGTCACTGTGCCGCCGTCGTGTACGGCGCGGTGCACGCTCATCAGCTGCTGATAGGCAGCACGCGGGTCCCCCGCTCGGGCGGTCAGGCGCATGAGGTTGACGATCGGCTGGAGGCAGGCGATGGCGCTGTCTCCGGTGAGGGGCCATGCCGGCCGGAAGAGGCGGAGCTGACGCAGGCACAGGTCTGTCGCCAGGTCGGTCAGGCCGCGATCGGAGGCGATCAGCGCGGACAGGTTCCAGGTGGCGCACGCGAGATTGATCCGGTCGAGGAGGGGCCCGTCCTGTGCCGACATCTCCGCACAGGTGTGTACCTCTTCGACCCGGGCGGCGAAGCTGGGGTAGACGAGGTGGGACCGGCTGACCAGCGGGAACCGCTTGACGAACCGGTGGAGTTTTGCCTGCGGGTGTGGCGCGGTCACGGCATCGGCCTTTCCGTGGAGTCGGCGGGGTGCAGGATCGCGGTACGTGCCGCGTGAGCGAGAACGCTCTGAGCGCGGGCGTCCAGGCCGATCCGGTTCCAGTGGAAGATCACGTGGTAGGAGATGACCTCGCGCAGGCCGCGTTCGAGGGTTCCGTCCCGGGCGGCTGTGCCGAGGTCTCTTCCCGCGTGCCGGAACGCGTGGACCCAGTCGGCGGCGGGCTTGAGCGTGCGGTCCGACTGGAGCATGGGGCCGGTGGAGCTGGTGTCGGCGAGGAGCAGTTGCCGCAGGCTCCCGGCCATGGCGTGGACTTTGGCCGTCGGGACGTCTGGGGGCAGGGGCCGTTCCTTGGCGACGCGGTGCCAGACGTCGCCTTGCTCGTACCACTCCAGGCCGGCCGCGCGCATCAGGGTGGCGCACAGCAGTAGTGACAGCTCCCGGCGGCCCAGCTCGCCATGGCCTGTGGTGAGGACGGCGCGGCTGTCGGCGTGGAACAGGGTGTGGGCGATGGTCATGCTGGTGTCGCCGCCGAAGGCCGCGGTTTCGGGTTCGTAGATGCCGGGCCACCAGCGGTGGACTCGACCGCCGGCGGTGAGTTCGTCCAGCGTGTCGGCCAGTGCCGAGGGGAGCTGAGCCCCGGGCGTGGGGAGTAGTCGCATCCGCCAGCACGGGTGCTTCCGTATGAACCACCAGCCCGTGATCATCCTGTCCTGTTGGGTTAGGTCCAGGACGGGGGCGATGTGGTCGGCGGCGGTCTGCTCGGCCTTGTCCCAGTCGGCGAACTGAACGTACAGCTGACGCCACGCCGGGAGCCCCGCCTGCTGGGCGAGCGCGCGCTGTCCGGCCTGCCGGTAGACAGCGACGGCGGCCTCCAGGCCGGCGGGTTCGAGTCCGGCGTGAGCTGCGGCGTTGTTCGTGCCGGCACCGGCCAGGACCTCCAGCACGGCGTGCAAGGTCGCTTCCACGCGGGCGGGTTGGTTCAGTCGATCAGCAGACATGCGTCCCATCCCGAGATCGGCGCAGCGTCGTGCGCTGCGGTGGTCAGGGCGAGGGCGGTGCCCGCGTCGCCTTCCAGGAGGCCGGGATCGGGGCCGGGGTGGGCGTGCCGGGTCAGGGCGGCGGCGATGCCGGGCAGGGCAGCGCGTAAGGCGGGGGTGACAGCATCTTGGGCGGTGCGCCAGGCGGTCTGGTAAACGCCGGCCCAGCCGTGGCACAGGCTCGTGTCGGCGATCGTGGACAGTTGGCCGGGGTCGGTCAGGCAGCGGGCCATGGCGTCCTCGTACAGGTGCTGTCGCGCGGTGTCGTGGCGGGCGATGGAGGCGAGTTGTCCGGCGCGGGCGATGCTGGGGGTTCCGTAACACCAGCTGGGGCGGGCCGGGCCGGTCTGTCCGGGGGTGCCCGCGTGGAGGTCGCCGAGGTGAAGGTGTTCGGGCCACCAGGGTCCGCCGGGGCCGTCCTGCCGCCACGCGTCGAGCCAGCCGAGAATGGTGTCGATGGCGCCATGGTGGCCGTCGACGGTCAGGCCCTGCCGCAGGGCACGGGCGAGCAGCAGCAACGGGCCTGTGATGCCGTGAGCCGCACCCAGGTTGGCGTGCCCGCCGGGGAACTGCCGGGACTGGGCGAGGTTCGGGTCATGGCCGACCCACCAGCCGGGCAACTCCCCCTGATCGCTGTCTCGGATGGGCCGGGTCAGCGCCACGAGATAGGAGAGGACACGTTCGATCGCGTTTCCGGTTGGGGCGCGGCGCAGGAGGTAGGCGCCGATGCCGGTCATTCCGTAGAAGACGTCATACTCGTGGAAGGTGGGCCGGTGTCCGCTGCGCAGACGGCTGTCGGCGGCATCGGCGCGGCGGTGAGTGAGATCGGTGATGTGCCGGTCCATGGTGGCCGCGGTGTCGTGGTAGCGGGCCGAGTCGGCGGTGACGGCACAGCTGAGCATGAACGCGACGGCGGGCGCGCCCAGGTAGAGGCCGCTGGTGTCTGCGGCGCTGACGTCGGTGGCGACGGCGCTCTTGATCCAGGTGTGTGCCTGCTGCCAGGTGCCGTTCCCGGTGCGGGCTCGTTCGATGTGGAGCAGGGCGGTACCGGCTGCGCCGACGGCCAGGGACTGCGCGGCCCAGGGCTGGTCGTCGGGCGGGGGTGCGGGGGTGGTCAGGCGCCGGGCGAAGGAATCGGCCGGGCTGGTTGTGGTGGTCACGGTCGGCTCTCCCGGTGGCGCAGGGCACAGGCTCGGACGAGCCGGCCAGTGAGGCGTTCGTGGTCGGGGTCGACGGGCAGCGCGCGGATGTAGTGCTGGTGGAGAAGGGACATCAGCACGGTGTGTGGGTCGCGCTGCCGGGCCAGCTGATCGCGGTACATGTGCAGGGCGGAGGCGCGGTCCTGCCAGGCGGCGGCCACGTCCGGGCCGCCGGGGGTGGACCGCAGTGCCGCCCCGTCGGGGTGGGCCAGGGCGAGGGTCTGACGCAGCAGGGCCCGGTCGAGTGGGCCGTGCTCGCGGGGCAGGTGGCGGGTCAGCCAGTCGGCCGCCTGGTCCGCGTCGCCGGTGAACCGTGTCGCCAGGTCGTACATGCTCGCGGCGGTGAGAGCGTGGCCGGTGTGGCTGTCGCCGGACGTGAGGCGTATCTGCGCCAAGCAGGCGGCCGAGTCGGCAGCAAATACCGCGTGGGCCGCATCGAGGGCGGGGCCGTGACCGTAGCGGCCGGTCTGCGGCCGGTAGGTGGCCAGCTCCAGGCGGGAGGCCAGGCGCTGGTCGTGCAGAGCGTCGGCCCAGTCGTGGAGGATGGCGGAGACCGCGCCGTAGTCGTCCGGAGTCGGCAGGTGTAGGTACAGCGCCAGATGCTGGTCGGAGTCGGGCCGTGTGGTGTCGCGGTGACGGCGGAACCACCACCGTGGCGGGTCGGTGAACTCGGCGAGCAGGCTTGGCAGGTGTCCGGTCAGGATCTCGCCGAAACGCTGCGGGTGAGCCTGGAGTTGAGCGTGCAGGATCGACGCCCGTCCCGGCATCAGAGCCCTGGTGGTTGCGGCCGGTGCTGTGAGCGCGGGTGGCTCGGAGCGGAGGCCCGCGGTGTTCGCCAGCTTCAGGGGGATCAGCAGTTCGTGCGGGCGGCCGATCCAGGCGCGGTCCTCCGGGCCGGGGGTTTCGCGCAGCTCGATACGGCGGGTGCTGTCGAGCCGGGCCCGCAGCACCGCCCGATGCAAATGCTGAGACAGGTCGATGGGCAGCTGCTGGTCGTACTCGACCAGGGCCACGCGGTCGGGCACACGGAACCTGTCCCGCCAGCGGTGCAGGGCGGTCTCCCAGTCGGGCATCGAGACAGTGCGGCCGGGCAGGTCCTCGGCGGCCAGCAGCCAACGTGCGGGCGCGAGTACGGTCCGCTTGTACCGCACGCGCGGCAAGTACGGCAGGCGCGCGGCGGCGCCGAAGTTGAACGCCTTGTACACGGCGCAGCGACTGATGGTGATCTCCGCCAGGAACCGGGCGAGGGGCGGTGTGTGCACCGAGGCTTCCAGCGCGTGCGGGACACGGGGCTCGATACGGCGGCCGGTGGACATCTGCACGAGGTAGAACTGCCGGGCGTCCGCGGTCACTGCCAGGTCGGTCAGCGGGATGACACCTGGGCCGGGCGCGGGGTGCTCCCCCAACGGGATGACGTGCGGGAGCAGCCGCATGGTGCGGGTGACGTTCTCGTTGCGGCGGCGGCGCGGAGGGAACGACAGCTGAGCGGGGATCGCTCCGGGGCTGGCGGTCGCGTAGCTGGACGCAAGAGCGGACTGCGCCTCGGGCGGAAGCAGATGGGCGAAGCGCCCGAGCATGCTGCTGCCCGGACGAGGCGCCCCGGTGATCAGCAGCCGGTAGTCGGAGTGCTGGACGGCGTCCAGCGACGCGGCGTGGATCTCCACCGCGACCTCCGCCCGCGGAACCGGGAGGAAGAGTTCGGTGTCGCCGGCCGCGAGTTCGGAGACCATCGCCTTGGTGAGGACGATCTCGGGGCTGTCGTCGAGCATGGCCTGCTGGAGCAGGGTGAGGATGGTCTCGTCCCGTTCGACCAGTTGGCGTGGGGCGCGAGTGCGATCCGCACCGAGGTAGTCGGCGGGGAAGCCGAGACCGCTGTCGGCCACCAGGTCCAGGACGGGCACCATCGCCCCGGCCCCGTATCGCGCGCGGAACCGCTGGTGGTAGTCCCGCCACTGCGGATAGCCGTACGGGTGCGGCGTCAGCCGGTACATGACGGTGGCGGCTTCGGCAGCTTCGCACACCAGATGCTCAGGGATCTGAACGTCGCCGTCCAGGACGGTGTCCACCAGCAGCGGCACGCGGGCGGTGGCACTCACGTCCTGCATGCTCTGAGTCAGCCGGGCGCCGGGTGCCCACGGGGCCACGGTGTCCGGGCGGTTCACGCCGTCCCGGATCGACGCGAGCCGGGACGCCAGGTCTGCGATGTCGCGAATGCTGGCCGCGTCTGCCTTCACCAGCTGATCGCACACGTAGTTGAGCGTGTCGGTGCACGTCATCGGCGGCCAAAGGCTGCTGATCAGGATGTGCTTGGACAGAAGGCCGGCGAGGAGGCTGGAGAGCTGCTCCGGGCGGGCGGCCGGGAACAGCTCGGCCAGGCCGCGCAGCAGGGCGCTGTACGGGACGGGCGTTGCGGCTGCGGTGAGGGCAGCGGCCACGGGCCGGGTACGGCGGATGGACAACTCGACCGGGGCCAGCAGCTTGGTGTGCGCGTCGGACGGCAGACCGGGCACGACGTGCCGGTTGCCGCGCCGCTGGCCCGCGTTGTTGGCGACGACGTCCAGCCGGGCAAGCAGTCCGGGGGACTGTTCGAGGCGGGTGATGACGTCGGTGAGCCAGTCGGCGTCTGCGCGGAGCACGGTCCGCTGTTTGTCGCTCCACACCACACGCGTGGCCCGGCCGGCCTGCGCGGGGGCGACCCCGGCGAACACACCGAATGGTGTGGCCCGGTGGCTCCAGCGCAACAGGTACGAGGCCAGCGACAGGACGGCTCGGCGTACACGCCGGGAGTCGGTGTGTTTGCCGTCCAGGATCGCGGCGACCTGCTGGAACAGGATGGGGCTGGCAGCGGCCAGCGCTTCGGGCACCTGGTCGCGCCACACCGTGGCCAGCCATGCCCGGCCCTGCGTGGCCGCGTCGTCGCCGTACATGTCCAGGTCGGGCAGGGGTATCGCACCGGCAGCGGTGGAGGCACGTAGCAGTGCGCCGTGCTGCCACTCGTAGCCGATGGGTGATCCGTGTGCCACAGGTTTCTCCTCCTCCTATGGGACGCGCATACGGGTGTCGTCGGGGGGGGGGGGGGCGGGGGGGGGGGGCGCCCCCCGGGGGGGGGGCGCCGGGCGGGGCCCGCCGGGGTGGGGCTTGGGGGCGCGGGGGGGGCCGGGCCCCCCCCGGCCCCCCCGGCCCCCCCGGGGGGGCCCGGGGGGCCCCCCCCCCCCGCCCCCCCCCCCCCCCGACGATGGAAGGACCCGTCAGGAAGGGTCCTCGATGAAGGAGTTGCAGGAGCTGGCGCCGTTGGCGCAGGTGTTGCCGCAGCCGTCGCTCGTGGAGCACATGAGCTTGCGGTCCGGGTGCTCGGCGATGACGACGCGCACGTCCAGCTGGAAGTCGTCGTCGAGCAGATCCGCAACCGGCGGCTCGGCCAGCATGGCAGTGGTCATGCGATCACTCTCCCTTTCTCGATGGGGTGGTGCATGAAGTCCTGGCCCGGCACCGCGTACTACGCGGCCGACCAGGAGACCGAGATCCGGCTGTGCTTCTTGTCGATGACCTGATCGCCGGGAATCTGGTCATCAGGGGTACCGGCCGGGTAGATGGCGACGCGCGGGCCGGGTCCCCCGCGGTGCTCCTTGCCCCAGGCGCGAATGAGATCGGCGATTTCGCCGGCGAACGAGGCGCCATCAGGGCCGAAGGCGTGGACGCCGTACTCGACGTTCTTGTCGTCCGGGGTCCGGCGCACCAGTACGTAGGCGAAGTTCGGGCCACGGACCGCGGCCATGGAAAAGCCCTTGTTGCTGGGCTCGACCACGGCGGTGTCCGAGTCTTGGTCGACGGACATGATGCAGAACCCGGGCGCCATGGTCGCCAGGTACATCTGGAGCGTGCCGATGAGTTCGGTGCGGCCCACGGTCACACCGGTCCACGTCTCAGCGCGCGGGGTGCGCAGCACACCCTCCAGCGAGGAGGGGTCCACGGTAGGCCCGTCATCGAACCGAAGACTGACCCCGTCGCCCAAGGGCAGCCGCTGCTCGTCGTGGGCGCCCTCGCCCTGCATGGGGACAAAGCCGCACACGTGAGCGCTGGAGCTGACCAGACGGTCGCCCTCGCGGACAAAGCCGTACGTGCGCGTCAGGCTCCGGATACGCAGCGGGACGACGAGCCGGCCGCCTTCGGTCAGCTGCTCGCGCCAGGCGGGCGGGACATCCCAGGCCCCGACGGTCACCACGATGGCGTCGTACGGCGCGTACTCGGGAACGCCGTCTGAAGCGTCAGCCGTCAGGACGCGGACGCGGGAGTAGCCGGTCTCGGCGAGGAAGCGCGTGGCGCGGGCGTCGGCGTCGGCGTCGATGTCGACCGTGGTGACCTGACCCGTGTCACCCACCAGCTCAGCGATGTACGCGGCGTTGGGCCCGTTCGTGCCGAACTCCACGACGTTGTCGCCAGGGCGGATGTCGGCTTGTTCCAGCTGCATCGCCTGGACCTGCGGAGCGGAAACCGAGCTGGTGTGATGGCCGTGCTCGTCCTCCTGGGTGATCACGGCGTTGTAGGTGCTGTACGCGTCGTCGAGCGACGCCTCCGGTACGGCCAGGTGCCGGGGCACCTTTCGCATGGCGGCCTCGACGCCGGGCGACACGATCGTGCCGTCCTCCTTGAGTTGGTCGACGGTCTTGTTGCGGAGCTTGGTGGCCTCGTCGGGATTCACGGTCGCATCGGTCACAGAGGGGGTTCCTTACGTGGTGTCTCGGACAACTGCGCGGGCTGATAGGCGTCCTGGCCTGGCGGTCGGCTGCGACGCTAACCAGGTCGCAGTCTCTGGGGGACGGGTACGCGCCGCCGGAAGGGCCTCCGGAGTTCGGCTGAAACACAGTTCCGTGGCTGGCCACGGGTGTTCTTCCTCCTCCTTTCGTTCGGGCGGTCGGGCAAAGTCGAGAAGTGGGATTCCAGGAGCTAGCGTCTCCTTAGGGGGAAATTCGAGGCTGTTGTTCGAGATGCTCGAATTTACGCAAGAGGACGGGGCCCAGATTGTACGTGCGCCCGCTTTTCAGGTCGTAATGCTCGGCCATGGACTCGATCAGGTCCAAGGAGTCAGGCGGCGACAGTGAACTCGCCGCAATTAGGCTGTATGCAAATTCGTATTGCGCCACTGTTTCTGGATCGTCAAACAACTGGCCAGACGCGAAGCATTTCAGATAGGCAAGTGTCGGTGCATCCGAGAAGGTCATCAGTTTCAGTGCGCCTTCAATTGCCGGGTGTCCGCCGGCCGCAAATGGCAGTACCTGTGCGATGATTCTGCGCCGGCGCATCAGCGTGGCGATGTGGCGCAGTGCTTCGGCCATCACTGCAGGGCCGCCGATCATCCGCCGTAGGGCAGCCTCGTCAAGTACGGTCCACACTGCGGGCCCTGTTGCGTCTTGGAGCATCTTTGCGCGTTCGAGCACTGGAGTAAGCAGGTCTTTGATCGCGTCCTCGGCTGCTGTTGGGAGGCCGGAATGGAGGACCGCTTGCGCGTACGCCTTTGTTCGCAATATTCCCGGGATGACCTGTGGGGCATACTCGTGGATACGTTTTGCGTTCTGTTCGGCCTTGGCTGCTTCAATGCTTTGGTCGGGTTGTCGTAATTTCTTCAGCGCGTCACAGTTTCGGAAGAAAAACCCTCCGGTGTCGAAGAGGTCGTCAAGCCTGGGCGCGATTTCGGGCCGGATCCTGCGCGTGCCCGCCTCCAGCATTCCGATGAACGCGCCGGTCACAAAAAGCTGATGCCCGACCTCTCCCTGTGACATTCCTTCCTTTTCGCGGTGGTATTTGAGTTCTGCGCCGAGTAAGGCATGGACTGACGGTGACGTGTCCAGCGGCTTTGGGTGCATGGGAATCCTAGGAGAGTCAGTAGAGGCGTCTTGTCCGCTGCAATCAGTCCTGCGGTGGACGAGACATCTGCTGTCCTTACAGGCCCTTCAGGGCTTGCTGTTCGTATCGGACGATCGCCTCGTCGGAATAGCCGAGGTGTTTCCAACGGGTCACGGCGTCACCGCGGGGAAAGTCGTCTCCCCAGATGACCGTTCGGCGCGCGCTGTGAGCGCTTCCGGTCCCGCGCAAACGTACGGAGGGGAATCCCTGCCTGCCGGCCAGCGCCGACAGCGTCGCCTCCGCCTCGGCATCGTTCGCGACGGTGAGAGATCCCGCCCGGCGGGAGCCGCCAACCGGCACGGCGAGCCGGTACCGCGTCTTGCCGTCCGTCTCACCTACGGGCACGGCGAACGCCGAGTCCAGGAGCGTGGGGTCGGCAAGCCTTTCACGCATCGACGCGCGGTCAGTCTCCAGTGTGTGCTTCATGAATCCCCCTGTCTGAGGTCAGTTCCGGTGGGGCCGGACGAGTGGCCATGTGGTCAACCGGGCCGACGTGGGACGCATCACCGCGTCCGCCCGAGGTTGTGGGCCGCTCGGCGCGACAGGATGTCTGGGTGGGGTTGCCGCCGGGGGAGCGCATCACTTGTCGTCTCCCATCAGGTCGAGGAGAGCGAGGATGGCGAGAGCGAACCGACGGAGGTGAGGTACGGCCTGGCCCGGTTCCGGACGCTCGTCGTGCAGAGCAAGCAGGAGACGCAGTTCCTCGGCGGGATACGTCGCGACACGGTGCGGTGCGACCTGCATGAGCTGGGTCGTTGCCCTGCGGAACCTGTCGCTGATCCGCGCGGCTTCCTCATCACTCAGCACATGGGCGGAGTGCTGCCGCGTCCGGTGCGGCAGGGGAAGACGGAGACGGGGTAAGAGGCTGTTTACCGTGCGGCCGGGGGCCGCTGGGGCGGGGCCGGCCTGCTCGCAGAGGACCTCGTTCAGGATGTCGTAGAGGTCGTCGCTGATCCCGTCGTCTGCGAGCGAGCGGGTCAGGGCGTCAACGAGCCTGCGCATTGTCGTCTCTTGGGTGGAGACGGGCCCGCAGACCACGGGGGTGATGTCCGCGAGGGTGACCATCACGGCTTCCTTTCGGGGACGCGGAATGTGCACCACGTCGTCATGCCGTCGTCGCTGACGCCCCAGTCCTGCGCGAAGACGGCGACGAGGAACAGGCCGCGGCCCGTCTCGTCCACGGCGTCCGCGCAGCGCAGTGCCGCCCGGGTCGGGTTGCCATCGGTGACCTCGATGCGCAGCTCGTCGAGGGTGCGCAGCACTCGCAGCTCGACGTCTCCCCGGCCGTGCCGGATGGCGTTGGTGACCAGCTCGGAGACGGCGAGCACGATGTTCTCGGCCTCGGGATCGGGGACCTTCCACAGCCGCAGGTGGGCCCCGGTGATACGGCGCATGCGGGCAACGCGGGTCTTGTCCGGGGGGAACGCCACCGCGAAGCCGTCGGAGGTCTGGGACAGCAGTTCTGCTGCGACCGTTGCGACGGGTGTGGTGGGGGTCATTGGGAGCCTCCCAGGTGGGCACTGCGGCGTGCGGCGTGGGTGTGTCGCGCGGCACGCCTCGTCTCCCAGTCCTGCAACGTGTCAGGGAGAGGCACTGCCTCGTGTGCGTGCGCCCCCACCGACATGTCTGTGCGCAATGGCTTGGGCCCGCTGTCCTTGGGGGTTGACCTCTCGCCTGGCGCGCAGGCATCGGCCGCGATGCTGTCTGTGCTGCCCCGGCTGTGAGGGGCCGCCTTTCGGAGCGTGGTCATGTGCCCATCGGACCGCGTGACGATGTTGCCCAACAGGGGAATCGTGAGGGGGAAAATATCTGTCAAGGGGGAAACTGCAGTGCGGAATTAAGGACATGATTGGATTCCGTCCACTGACAAGGGCACACTCATGACAGCAGATCCGTTCGCCGAACTGCTCCTCCGACTCCGCAAGGAAGCGGGACGAACCCAGGAACAGCAGGCAGCCGCGATCAAC
Organism: Streptomyces sp. NPDC002018; assembly: GCF_042890865.1. NCBI lineage: Bacteria > Bacillati > Actinomycetota > Actinomycetes > Kitasatosporales > Streptomycetaceae > Streptomyces > Streptomyces sp. NPDC002018. Next base: position 37,422 of record NZ_JBIASO010000004.1, read on the forward strand.
GCTGTGTCCGGCCGACACACCGTGACCCGCCGAGAGATCAACCGTTACGAGCATTCTGAGAACATCCCGACAAACCACACGCTTGCGCATATCGCCGTGGCCTGCGGTGTCCCATTCGAGGAGCTACAGAAGGAAGCCAAGGCAGCTCGTGCCAGGCGGAGGAAGGAGGACCAGGACGACGTGAAGCGCCGCACGCTACTTGGGGGCGCCGCTGTTGGAGCGGCTGCCGCTGCCGAACCGTGGGGGCGACTTGCCTTCGCGCTCGGCAAGGGATCCACGATCGACTCGGCCTCTGCGGCGGCGCTCGTTGATCGAGCCGCCGAACTGCACCTAAGCGAGCTGGACCTTAGCGGTCGCCGACTGCAAAGCGTGGTCGAATCACACCTGGACGCGATCACTGCCGCTCTGACTCATGCCGGCGAGTACGAGCGGGCTCTCACGATCGCCGCCGGTGAGACCGCTGCCCTTGCCGGATGGGTGGCCTGGGATCTGGGGGAGCACCAAAAGGCTGGTGCCTACTACAAGGTCACATCAGAGTGTGCAGAGGCCGCCGGGCACCCGCCATTGAGGGGGCTGGCCTTGACCTACGCCAGCTATGGCGCCGCCACGCCGAAGAAGGCATTGGAACTGCTGTCCCAGGCGGCTCAGGACGTTCGAGGCCATGGCAACGCAACCGCTGCTGCCTGGGTCCACGGCAGGCAGGCCGAGGAGGCGGCTCAGACCGGAGATGAGACGGGCGCGATGCGTGCGTTGGAGCGTGCCCGCTTTGCCTATGACTTCGCGGATCACGTCAATGAACAAGCGTGGGTCCGGTTCGTGACCCCGTACCGGATGGACTCGCTGGCGCTCTCGGTGTATGGGCACTTGCGGCGCAAGGAATTGACCACCACCGCGGACAGCGCGGTAGCACGTCTAGGGGAGGCTCTACCGGATTCCGGCGTTGTCGTTCTGGGTGATCTGGCCTCGGCGCTGCTTCGCGGAGGTGACGTTGACCGGGGGGTCTACGTCTCACATGCGTTTGCGGCTGCGGCACGGGCCAAGCCCAACACCATGGGTAAAGAGCGAGCCCGGGCAGTCGCGGCCCGGCTTCCCCGTAGGGAACGGGAACTCTCCTACCACCTAGAGCAATTCGCGTCCTGAGTCCTCACTCCGCCACCGGCAGCGGACGAGTACTCGGGACGCGAACGCCGATGCGCGCGGGGGCGGGGAGTTACGCCGCAGTCGTCTCCTCGACAACCCAAGACAGGTACGCCTCGGACCCTCCGGTCACGGGAAGAGTGATCCACTCCGGAACTTCGTAAGTGTGCTGTTCCGCTACCCACGCCGCGAGGTCCGGGAGTCGGTCGGTCGTGGTCTTGTACGAGATTCGCCACTCCTGCGCGGTCTCGATGGCACCCTTCCACCTGTAGACGGCTGTGAACGGCGCATCGATGTGAGCGCACGCCGCCAACTGCTTCTCAACAGCCCCCCGTGCCAGCGCCTTCGCCCGGCCCTCGTCGTCAATGGTCGTTTGCGCAATCACAATCTCGCTAGTGGCCATGCAACTACCTCTCCTCTCGGCGTAACACGACTCTACCCAGCGGACTTACCTACATCTGAAGGAATCGAGCTGGAGGCGCTCCTTCGCCGCGACTCCAAGATCACTGCTCGGGCTCACCCTCCGGATGCTCCGCCAGGACGCCGTTACGGTCGGGATGCCACCGGACGCTCGCGTCGTCCGAGAAGAAGACGTGCGGCCGGTTGTTGTCGACCACATGCGCCGGCCAACGCTGCGACATGAAGACGAACGTCCGACGGGCCCTATGCGGTGAGCGGGCGCGATTTGGCGCCCCTGGCTGGGAAGGTCCCGCTCTGACTCGTCGTAAACCTCGCTTGCCACGTAGGCGCCGCCGAAGCGCACCAGAACGTTGCTCAGCGGTGTGTCACTCGCGTTCTCTATGGATACACGCCAGTGGTCGTAGCCGACCAAGTCCCCCTCGCTGTCGCGCTCTCCGCCCGCGGCCTCATACCTCATGTGTACCTGCCGCGCCTGCGACCACTTCCGGTGGAGGTAGCGGTGTGCCATGAACGGTTCCTCCAGCAACATGGCCAGCACATCAAAGTTCCGTCGCGGCGTTCGGACACGTGGTGCCGCGTTTCGCCGTACGCACGCGGTGACGCTCGGATACCTCGGTGCCACGCAGATCGCGAGCGGGAGCGTGGACGAAAGCGTGTGCCACTTGGGGTGGTGTCCTGGACGCGATGGAGGAGGGCATTTACTCCGGTCGTGCACGGCAGGCGGTCGTGGATATGCGCCATCTTGTCTCTCCGTACCGGCGCCGTGGCATCCCGGCGGTCGCCGAGCTGGATGCGCGGGCTGCCGCATATTTTGCCCGAGTAGATTGACGCCGTCGCCACGGAGGCTCGAAGGGGAGTGCGGATCGCATGACGAAGTCGCTGGAGATCAAGCCCATCGCCACCGTGGTCGGCGGACGCGCCGAGCCCATCGACGACCACTGGACCGGGACGGCCATCATCCGCTTGAACCCGGACTACCCCGTCGAGGTCGTCCAGGGCCTGGAGGAGTTTTCCCACCTGCTGGTCGTCTGGCACTTCCACAAGGCGTCGCCCGACGACGTCGCTCTCCACGCCCGCAGTCCCCGCAACAATCCTGAGTGGCCGTCCACCGGGACGTTCGTCCACCGCAACCACCGCCGGCCGAACCAGCTCGCCCAGTCCTTCCCCCGGCTGCTGAAGGTCGACGGCCTGGACCTGCACGTCACCGACCTAGACGCGATCGACGGAAGCCCGGTCTACGACCTTGCTCCCTACTTCAGGGAGATGGGCCCGCGTGGCGAGGTACGCGAACCCGGCTGGCCGGGCGAGATGCTCGCGGACTACTGGGACGACGCGCGGGACTGACGACACCTTCTCCCTCCCGAGGCACGTCGGCGCCTGTTCGCGTATGCGGTTTCCGTATCAACGTCCCCGGCCGCTTCGGGCGCTGGGCGGGGACGGCGGTGAATAGTTGGGCGGCTGGATGGCCGCAGCGCTCTGGAGTTGGGGCACGCCGCGTTTCGCAGGTCGTGGTGGTGTCGCGGCGGCGGGGAGTTCGGCGTGGTGGCGAAGGCGCCAGATGAGGACATCGCTGAGTGAGTCGGCAGTAGCCAATTCCCTTGTTTCCACAGCCCTGTGGAGAAGGGCGGTGGTGTCGTGTCCGGCGCGCTGGGCTTCGGCGAGGGTGGCGGCGAGGGCGGGCCAGTTCGGCTCGCCCTGGATGCGGTCGGCGTGTTCGGGCAGAACGGCGCGGAGGGTGTCGGCGTAGTGGGCCGTGGTGTGGGGCGGCAGGCTCTGGCCGTAGGCGCGCATCTCGGCCATGGGGGTCTGTGCGGCGGCGCGGTAGGCGGTGCGCAGATGCTGGGCGGCTTGGTGTGAGGCGGCGGCTTGCTGGGTGTGGCTGTGGGCGGCGTGCCAGTGGGCGGCGGCGATGGCGAGGAAGATGAGGGTGTCGATGATCATTGCGCTGGCGGCGCCGTCCTCGCCTCGGCCGAGGGAGGGGCCGGCGCGGATGATGTCGCGGGCGGCTTTGCGTAGAGCGCGGTAGTGGGTGCGCTGGGCGTGGATGTGGGAGCGGGTGGCGCGTTCGAAGGCACGGGCTGCTTCTTGCAGCTCGTTCAGGGTCTGGGCGGCCGAGGTCTGGGCGAGGGCGTCGAGGAGTTCGCCTGCGCCGACCAATTGGGCGGCGGCTGCGCCCTCGTCATCGCTGTTCAGTAGGTCAAGGGCCTGGGTTGCCGTGGTGACGGCGTTGCGACGGGCGTACGAGGGTCCGCGCTGGGGTGTCGGTGCGGTGCCGGTTCCCTCGTCGTGTGGGAGGTTGCTTGCGGTGAGGCGTTGGCGGATGCGGGGAAGGGAGAGGTCGGGGGCGAGTTTGGCGCCGGAGAACCAGATGGGATCGCGGTCGGCGTTGCGGTCGCCGACGATGGCGACGGAGTAGCCGATGGCGTCGCCCGACGGTGCGATGCGCATTTTGACGCGTACACCCTCTTCTGTGAGTCGAGCGAAGAACTCGTCCTCGCTTGCGGCTCCGGCCAGGGCGGCGCGCACGTGTCCGCGCAGGCGCTCGCGGGCGGTGAGCTGGTGTCCCCTGCGGGTGGCTTTCTCTTTCTCAGCACGGGTGGGGCGTTTGGCGGCGGTGTGGTCGCCCCGCTCGACTTGGAACAGGCCGAGTTCGGTTTCGATGGCGATGAGTTCTTTGTTGACGTGGCGGTAGTCGTTCCAGTTCCGTGCTGGCGTGAGGTCTCCTCGGACCTTGGTGGCGACGATGTGGATGTGGTCGTCTGCGTGGCGTACGGCGATCCAGCGGCATCCGTCCGGGTCGCCTTCGGGGGCTATGCCTGCTGCTGAGACGACTCGGCGGGCGATGGCGGCCCACTCGGTATCGGTGAGGACGCGATCGGTGGGGGCGGCCCGTACCGAGCAGTGCCAGACATGGCCGTCCGGTGCGCGGTCACCTGCCTGCTTGACGCGCAGGTCCATGGCCTTGGCGAGCTGGGCGCGGGCGGCGTTTTCGTCGGCCGAGCGTCCTGGATCGGGGGCGAAGCCGTCCCAGGAGGCGACCAGGTGGGGATCGGTGTGTTTGTTGGCCCGGCCGGGACCGTAGAGGTAGTTGATGACGCCGCGTGTGCTGCGGCCGGGCTTGACGATGTTCGCGATCACCTACGCCGCCTTCGCGGACACCGCTCGATCCGCGTTCTCGTCGAGATCGGCCAGTGTGGCGTGGACCTGCGTAAGGGCGTGCCTGGCCTCGGCGAGGACTGCTGTGTCCACAGGGTGTGCGGAACCGTTCGCGTTGAGGCGGTGGGCGATCTGGTTGACGTTGGTGCCGAGCTTGGCGACCTGGGTGCGCAGAGCGGCGAGTTCGTCGATGTAGTCGTCGAGTGGGGTGCGCTGGCCGGGCAGGGTGAGGTCGCCGTGGACGTGGGCCATGACGACGGCGCCGACGTAGTGGGCGCCTGCGATGTTCAGCGACCGCGCCTTGGCGAGGATCTCGGTCTTTTCGTCGACGCTGTAGCGGACGTCGACGCGCTCTTTGCGCTGGCTTGTGTCGCGCTTGCGGCGGCGGGCGACGCGGTGGAGCGCGGCTTCGTCGGCGGCGCGTGGCAGCGATGGGGCGGTGGTGTCGCGGGGCTTCTCCTCCTCGGGCGCCCCCTGGTGCCCGAGTTCCTCCGCCACCCCCGGGGCGGAGACAGTGCTGGACCGGCCGGTGGACGGTCCAGCGCCATTCCTTGCTCCGCCTGTGTCTGGGGCCGTGATCATCTGCTTTGGCGCGGTGGTCAGTTGGTGGTGCTGGTCGTGCATTTCTCTGCTCCAGGGCGGGTTCGTGGGGTTGGAACGGATCGGTTGCGGGGGCCGAGACCCGTCCCTGGCTTGGTTGATCGGCAGGGACGGGCGACGGGGCTGCGGATGGCTTGGGTGCGCGTGGGATTTCAGGCGTGGGCGTGGTCGAGTTCTTCCTGGAGCACGCGGGTGGCTTCGACCAGGCGGTCCTTGCCGATGGAGTGGCCCTGGGCGCGGATCGCTTTCTCGACGGCGCTGCGTGAGATGTTGCCGTCGGGGCCTCGGGGCGCGTTGCGGCCGATGGTGATGAGTTCATCCATGGTGGCGCTGGGCTGGCGGCCTTTTGGCTTTGCGCCGTCCGCCGGGCGTTCCGCCACTTCGGGCGCGTAATTCGCCACATGGGTGTTCGGCCGTGCGGTTTCGGGCTGGCCCGGAGAAGCCGTTGCGGCCTCGGGGCCCGGGTGGCGTTGTGGTGTGGCGGATTGCGCCGGTCGAGGTGGCTGGGGCCGTGTGGGGTGGCGGCGTATGACGAGGTAGAGGTGGACGGATCCGGCGAGGGCGAGCGGTGCGATGGCGGAGAGGGCGCCGACGGTGAGGTCGTCGAGATGGAGTCCGGTGCTGTGGGTCTGCTGGTTGAGGCGGATGGCGTGCAGGGCGTTGGCCCAGATGCTGGTGGCGGTGGCGATGCCGACGAGCGCCCACACGTACAGGCGGGATGGCAGCGGGGCGGTGCGCAGGATGAGCAGGGCGCCGACGCCGATGGCGATGAAGCCGTCGATGACGAGGGGGAAGGTGTAGGTCAGGAGCCCGCGGATGTGGATGGCGACGGCCATCTGGCGCAGGGCGTCGTAGGAGAGGGCGAAGCCGATGGTGCCGAGGAGGGTGATGCCGGCGCGGATCGCGGCGCTTCCGGGGGTGGGCACCGGGGCGGTGGGTATGGCGGGGGGCATGCGGAAGTACTCCGGGAAGGGTGTGTGGCGGCCACCGGCCTGGGCGGGGGCGGCGGTTGGCTGCCGAGGGGTGGTGACTCGTACCACTCGTCGCGTGCCTGTTCAGGGCAGGTACGGGTGAAGTGGTGATGTCGGGTTGACTCGTTGCGGGTGCCGCACTCGTCCCCGTGCTGACCTGCGCGGGGACGAGTGCGACGAGTGGCTACGGGTTACGGGCCGACCGCGGCGGCGGGCGCCGGTTCCTGTGCGGGGCAGTAGCGGGCCCAGGCGTCGAGGAACTGGTTGCGGGCGAAGCCCTTGGCCTGGGTGCCACCGGGGAAACGGTGGTTGGCCGAGCTGATGCCGTAGTCCTTCAGCAGCAGTTGCAGGCCGCGCGGCGTGAGGCCCTGCACGCTGTACTCGGCCCAGGGCGCTTCGGGGTCGGCGTTGAGCTGCTGGATGAGGCGGCCTGTGCGCAGGGTTGCCGGGTTGCCTTCGGCGGTGAAGACCCGGCGGATGTCGACAAGGATGCGGGTGCGGAGTCCGGCGTCCTCGTCCTGTCCGGCCTCGTGGGCGGTCATGGCCGAGCAGGTCGTACGGGCGAGGGCCGGCCACTGTCCGCCTGCCAGGTCGGCGACGATGACCAGTGGCTCCCAGGTGTCCGCGGCGCGGTCCTCGACCGGCATGACGGGCTCCATGCTCATCGCGGTGGCATGCAGCGGGTGCAGCCATGCGCTCAGGCGGTCGCGCAGCGCGTGGAGGGCGGGGGTGTCCCGGCCGGTGCGGAAAGCGGCGACGGTCTCGCCTGGAGCCCTGCGGCGCATGCGGATGACCACGGACCGGTCCATGATCGTGTCGGGCAGGTCGCCGATGCCAGCGAGGGCGGCCATCGCGAAGGTGGGGAAGGCGACCGGTGTGTGTTCTGGGCCGGTGACACGGAGGGTGGGGCGGTTGCGCTGGTGTCCGGCGTTGAGCAGTCCGCGCAGGTCTTCGTTGCGTTCGGCTGCTTTGAGGGTGCCGAACAGGGTGTCGGCCTCGTCCACGAGCAGGGTGGGCGGGTTCTTTGCCGTGATTGACCGGAAGATCGCTGCCGGGCTGGCGTTGACGGTGATCAGCGGGGCGTGCACGGTCTCGGTCACCACGTCCAGGAGCCGTGATTTGCCGCAGCGTTTCGCCGGACCGACCACGGCCAGGCGGGGCGCGTGCTGCCACGCGGTCTGGAGATGGGTGGCCGCCACCCAGAGCGTGACCGCCGTGAGCGCCTCCTCGCTCGGCATCACGACGAACCGCTTGATCTCCTCCCGGAGGTCCGCCAGCACGTGCTCGCCTTCGGAGACCGGGGCGGGATCGGGCTCGTCGGCGGGCGGCTCCGGGGACGCTGGCGTGGAGGGCGCGGGCTGGCCGGGTATGGCGACGGTGGGCCATGCGGCGGGCGTGGCGGGGAAGGATGGCGTGTTCGGCTGGGGGCCGGGCATACTTGGAATCAGCTCCTCTGCTTGCGGGCCATATGGGACGGCAATCCCGGCCTCGCGGGTTGATCGCTAGGGATGGCGGTTGAGAGGTTTGCGCTTGGCCCCCCGGCTCTGCCGGGGGGCTTTTCGCGTCTTGTGGGCGGGGCTCCTTGGTGCTCTCTGGTGGGGCTATCCAGTATGCCACACGGATTGCCGATCGCAGAAGCGTTATGCGTACCGCAGGACGCGTGCTATCGTTTTACCTGTGCCTGCGAACGGCAGAGACCCGCTACAAACGGAAGGAGGTGGTCATGGGGGACGAAGAACCCCAGCAGGGCGTGCTGATCAGCGGCGAGGAGAACGTCGCGGTGCGGATCAAGCTGGAGCGGGAAGCGCGTGGCTGGAGTACCAACTCGCTGTCCGACCGCCTGAACGAGGCCGGCTTCGACATGAATCCGTCCGCGGTCTGGCGCATCGAGAACCGCAAGCGCCGCATCAACGTGGACGAGGCGATCGGCTTCGCCGAGGTGTTCGGCATTGACCTGCGCAACCTGGTCGGCCCGCCGAACCTCGCTGCCAAGGCCCGTGCCATGGAGCTCATCGACGCCGTCGTCGACGCCTTCCGTCAGACGCAGCGCGCCAGCGCGGCCTTCACGAAGGCCCGGGTCGCCCTCGACGCCTACCTCGCCGAACACCCCGACATCCGCGAAGAGGCCGACGTGATGGTCTCCAACGCCATCGCCCAAGCCGCCGACAGCCACCTGCTGGAAGCGTACGGACCAGGGCCGGGTGACCATCCGGCTGGCGAGAGCGGCCCCAGCGGCGACGCGTAGCCCAACCTCCGCCTCTGGCCCGCAAACCCCAGGAGCGGACGCCCGTACACACAACCGCCATCCCACGCGATCAACCCCGCAGGCCGGCATTGCCGTGCCACACGCCTGCGAAGGAAGGACCCCGCCTTGCCCCGGCCGGCGATACCCCATGCCTCCACGCAGCCCCCGCGTACAGCGAAGGAGGTGACCCACACCGCCGACCGCCTCCTCACCGTGGACGAGGCAGCCGAACGCCTCGGCACCGGCGTCCGCTTCGTCCGCCGTCTCGTCGCGGAGCGCCGCATCGCCTTCGTCAAGGTCGGACGCCATGTCCGCGTCTCCCGGAGCGTGCTTGACGCGTTCATCGAGACCAACACCGTCCAGCCCGCTGTCCGTCGGACCCGTGCCCACTACGGGAGGGCGGCCTGATGGCGAAGAAGAAGGCGGCGAAGCGCCGCTTCGGAGCGGTGCGGCAGTACGCGTCGGGGCGTTGGACGGCCAGCTACGTCGACCCCACCGGCCTGCGGCGGCGCGCGCCGGAGACCTTCGCGACCAAGACGGACGCGGACATCTGGCTGTCCCAGATCGAGGCGGATCTCACGCGCGGTGACTGGACCGACCCGGATGCCGGGGCCGTCAACTTCGAGGAGTACGCTCTGTGCTGGGTCGACGAGCGCAAGCTCGCGGCCACCACGGAAGAGCTGTACCGCCGCTTGCTGCGGCTGCACATCCTGCCGGCCTTCCGGCAATGGGACCTTGACGAGATCACTCCGCCCCGGGTCCGTGCCTGGCGAGCCGAACGTCTGGAGACCATCAAGGCAGACACGACGGTCGCGAAGGCGTACAGGCTCGTGAAGGCGATTCTGCAGACGGCGGCCGACGATGAGCTGATCCGGCGTAACCCCTGCCGGATCAAGGGGGCGGGCAAGGAGTCCGCCGACGAGCGCCCGGTGGCCACCGTGGAGCAGGTGGACGCGCTCGCCGACGCGATGGGTCCACGCTGGCGGCTGATGGTCTACTTCGCCGCCTACGCCAGCCTGCGGCCGGAGGAGCAGGCCGAATTGCGGCGGCCTGACGTCGTCCTGCCCAACGAGCCCGGCCCGCGCGAGCGGCGCGAGGCCGAGCAGCACGAGCCCGTCCTGCTGCGCATCAGCCGGGCCGCGCCTGAGCTGACCACCGGCCGCCGGGTGACCGGCGACACCAAGTCCGAGGCGGGGAAGCGCACGGTCGTGTTGCCGGGCTTCTTGTACGTCGATGTGCGTCGGCATCTCGACTGGTTCGCAGCCAAGGAGCCCGACGGACTGCTGTTCGTCGGCGAGCGGGCCGCCTCCTTCCGCCGTTCCACCTTCGGTCGGAAGTGGCGCAAGGCCCGGGACAAGGTCGGGCTGCCGCCCAACTTCCGCTTCTACGACCTGCGGCACACCGGCAACACCCTCGTCGCCCAGTCCGGCGGCACGCTCAAGGACGTCATGGTGCGCGCCGGCCAGTCGTCGGAGAAGGCGGCGCTGATCTATCAGCACTCGCCCATGGACCGGCAGAAGGAAGTCGCTCAGGGCCTCGACGCCCGCGTACGGGCGGCGCGGAAGGACGCCGTCAGCAGCCACGGCGACGGGCGGTCCGCCTCGGACACCGACTCAAGTGGTGCGCCAGTGGTGCGCCGCGCCTGACCCCTCCGACACCCGCACCCAGGGGGCCGACGCGGCACGCGTCGGCCCCTTGACGCGGTCTCTTCAGCCTGAGAAACGGCATCGGTGAGCGGCTGAAGATCTACTTGTGACCGCTCAACTCCCCACTAATGCAAGGGGGTTGCCTTGACCGGGCCACCGATTCGAGCGGGTCGCCCAAACGAGGGGCACGTGACGCGAGTCACATGAAATCGATCTCGCCATTCGGGACGCACGCCGAACATGCGAACGGAGGGCCCGGGGCTCACCGCCTGAGTGGACGTTTCCGCCTCCCAAGTGGTGCGCAAGTGGTGCGAGAGGCCATGAGAGGTCTAGACAACAACGAAGCCCCGGGCCGCTGGCCTGGGGCTTTTGTGTGGAGCGGGTGACGAGAATCGAACTCGCGCTCTGAGCTTGGGAAGCTCATGTTCTACCATTAAACTACACCCGCGAGGCGGCCGGTGATCGGCTTCGCATCGTCGGACACTCTACCTCATCGTGGACCCCGGGCGTATCGCGCCGCGGGGTTTTTGCGTTGTCGGGGGGTGGAAGTGGGGGTGGCGGGCGGGGGTTGGGGCGTAGGGTCGGGGGCGGAGTGCCGGGGTGGGGGGCCTCCCGTTCATCCCCTAGTGTGGGCGTTCGTCCGCGTTTGTTGGGGAAGGGACCTGATGGACTTGATGGAGCGCACCGTCGTCCGCTGTGCCGAAGGGCATGTGTTCAGTACTGCGACGTTCCCGATGCAGCAGCTCGACACCGCGAGGATCGGGCCCGGTCGGCTCATCCGGTGTCCGCGGTGTGCGCGGTTGCGGCACGCCGTGCCGGTGGAGCCCGTGAAGGCTGTGGAGCTGGAACAGCGCTGACCCTGGTCGGCACCGGCGCGCGAGACCGCCCGATGGGGGCGGGCTCGCGCGCTCTGCGTATCCTCGGGGCGTGCTTCTCTCAGACAAGGACATCCGGGCCGAGCTCGATTCCGGACGCGTGCGCATCGAGCCGTACGACGGATCGATGGTGCAGCCCTCCAGCATCGATGTGCGGCTCGACCGGTTCTTCCGGGTGTTCGAGAACCACCGCTATCCCCATATCGATCCCGCCGTCGAGCAGGCCGATCTGACGCGCACGGTCGAGCCGGAGGGGGACGAGCCGTTCATCCTGCACCCCGGGGAGTTCGTGCTCGCGTCGACGTACGAGGTCATCTCGCTGCCCGACGACATCGCCTCCCGGCTGGAGGGGAAGTCCAGCCTCGGCCGGCTCGGGCTGGTGACCCATTCGACCGCCGGGTTCATCGACCCCGGCTTCTCCGGGCATGTCACCCTTGAACTGTCGAATCTGGCGACCCTGCCCATAAAGCTCTGGCCGGGTATGAAGATCGGACAGCTCTGTCTGTTCCGGCTCAGTTCGCCGGCGGAGTTCCCGTACGGTTCCGAGCGCTACGGATCGCGCTACCAGGGGCAGCGGGGGCCGACGGCCTCGCGCTCCTATCTGAACTTCCACCGGACCCAGGTGTGACCCAGGTGTGACGCCGCGCCGACGGGAACAATCCCTACGGGGGCGGCCGGGATAGTGGGGATGGCGGGACAGCGGGGAAGGCTGAGATGACGGAGACCCGGGAGAACCTGTCGTACGAGAGGTTCGGCGTGGCCGTCCGCGAACTCGCGCAGACGATCGCCGACGACGGTTACGAACCCGATGTCGTGCTGAGCATCGCGCGCGGCGGGGTCTTCGTGGCCGGCGCTCTCGCCTATGCCCTGGACATCAAGGACATCCACCTGGTGAATGTGGAGTTCTACACCGGCGTCGGCACCACCCTCGCCACGCCGGTGATGCTGGCGCCCCTGCCCGACGTCGTCGACCTCGCCCGCAAGAAGGTCCTCATCGCGGACGACGTCGCCGACAGCGGCAAGACGCTCAAGCTCGTCCGTGACTTCTGCGCGGACCATGTCGCCGAGGTGCGCGGCGCGGTCATCTACGAGAAGTCCCAGTCCCTCGTGACGTGCGAGTACGTCTGGAGGCGTACCGACCGCTGGATCAACTTCCCCTGGAGCGTCCAGCCGCCCGTCGTACGGCGGGGCGGGTAGGTCACGCGGCCGGTCCGCGGCCAGGTCCGCGGCCGGTCACGCGGCCGTGTGACGCCTGACGCCCGGGCGGAGGACGCCGGGGCGGAAGGCCCCGCCCCGGTGCCCTCCGGGGGAGACCCTCCGGGTCAGATCGTGCCCAGCTTCAGCAGCGACAGCAGCGCGACGAGCTGGATCGCCGACGCGCCCAGCGCCTTCGGCCACGGCAGATCGTGCGACTTGCCCACCATGATCGTGAAGAGCGCCCCGGACGCGATCCAGGTGACCCAGCCGAGGACCTGCACCAGGCCGTTCTCGCCGCCCAGGAAGAGCGCGAAGACCAGGCGCGGGGCGTCCGTGATCGACATGATCAGCATCGAGAGGCCCACGGTCGGCTGCCAGGCGCCGTCGCCGCCGAGCTGGCGCGCCAGCGTATGGGTCACCGCGCCCAGGATCATGCCGCCGAGGACGAAGGCGACGGCCGTCGTCAGGACGTACGGGATGGCGGTGGTCAGCGTCGCGTTGATGGCGTCGTCACGGGCCGTGTCGAAGCCGAAGAGCGCCAGCAGACCGTAGAGGAACGTCACGATCAGGGCGGGGCCCCAGACCGGGTAGTCACGCATCCGCAGAAACGTGTCCCCGGGGCGCAGCACGATGCCGCTCAGCAGTTCCTTCCAGCGCAGCCGGGGGCCGGCCGGGGCCGGGGCACCGCCCGCGCTGTAGGTGGCGCCGTCGCCGTACGGGTCGTCACCGAGGCTGAACGCCTGGGTGTGGCCCGGGTTGTTGGCGTACGGGTCGCCGTGCGCGCCCGGCCGGCCCTGGGGGGCGTGCGGGGGCTGGGGGCCGTGCGGGTCGCCGAAGTACTCCGGCTCGCCGTGTCCGCCACCGCCGCCGTGCTGCCCGCCGCCGGGGCCGCGGTGCATGCCGTACTGGCCGCTGCTGCCCGCCGGAGGCCACTGCTGCTGACCGTACGGGGGCGGGGCCGGGTGCCCGCCCCCGTAACCGGGTGGCGGCGTCGCCTGCCGTCCGTACGGCTGCTGCGGCGGTTGCTGCCGCTGCTGCTGCGGTTGTTGTCGCGAGGTGCGGTTGTCCCGGCCGCGTCCGATCCTGAATCCAGCCACGCGATCGAACGTACCTGGTCTCGGCCGGTGGGACGGCTGGGGCGGCGGGACGGACCGTCAGTTGCGGCCGAGCTGTGACATCCCTTAGGGGGACCCCGGGGGGTTTGCCCCAGGTGTCAAGGGGGGCCTACCCCAGGAAGATCGAGGTGCTGAACGTGATGACCGGACGGTTCGTCACACCTCCCGCACCCGTGGCACCACCGGCACCCCCGGCACCTCCGCCGTCCGGGGACGACGCGTACAGCGCGATCAGATCCGTCGTCTCGCCCCGGTGCGTACGGGTGACCAGGTCCGGGCGCCCGTCCCCGGTGAAGTCGGCGGCGAGAAGAAGCTCGGTGATCACCTTCCCCCTGCCCGGCGATCCCGTTCCCGCGCCCGGCTCCGCCCCCGCGTCCTGGTCCGTCCCCGCGTCCTGCTCCGTTCCTGATCCCGATCCCGGCCCCGCCCCCGGCAGGGTGGGCGCGGGCGGCAGTGTCACGGTCTTGAAACCGTACGGTCCTCCCGGGCGCCCCGGCCCCTCGGGGCCCCCGAGCAGCAGCTCGCCCCGGCCGGCCCGGCCCGGTGTACGGGCGCGGTCGGAGTGCACGAGGTCGTCGTAACCGTCGTCGTTCGCGTCCGCCGCGGGCGCGGGCGCCTCAAGGACGGGACCGCCCCCGGGGACCGGCGCCGAGGCACCGCGCGGGGCACCGGCCCGGGTGAAGGGACCGCGGAGGAAACTGACCTGGCCCGCGCTCGCCGTGACCGCGAGATCCACCTTCCCGTCGCCGTCGAAGTCGCCGCAGACGGGGTGGTCGGGCCATTCGTTGCCGAAGCGGGCCTTGCCGGGGATCCGGAGGACCACCGCCCTGCCGCTCGGTCCGGTGGGTCCGCCGAAGAGGATCTGGAGCGGTACGGGGGGCATGCCGTTGCCGTCGTACGGCGGATCCGTACCGATGATCAGATCGCCATAGCCGTCCTGATCGAGATCGCATACGGCCTCGGCGTCGAACGCGGCCGGGAGCACACCGTCCACCCGGGCGCCGTGCGTACGCGGGCCGAGGGTCTGCCGTACGGCGGGGTCGAGACCGCCGCCGGCACCGGCCGTGCCGTAGACGATCCCGATGCCCGGGTCGTCGCCGTACGGGTCGTCCGGGGCCCTGACCAGGTCGTTCAGTACGAGATCACGCTGGCCGTCGCCGTTGAGGTCGTCCGGGAGGCGGCTGCCCCGGCCGCGCGGTACGGGGTGGCGTACGGCGCCGGCCTTGCCCGAGAGCGGGGCGGTGTCGCCGTTCTTGGCCTTCGCCGTGCCCCCGCTGCCGCCGCCGGCCGCCGGATCCGGGCCGGCCGTACAGCCCGCCAGCAGCGCCGCCGTACACACGCAGACGCAGACGGCGGCGCGGGCACGGGCGGTCCGCGCGGTTCTCGCCGCATCCGTCTTTCCGGTCGTTCGCGTCGTTCGCCTGGTGCGCGTCGTTCGCCCGGTCTTCACCGCGCTCGGCGTGCTCGCGGTCTGCGTGGTTCTCATTTTCCGCGTGATTCGCGTGGCTGTGCTGTTCGGCATGCGCGACGCGGCCCTTGCCACCGCCCTGGTCACGAGGTGTATCCGCACGACCGCCCCACCCCATCCGTCCCGTCCGTACGTCCGGCCTCCGTGGCCCGCCGCCTCACCGGCCTGCCACATGATGCTCCCGCCCGGCCGCGGAACGAAAGCGAACGGCCGGACCCGCTCCCAGCCGGGTCCGGCCGTTCCCACCACGCTCACCCGGGGCGTACGGGTGTGAGCACCTCTCCGCGCGGGGTCACCCACGCTCTCCGCGCGGGGTGCACGACCGCGTCGCCTACTTCACCGGCTCCGGCTCCGGATCCGGCGCGCTCTCGTGGTCCTCCGACCCCTCCGGGCCGGCGGGCGTCCGTACCGAGTCGAGCAGGAGCTGCGCCACATCCACCACTTGGAGGGACTCCTTCGCCTGACCCTCGTTCTTCTTCCCGTTGACGGAGTCGGTCAGCATCACCAGACAGAACGGGCACGCCGTCGAGACGATGTCCGGATTCAGCGAGAGCGCCTCGTCCACGCGCTCGTTGTTGACGCGCTTGCCGATCCGCTCCTCCATCCACATCCGCGCGCCGCCCGCGCCGCAGCAGAAGCCGCGCTCCTTGTGGCGGTGCATCTCCTCGTTCCGCAGGCCGGGCACCTTCGCGATGATCTCGCGCGGGGGCGTGTAGATCTTGTTGTGGCGGCCGAGGTAGCAGGGGTCGTGGTACGTGATGAGCCCCTCGACCGGCGTCACGGGCACAAGCCTGCCGTCGTCGACGAGATGCTGGAGCAACTGGGTGTGGTGGATGACCTCGTACTCGCCGCCGAGCTGCGGGTACTCGTTGGCGATCGTGTTGAAGCAGTGGGGGCAGGTCGCGACGATCTTCTTCGACGGCTTCGGCCTCTTCGCCGGCCCGTCGTCCCCGGTGGCCGAGCCGCTGCCGGCCTCGGCCCCGTCACCGGCCTCGGCATCGTCCACGCCGAACGCCATGTTCAGCATCGCGACGTTCTCCTGGCCGAGCTGCTGGAACAGCGGCTCGTTGCCCAGACGGCGGGCCGAGTCGCCCGTGCACTTCTCGTCGCCGCCCATGATCGCGAACGAGACGCCCGCGATGTGCAGCAGCTCCGCGAAGGCCTTGGTGGTCTTCTTGGCCCGGTCCTCCAGCGCGCCGGCGCAGCCGACCCAGTAGAGGTAGTCGACCTCCGACAGGTCCTCGATGTCCTTGCCGACGACCGGTACCTCGAAGTCGACCTCCTTCGTCCACTCCAGGCGCTGCTTCTTGGCCAGCCCCCAGGGGTTGCCCTTCTTCTCCAGGTTCTTGAGCATCGTCCCGGCCTCGCTCGGGAAGGCGCTCTCGATCATCACCTGGTAGCGGCGCATGTCGACGATGTGGTCCACATGCTCGATGTCGACCGGGCACTGCTCCACACAGGCACCGCAGGTGGTGCAGGACCAGAGCACGTCGGGGTCGATGACGCCGTTCTCCTCCAGGGTCCCGATCAGCGGGCGCTCGGCCTCCGCGAGGGCCGCGGCGGGCACCGCGGCCAACTGCTCCTCGGAGGCCTTCTCCTCGCCCTCCATGGTCCTGCCGCCGCCCGCCAGCAGATAGGGCGCCTTGGCGTGCGCGTGGTCGCGCAGCGACATGATCAGGAGCTTGGGCGAGAGCGGCTTGCCGGTGTTCCAGGCCGGGCACTGCGACTGGCAGCGGCCGCACTCGGTGCAGGTGGAGAAGTCGAGCAGGCCCTTCCAGGAGAAGTGCTCGATCTGGGAGACACCGAAGACGTCGTCCTCGCCCGGGTCCTCGAAGTCGATCTCCTTGCCGCCGCTCGTCATCGGCGGCAGCGCGCCGAGGGCCGTGGCGCCGTCCGCCTCGCGCTTGAACCAGATGTTCGGGAAGGCGAGGAAGCGGTGCCAGGCGACACCCATGTCGGTCTTGAGCGCGACCGTGATCATCCAGACGAAGGACGTCCCGATCTTGATCATCGCGACCAGGTAGACCAGGTTCTGGAGGGTGCCGGCGTCGAGCCCCTTGAAGGCCGCGACCAGCGGGTACGAGACGAGATACGCCGCCTGGTACGTGTCCGCGTGGTGCAGCGCGCCCTCCAGGCCGCGCAGGACGAGGATCGCCACCCCGATGACGAGGATGACGGCCTCGACGAAGTACGCCTGGCCGAAGTTGGAGCCCGCGAAGCGCGACTTGCGGCCGGCCCTGCTGGGGAGCGAGAGCTGCCGGATGACGATCAGGGTCAGGATGCCGAGGGTCGTCAGCAGGCCGATCAGCTCGACGAAGACCTCGTACGGTGTCCAGTCCCCGATGACCGGCAGCAGCCAGTCGGCCTTGAAGAGCTGCCCGAAGGCGTTCACCAGGGTGAGGACGAGGGTGAAGAAGCCGACCGCGACGAACCAGTGCGCCACCCCCACGACACCCCAGCGGTTCATCCGGGTGTGACCGAGGAACTCCTTGGCCACCGTCCAGGTGCGTCGGCCCGGTTCGTCCGTGCGCGTGCCCGCGGGGACGGCCTGGCCGAGCCGCACGAAGCGGTAGATCTGCGCGATGGCTCGGCCGAACAGCGCCACACCGACGACGGCGAGTACCAGCGACACGGTGATCGCGGCGAGTTGCATGAGGGGCTCCTCGGGCCTGCCAGGGTGGGAAATCCGCACTCTACTAAGCGGTAACTTAATCGGTTCGTCGCTGAGGTTACCCACTTATCCCGACGCAATGTAGCGGCGTGGTCGGTGATCTGTGTCGCTCGGGGCACCCCGGCCGGTCCCAGGGCCGGGACCGGGGCCTCGTCGACGACCCCGTCGGCGGTCCCGTCGGCCGCTTCCCCCGGCCGCCCGGTCCGCGACCGGTGGGTCCGCGACCGCCTCAGTCCCCGGTCGGATCACCGTTTCTGTCCAGGGTGCCATCCCCGGCCGGGGCCCCGCTCGGCGCTCCGACGGAGATCCCCGCCGGCATCGCGGACGCCGCTCCGGCCGTGGCCCCCGCGGCCGGCCCGGCGGGCGCTCCGGCCGGTGCCCCGACGGGGTGCGCGGCCGTGCCGGGCCCCTGTCCGCGCCGGGCGTGCGGCAGCCCGGCGTCCGGCCGTACGGCGCCCAGCCAGGAGGCGTCCGACCGTGAGTAGGGCAGGGCGAGCCGTCGTGGCAGCCGTTGCGGCCGTCGCGCGGGCCGCCAGGGGAGCCGCCGCGCGGACCGCCGGACGCGTGACCTGTGGAGCGCGGGGAGTGTGTGGGCCAGGATCGCCAGATCGAGACCGAGCCAGTGGTGCTCCACATAGTGCTGGTCGAGCAGCGCCGCCTCGTCCCAGGGCAGCGGTGAGTGCCGCCGCACCTGCGCCAGTCCGGTCAGCCCCGGCCGTACGAGCTGACGCCACGGCGCCGCGCCGGCGGCGGAGCCGACCTTCAGGGGCGCGGGCCCCACCAGCGACAGCTCGCCGCGTACGACATGGGGGAGCCGGGAGAGCAGGTCCAGCCGGAACCGCCGGGTGCGCAGGGAACTCAGGATGAAGGGCCGTCCGTTGAGTCCTGTGCGGTAGTCACGCTGGAAAACACCGTCGGCCGGCCGGGACAGGGCGAGGACGAGGGCGGCTGCCGTGAGCAGGGGCGCGGCGAGCACCAGGAGGGCCGAGCCGAGCGTCAGATCCAGAAGGCGCTTGGGTTCCAGGCGGTGCTGCGGGCGCCACATCATGCGTCGCTTCAAGGTCACACCTGACCGTTTCTGTGCGTTCTGTTACTTTCCGGATTCTTTGAGGCTTACGTAGCTTTTGACTTATTCGAGGTATTTGATACAGAACGATCGCATGGAGGAGGGGCGTGAACCGGGGGCAACCCGCCGGGCGCAAGGCATCCGCACGTTAGTTGAGTCGACTCGACTCAGGTCCTTTGACTCCGGGGGATCTGTGATGCATCCTTGAGCCTGTTCCACTCAAGTCAGTTGGAGGAATCGAAATGGCACGTGCGGTCGGCATCGACCTGGGCACGACTAACTCCGTCGTCAGCGTTCTGGAAGGCGGCGAGCCCACCGTCATCACCAACGCCGAGGGCGCCAGGACCACGCCGTCCGTCGTCGCCTTCGCCAAGAACGGCGAGGTGCTCGTCGGCGAGGTCGCGAAGCGCCAGGCGGTTACGAACGTCGACAGGACCATCCGGTCGGTCAAGCGCCACATGGGCACCGACTGGAAGATCAACCTGGACGGCAAGGACTTCAACCCGCAGCAGATCTCGGCCTTCGTGCTCCAGAAGCTGAAGCGGGACGCCGAGTCGTACCTGGGCGAGAAGGTCACCGACGCGGTGATCACCGTCCCCGCGTACTTCAACGACTCGGAGCGCCAGGCCACCAAGGAGGCCGGCGAGATCGCGGGCCTCAACGTGCTGCGCATCGTCAACGAGCCGACGGCCGCCGCCCTGGCCTACGGCCTCGACAAGGACGACCAGACCATCCTCGTCTTCGACCTCGGTGGCGGCACCTTCGACGTCTCGCTGCTGGAGATCGGCGACGGCGTCGTCGAGGTGAAGGCCACCAACGGTGACAACCACCTCGGTGGTGACGACTGGGACCAGCGCGTCGTCGACTTCCTGGTGAAGCAGTTCGCCAACGGCCACGGCGTGGACCTGTCCAAGGACAAGATGGCCCTCCAGCGTCTGCGCGAGGCCGCGGAGAAGGCGAAGATCGAGCTGTCGTCCTCCTCCGAGACGACCATCAACCTTCCGTACATCACGGCGTCCGCCGAGGGCCCGCTGCACCTGGACGAGAAGATCAGCCGCGCCCAGTTCCAGCAGCTCACCGCGGATCTGCTGGACCGCTGCAAGACCCCGTTCCACAACGTGATCAAGGACGCGGGCATCCAGCTCTCCGAGATCGACCACGTGGTGCTGGTCGGCGGTTCGACCCGTATGCCCGCCGTCGCGGAACTGGTCAAGGAACTGACCGGCGGCCGTGAGGCCAACAAGGGCGTCAACCCGGACGAGGTCGTCGCCATCGGCGCCGCGCTCCAGGCCGGTGTCCTGAAGGGTGAGGTCAAGGACGTCCTGCTGCTCGACGTCACCCCGCTGTCCCTGGGTATCGAGACCAAGGGCGGCATCATGACCAAGCTCATCGAGCGCAACACGACGATCCCGACGAAGCGCTCGGAGATCTTCACGACGGCCGAGGACAACCAGCCGTCGGTGCAGATCCAGGTCTACCAGGGCGAGCGCGAGATCGCGGCGTACAACAAGAAGCTCGGGATGTTCGAGCTGACCGGTCTGCCGCCCGCCCCGCGCGGTGTGCCGCAGATCGAGGTCGCCTTCGACATCGACGCCAACGGCATCATGCACGTGGCCGCGAAGGACCTCGGCACCGGCAAGGAGCAGAAGATGACCGTCACCGGCGGCTCCTCGCTGCCGAGGGACGAGGTCAACCGGATGCGCGAAGAGGCCGAGCAGTACGCCGACGAGGACCACCGCCGTCGTGAGGCCGCCGAGACGCGCAACCAGGCCGAGCAGCTCGTCTACCAGACGGAGAAGTTCCTCAAGGACAACGAGGACAAGGTCCCCGGCGACGTCAAGACCGAGGTCGAGACGTCCATCGCCGAGCTGAAGGAGAAGCTCAAGGGCGAGGACACCGCGGAGATCCGCACCTCCACGGAGAAGCTCGCGGCCGTCTCCCAGAAGCTCGGCCAGGCGATGTACGCCGACGCCCAGGCCGGTGCCGCCGCGGGCGGTGCCGAGGGCGCCGCGGGTGCCGGACAGGACCGGGCCGACGACGATGTCGTCGACGCCGAGATCGTGGACGACGAGAAGCCCAAGAAGGACGGTGCGGCGTGACCGAGGAGACCCCGGGTTTCGACGAGAAGCCCGACGTCCCCTCCGGCGCCAACCATGACGACGCCACGCCGAACGCCGCCGGGCCGGACTCCGTGAAGGAGCCGGGCCCGGCGGCCTCGGCCGGGGACGTGCAGGAAGTAGCCCTGAAGGCGCAGCTCGACCAGGTCCGTATGGCGCTCAACGAGCGCACGGCGGATCTCCAGCGCCTCCAGGCGGAGTATCAGAACTACCGCCGGCGGGTGGAGCGCGACCGGGTCACGGTCAAGGAGATCGCCGTCGCGAGTCTGCTGACCGAGCTGCTGCCCGTGCTCGACGACATCGGCCGGGCGCGGGACCACGAGGAGCTGGTCGGCGGCTTCAAGTCGGTCGCCGAGTCGCTGGAGACGGTCGTCGCCAAGCTGGGCCTCCAGCAGTTCGGTACGGAGGGCGAGCCCTTCGACCCGACGATCCACGAGGCCCTGATGCACTCGTACGCTCCGGACGTCACGGAGACGACGTGCGTCGCGATCCTCCAGCCTGGGTACCGGTTCGGCGAGCGGACGATCCGCCCGGCCCGGGTCGCGGTGGCCGAGCCCCAGCCCGGGGCCCAGCCCAAGTCGGCCGACGAGCAGGCGGAGCCGGCGAACGACAAGGAGAACGGTGGCCCGGACGAGGGCTGACGTGACGCCGGACGGCGGTGCGGTGCCACAGGGTGCCGCACTGCCGGGTGGCGTCGGCAGTGAAGGTGGCGGAGAGGAGGGACGTCGGGAATGAGCACGAAGGACTTCGTGGAGAAGGACTACTACAAGGTTCTCGGGGTCCCCAAGGACGCCACCGAGGCCGAGATCAAGAAGGCGTACCGCAAGCTCGCCCGCGAGTTCCACCCGGACGCCAACAAGGGCGACGCCAGGGCCGAGGAGCGCTTCAAGGAGGTCTCCGAGGCGAATGACATCCTCGGCGATCCCAAGCGGCGCAAGGAGTACGACGAGGCGCGCGCCCTCTTCGGCAACGGCGGGTTCCGGCCGGGACCCGGCGCCGCGGGCGGCAACGGCTCGTTCAACTTCGACCTGGGCGATCTCTTCGGGGGCGGCCAGGGCGGTGCGCAGACCGGTGCCGGCGGCTTCGGCGGCGGCCTCGGGGACGTCTTCGGGGGTCTCTTCAACCGCGGCGGCACGGGCACGCGCACACAGCCGCGCCGCGGCCAGGACATCGAGTCCGAGGTGACGCTCAGCTTCACCGAGGCGGTCGACGGGGCCACGGTCCCGCTGCGGATGTCCAGCCAGGCGCCCTGCAAGGCCTGTTCGGGCACGGGCGACAAGAACGGCACCCCGCGGGTCTGCCCGACCTGTGTGGGCACCGGACAGGTGTCGCGCGGCACCGGCGGCGGGTTCTCGCTCACCGACCCGTGCGTGGACTGCAAGGGCCGTGGGCTGATCGCCCAGGACCCCTGCGAGGTCTGCAAGGGCAGCGGGCGTGCCAGGTCCTCGCGGACGATGCAGGTCCGGATCCCCGCGGGCGTCAGCGACGGCCAGCGGATCCGGCTGCGCGGCAAGGGCGCTCCGGGCGAGCGCGGCGGCCCCAACGGGGATCTGTATGTGGTCGTGCATGTCGACGCCCACCCGGTCTTCGGCCGCAAGGACGACAACCTCACGGTCACCGTGCCCGTCACCTTCGCGGAGGCGGCGCTCGGCGGCGAGGTGAAGGTGCCGACCCTGGGCGGTCCGCCCGTCACCCTGAAGCTGCCGGCCGGCACGCCCAACGGCCGGACGATGCGCGCCCGTGGCAAGGGCGCCGTACGCAAGGACGGCACCCGCGGCGACCTGCTGGTCACGGTCGAGGTGGTGGTGCCCCGGGATCTCGGCGCGCAGGCACGTGACGCGCTGGAGGCCTACCGCAAGGCGACCGCGGACGAGGATCCGCGGGCGGAGCTGTTCCAGGCGGCGAAGGGAGCGTGAGTCCCGTGAACAGGGCGGACGGACCGGACAGGGACGGCCGGCGGCGCAATCCTTACCAGCTCACCGAGGAGACGCCGGTGTACGTCATCTCGGTGGCGGCCCAGCTCTCCGGGCTGCATCCGCAGACCCTCAGGCAGTACGACCGGCTCGGTCTGGTCTGCCCGGACCGTACGGCGGGCCGGGGGCGCCGCTACTCGGCCCGTGACATCGAACTGCTCCGTCAGGTGCAGCAGTTGTCGCAGGACGAGGGCATCAACCTGGCCGGGATCAAGCGGATCATCGAACTGGAGAACCAGGTCGCCGCGCTCCAGGCCCGGATCGCCGAGCTGGCGGCGGCGGTGGACGGCGCGGCGGCGGCGATGCGGCAGCGCGAGGCCCAGGTGCATGCCTCGTACCGGCGGGATCTGGTGCCGTATCAGGATGTGCAGCAGGCGAGCGCGCTGGTGGTCTGGCGCCCGAAGCGGCCGACGGACTGAGAAGCGGCCGCCTGCTCAGGAGTGGCCGCCTGCTCAGGAGTGGCCGTCGGCCGGGGTATGGCCGTCGGCGGCTCAGGAGCGGCCGTGGGGCCGGGGCGTTCAGGAGCTGTGTGGAGGGCTCTCACCCAGGGGGTGGGGGCCCTTCTCCGTTTCCCGCTGTGCGGCCGTGTGCGGGGCGCACAGCCGCTCCCGGTGCCTCTTCCGCTCCCGGTGCCTCGTCGCGCTTCTGGCCCGCCCCCTGGCCCCCTCCCTGGGTCTGGGCGCCCTTGGCCCTGGGCGCCCCTGGCCCTGGGCGCCCGCCCGTGGTCCTCAGCCCTCCTCCTGGTCCAGGATTCCCGACTGGGCGACGAGATAGCCGAGTTGGGCGCGGCTGCCGCTGCCGAGGGTGGTGGCCAGCTTGGCGATATGCGCGCGGCAGGTCCGTACGTTCATCCCCAGCCGACGGGCGATGGCCTCGTCCACGTACCCCTCGACCAGGAGTTTCGCGATGGACCGCTGGATGCCCGTGATGCCGTCGGGGGTGGGCTCGTAGGAGACCTGCTCCGTCAGGGGCGTGGCGCGGCGCCAGAGCTGTTCGAACACCTGGGCCAGATAGTCGACGAGTCCGGGGTGGCGCAGTTCCAGCGCGATCTGCCGGTCGGAGCGGGCGGGTATGTACGCGACCGTGCGGTCGAAGATGATCAGCCGCTCGATCAGCTCTTCCAACGTCCGGATTTCGACCTTGCCCTCGGCCAACCGCTCCGCGTATGCGAGGGTGCCCTGGCTGTGCCGCACGGTGTGCTGGTACAGGGTGCGCAGACTGATGCCGCGGTCCACCACGGCCCGTCCCCGCTCCAGCGCCTCCGCCAGCACATGTTCGCTGCGACCACCGCCGGGCTGCACTGTCAGTACTTCCGTCCGGCACTCGGCGGTGGAGAGATCGAGCGCCGCGTTGATACGGCTCACACCCTCCAGAACCGTGATCGCGTGCGTGGTCGGCGGGTCCTGGGCGCTGATCGTCATGAACGGCTCGAAAGTGTCGGTCAGTTCGACGGCGAAGTGCCGGCGTTCCTGGATCTCCCGCTCGATCGGATGGAGACGCTTGGCGAGCGCCGCGGACGGCGGAACAGGGCGAAGCCAGTCGGCGTCGTCGGGATCAGGGTGCAGAAGAGCGAACTCCATGAGACATGGAGTCCCCGCGGCTTCGCCACGGGCTATGCGTCCGGAGCGCAGCGCACTGGCGTAAAGCCGCCTGCCGTCATCACACATATCGGTGACGGCATGGGGATGTGTCGGTTTTGAGTCGTTCGCGGGCAAATCTCCACCCCCCAGGGTCCTGAACATACAGGAACATGATGCCTCGTCCCGGTGGTGTTGACGTGCCCGGGTGAGACATCGTCTACATGGCGGGGGAGAGGAATCCATCAAGTGAGGACGAAGCCGACTATGTACAAGAGAATGCTTCGCGCGGTGGTTGCCACTGCTTTCTCTGCGGCTCTGGCCTATGGCGCGCTGGCTGTCGGGGGGGACATCGGCTGGGACTCCACGCCCGCCGGATCCACTGCTCAGGGTGCCCAGGGTCCGGAGTCGGGTGACATTAGCTGGGACGTCGCTCCGAAGGACATCGGCTGGGACGTGACGTCGGCCGGCAGCGGCCGCGTCACCGCATCGGCCGACCCGAGCGCGTGACCGTCCCGCCGGACGACCGGGTCTTCCGGCGCGAGATGGCCACGGCCTACCGGTCGGGGTGGCACTTCATCGATCTCGTCACGGCAATTCCTCACCGTGGTGATTCGCTGATGGTCACTCTGTTCGGCGAGCCGATCGTCGTCGTACGCGAGGAGGACGAGGACGTCCGTGCCTATCGCTGCCTCCGGAGGCCGCGAGGGGCTCCGCAGCCTGTCCGGTGTGCCATCCGTTACGACATGATCTTCGTCAATCTCGATCAACGGGACCACCAACTGGTCGAACCAAAGACCACCATCGCCACCCCCCGCAGCGCCTGAGCGATTCCCCCGTCGTTGTAAATCGCTCCGGCGCTTCCCCCACACAACGGCGCCATCGTGGACCTGAAACACGATGGCGCCGTTGTGCTGCCCGCGTGCGGGCCGCGTGCCCCACACACGCGGCCCGCACGCGGCTCGCTCCCGACTCGTCCCGGGCGCCCGGCTTCTCCGAGGTGGCCGAGGCATTACGCGCCTGAGACGCGCTTCATGCGTGCCCGATGCGTGTCTCATGCGCGCCTCTTGCGCGCCTCATGCGTGCCTCATACGTGGCCGAGCGCCCGGTCCAGGGCGATCTCGATGACGATCCGGTCCGGATTGGGCGCTGGGGTGCGTCCGTACCGTTCCGCGTAGCGGCTCACCGCGTCCGCCACCAGCTCCGGCTCCGTACGGACCGTGGCGCGCCCCTCCAGCGTCGCCCACTGGCCGCGCCGCACCTGGCACACCGCCACCCGCGCCCCCTCCGGGCCCGCCGCCAGGATGTTGGCGACCTTGGTGCTGTGCTTGTTGGTGATGATCCGGGCGAGCCCGGCCTCCGGGTCGTACGTCACACCGACCGGGACCACATGCGGCGTGCCGTCCGGCCGGAGGGTGGTCAGGGTGCACACATGGTGCTCGCGCCAGAACGCGAGAAAATCGGAGCTGGGATCGCGCACGTCGATGGACATACCGGAAGCCTAGGGGGCTTTCGTTTGGATCAGGCTGGATGAGGGAGTGGGCTCCCGGTTCAGGCTTGAGTGAAATAGACTCAACTTTGCGTATGTTGCTTCAGTCAAAGCCGCGGTCGGCACGGTCGCCGTGGCCGCCGCGGGTGACGTACGCGAAGCACCTGAGGAAGCACCTGAGGTTGAGACCCGTGCAAGGAGGAGAGTGGGCACGTGGACGCCGAGCTGACCAACAAGAGCCGGGACGCGATCAACGCCGCCACCAACCGCGCCGTGGCGGGCGGACATCCCGATCTGACCCCCGCACATCTGCTGCTCGCGCTGCTGGAGGGCCAGGACAACGAGAACGTCACCGACCTGCTGGCCGCCGTCGAGGCGGACCAGGCGGCGGTACGCTCCGGTGCCGAGCGGGTGCTCGCCGCGCTGCCCAGCGTGACCGGATCCACCGTCGCGCCCCCGCAGCCCAACCGCGAGATGCTCGCCGTCATCGCGGACGCCGCGCGGCGGGCCAAGGAACTGGGGGACGAGTACCTCTCCACCGAGCATCTGCTCATCGGCATCGCGGCCAAGGGGGGACAGGCGGGAGAGGTGCTCGACCAGCGGGGCGCCGACGCGAAGAAGCTGCTGGACGCGTTCGAGAAGACAAGGGGAGGGCGCCGGGTGACCACACCCGACCCGGAGGGCCAGTACAAGGCCCTGGAGAAGTTCGGTACCGATTTCACCGCCGCGGCCCGCGAGGGCAGGCTCGACCCGGTCATCGGCCGGGACCAGGAGATCCGGCGTGTGGTGCAGGTGCTGTCACGCCGTACGAAGAACAACCCGGTGCTGATCGGTGAGCCCGGCGTCGGCAAGACCGCCGTCGTCGAGGGGCTCGCCCAGCGGATCGTCAAGGGCGACGTGCCGGAATCGCTCAAGAACAAGCGGCTGGTTTCGCTGGACCTCGGCGCGATGGTGGCGGGGGCCAAGTACCGCGGCGAGTTCGAGGAGCGCCTGAAGACCGTCCTCTCCGAGATCAAGGCGAGCGACGGACAGATCATCACCTTCATCGACGAACTGCACACCGTCGTGGGCGCGGGCGCCGGCGGCGACTCCGCGATGGACGCGGGCAACATGCTCAAGCCGATGCTGGCGCGCGGCGAGCTGCGGATGGTCGGCGCGACCACGCTGGACGAGTACCGCGAGCGGATCGAGAAGGACGCGGCGCTGGAGCGGCGCTTCCAGCAGGTGCTGGTCGCCGAGCCCACCGTCGAGGACACCATCGCGATCCTGCGCGGGCTCAAGGGCCGGTACGAGGCCCATCACAAGGTGCAGATCGCGGACGCGGCCCTGGTCGCCGCGGCGGCGCTCTCCGACCGTTACATCACCTCCCGGTTCCTCCCGGACAAGGCCATCGACCTGGTGGACGAGGCCGCGTCCCGGCTCCGGATGGAGATCGACTCCTCGCCCGTGGAGATCGACGAGCTCCAGCGCGCCGTCGACCGCCTCCGAATGGAGGAACTGGCGCTGAAGAACGAGTCCGACCCCGCCTCCAAGCAGCGGCTGGAGAAGCTGCGCCGCGATCTGGCCGACCGCGAGGAGGAACTGCGCGGCCTCAACGCCCGCTGGGAGAAGGAGAAGCGGGGCCTCAACCGCGTCGGTGAGCTGAAGGAGCGCCTCGACGATCTGCGCGGCCAGGCCGAGCGGGCCCAGCGCGACGGAGACTTCGACACCGCCTCCAAGCTGCTGTACGGGGAGATCCCGGGCCTGGAGCGGGAGCTGGAGGAGGCCGCGGCGGCCGAGCAGGAGGCCGCCAAGGAGCCCACCGACAAGCTGGTCAAGGAGGAGGTCGGCCCGGACGACATCGCCGATGTGGTCGGCTCCTGGACCGGTATCCCGGCCGGGCGCCTGCTGGAGGGCGAGACGCAGAAGCTGCTGCGGATGGAGCAGGAGCTGGGCAGGCGGCTGATCGGCCAGACCGAGGCGGTGCGCGCGGTCTCCGACGCGGTGCGCCGTACGCGCGCCGGGATCGCCGACCCCGACCGGCCCACCGGGTCCTTCCTCTTCCTCGGTCCCACCGGGGTCGGCAAGACCGAGCTGGCCAAGGCCCTCGCGGACTTCCTCTTCGACGACGAGCGGGCCATGGTCCGTATCGACATGAGCGAGTACGGCGAGAAGCACTCGGTGGCCCGGCTGGTCGGCGCCCCGCCCGGCTATGTCGGCTACGAGGAGGGCGGCCAGCTCACGGAGGCCGTGCGCAGGCGCCCGTACTCCGTCATCCTGCTGGACGAGGTGGAGAAGGCCCACCCCGAGGTCTTCGACATCCTGCTCCAGGTCCTGGACGACGGCAGGCTCACCGACGGGCAGGGGCGGACGGTGGACTTCCGCAACACCATCCTGATCCTGACGTCCAACCTCGGCAGCCAGTACCTGGTCGAGCCGACCACCACCGAGGAGACGAAGAAGCAGCAGGTCCTGGAGGTGGTGCGGGCCTCCTTCAAGCCGGAGTTCCTGAACCGTCTGGACGATCTGGTGGTCTTCTCCGCCCTGACCAAGGCCGACCTGGCGCATATCGCCAAGCTCCAGATCGACCGTCTGGCGCGCCGCCTCGCCGAGCGCAGGCTCGCCCTGGACGTCACCCCGGCGGCCCTGGAATGGCTGGCCGACGAGGGCAACGACCCGGCCTACGGCGCCCGGCCGCTGCGCCGGCTCGTCCAGACGGCGATCGGTGACCGGCTCGCCAAGGAGATCCTCGCGGGCGAGATCACCGACGGCGACACGGTCCGCGTGGACCGCTTCGCCGACGGCCTGATCGTCGGCGCGGCCACCGCGGACCCGGAGGAGCCCCCGAAACCGGCCGGCAAGACGCTCTAGTCCGTACGCGCGGGCCGACTGGTCCCGCCGCGGCCGCCGACAGGCCCGTCACCCGCCCGGGTGGCGGGCCTGTTCGTGTTCAGGACGGGGAACTACCATCACCATGTACGAGCAATTTGTTCCGGCAATTTGCGATTCACTTGTTCACAAGGCGATTTACGGGGGTGGCGAATCCATGCTGCTGAGCTTTCGTGTCGCCAACCACGGCTCCCTTCGCGAACCCCAGGAGCTGAACTTCGCACCGACGTACGGGGACGACGACCGGCCGGCGGTGCCCGTGGCGGCGATCTTCGGCGCGAACGCTTCCGGGAAATCGACGGTGGTGGGCGCGTTCCGGTTGTTCCAACACGCGGTGCGTGAGTCGCAGGCCCGCTGGTTGCCGGGTGCTCCCGTACCGCGACGGCCCTTCCTCCTCGACCATGCGAGCCGCAACGAGCCGTCGTCGTACGCGGTGGATCTCCTGCTGAAGGGCGTGCGGTACGTGTACGGCTTCAGTGTCACGGACACGGAGGTCGCGGAGGAGTGGCTCTACGCCTATCCCAAGGGCCGCAGACGAGTTCTTTTCGAGCGGGATCGCATGACCGTGACCTATGGCGCGACGCTGACCGGTGAGCGCGTGGCAGCGGAGAGGACGATGCGGCCGAACAGCCTGTACCTCTCCGCTGCCGCACAGTCCTCGCATCAGCAACTCGGGGCGGTGTGGACCGCGGTGGAGGCCCCCATTGTCATCGAGGACGAGACTCGGCGGTCAGTCGCCGAACGTGGCGCGTTCGCGGTTCTGGTGTACGAAAGGCTGGAGACGCTGGGACTGCCGATCCGGGCAGAAGTCCTGGCGGCGGCCGACCTGGGCGTGCACGGCATTCGCCGTGGAGCCGGGAAGGCGGTCGACCCCGCGATGCCGGGGGACGCCAGGACGGGCCAGGAGTTCGGGAACGCCATGAGAGAGGCGGAGTCGGAGTCCTTGGAGTTTGTGCACCGGGTGGGGCATGAGGAGTTCGTCCTGCCTGTCGACGCCGAATCGGCCGGCACCAAGACCTGGCTGAACCTGGTCACCACGGCGGTCACGGCGATCCTGAGCGGAACGTCCATGTGGGTGGACGAGATCGATGTCAGCCTCCACCCCCTGCTCACTGCCAAGCTGCTCACGCTCTTCCAGGATCCGGAGCTGAACCCGCGCGGCGCTCAGTTGATCTTCACCACCCACGACGCGTCCCTGCTGGGCACGATGCTCGGGGACCAGGTGCTCCGCCGCGATCAGGTCTGGTTCGTGGAGAAGAACCCCGCAACCGGCGCGTCGGAGCTGTATCCGCTCAGCGACTTCAAGCCGCGCAAGGGCGAGAATTTCGAGCGCCGCTATCTGGCGGGCAGCTACGGAGCGGTGCCGCTGCTGCCGGAGACGGCCTTGGAGGACATGCTCAAGAAGTACTGGGGGGCTCATGGCGAGGTCGTTTCCGCGTGAGGGATCGGGCCGTCGGCGCGGCCCGGTCCGGCGCTCGGCGCGCACGATGCTGATCGTCTGCGGCAGCAAGGAGACCGAGCGGCAGTACTTACAAGGGCTGCGCGACGATCTTCGTAACCCTGCGGTCTCCGTCGTCGTACGCGGCAAGCCGTGCTCCCCGACACAGCTCGTGGCGTACGCACGCGGTCAGCGGGAGCTGAACAAGGGCGGGTACGACGAGGTGTGGTGCGTCTTCGATGTCGACGAGTATCAGGATGTGGCCCAGGCCGCCCTCGCGGCTCGTCGGCACAACATCGGAGTGGCTGTCTCCAATCCATGCTTCGAGCTGTGGCTCCTGCTCCACTTCGCGGACCACCGTGCGCACGTCGGCACGTACAAGAAGCTGCTCCCGCTGCTGGAGAAGCACGTGCCCGGCTACGACAAGACCCGGGTGGACTTCGCCAGATACCGGGGCGGGGTACCGCACGCGGGGGAGCGGGCCCGGAAACTCGACCCGACGGGCGCGGAACACGCCCTGAATCCCTCAACGGGCATATGGCAGCTCACGGACCGGATGGCGAACCCGTGACCCGCTGAGGGGTGGCCGGGGTTGCCAGGCCCCTCCTGGGATGGGGGAGGATGGCAGGAACCGTACGAAGGGAAATTCACGGTGAGCATCGACCCGTCCTCGATTCCGAATTTCGGGGGCCAGCCCCAACCGCAGGGAGCAGGACCGGCGGGCCCCGTCGTCCCTGATCAGGATCTGGTCAAGCAGCTCCTCGAACAGATGGAGCTGAAGTACGTCGTCGACGACGAGGGTGACCTCGCGGCGCCGTGGGAGGAATTCCGTACGTACTTCATGTTCCGCGGTGAGGAGGACCAGCAGGTCTTCTCGGTGCGGACGTTCTACGACCGGCCGCACCCCATCGCGGAGAAGTCCACGATCCTCGACGCGATCGACGACTGGAACCGGCGCACGCTGTGGCCCAAGGTCTACACCCACGTCCACGAGGAGGGGGACGGTCCGCCCACCGTCCGGCTCATCGGCGAGGCGCAGATGCTGATCGGCATGGGTGTCAGCCTGGAGCACTTCGTGTCGTCGACGGTGAGCTGGGTGCGGGCCTCCATCGAGTTCGACAAGTGGCTCGTGGAGCAGCTCGGTCTCCAGCCGGGTGACGAGAAGCCCGACGACGCCTGAGCCGGGCCCGTCCGCGGCGACCGCCGCCCCGTCCCACGCCGAGAGCCCGGCGGGGACCGTGACCACCCCTGGTCACGGTCCCCGCCGGGCTCCTCGCGTACGGCCGGAAGGGCCGGGCGGACGGCTACGCCAGTGTCTTGAGGCGTGCCGCCGCCTCCGCGAGGACGTCCGTGCGCTTGCAGAACGCGAACCGCACGAAGGGCGCGCCCCGGTCGCGGTGGTCGTAGAAGACCGCGTTCGGGATCGCCACGACCCCGCAGCGCTCGGGCAGGGCCCGGCAGAAGGCGAAGCCGTCGCTCTCGCCGAGCGGGCGGATGTCGGTCGTCACGAAGTACGTGCCCGCCGGGCGGTAGACCTCGAAACCGGCCGCCGTCAGCCCCGCCGAGAGCACATCGCGTTTGGGCCGCAGATCGGCGCGGAGCCCCTCGAAGTAGCTGTCCGGCAGCCGCAGGGCCTCCGCGATCGCGTACTGGAACGGCCCCGAGGCCACATAGGTCAGGAACTGCTTGGCGGAGCGCACCGCCGTCACCAGCTCCGGTGTGCCCGTCACCCACCCCACCTTCCAGCCGGTGAAGGAGAAGGTCTTGCCGGCGGAGCTGATCGTCAGGGTGCGCTCGCGCATGCCGGGGAGGCTCGCGATCGGTACGTGCTCGCCCTCGAAGACGAGATGCTCGTACACCTCGTCGGTGACGACGAGGAGATCACGTTCGACGGCGAGCTCCGCGACGGCCGCCAGGTGCTCGCGGCCGAGGACGGTGCCCGTCGGGTTGTGCGGGGTGTTGAGCAGGATCAGCCGGGTCCGGTCGGTGACGGCGGCGCGCAGCTCGTCCGGGTCCAGGTGGTACGCGCCGTCGTGGGGGCGCAGGGTGACCGGGACGCGGGTGCCGCCCGCCATGCCGATACAGGCGGCGTACGAGTCGTAGTACGGCTCCAGCGCGATCACCTCGTCGCCGGGCTCGACCAGCGCGAGCAGCGCGGCGGCGATCGCCTCGGTGGCGCCCGCCGTCACCAGGACCTCGGTGTCCGGGTCGTACGTCAGGCCGTACCGCAGCCGCTGGTGATCGGTGATCGCGGCGCGCAGTTCCGGTACGCCGGGGCCCGGCGGGTACTGATTGCCGCGCCCGTCGCGCAGTGCCCTGACCGCGGCCTCCCTGATCTCCTCGGGGCCGTCGGTGTCGGGGAAGCCCTGGCCGAGGTTGATCGCCCCGGTGCGTACCGCCAGCGCCGACATCTCCGCGAAGATCGTCGTGCCGCCGAGCCATTCTTTGGTCATGGCGGCCATCCTGTGCCGAACCTCTGGAGTTGCTCAAGTCAGCTTTGGGCCGCCGGCACCACGGGGAGACCCACGTCACGTCGGGTTCACGGCCATGTGCACACGACAGCACCACCGCAACTACCGCACCACCGCACGAGAGCACGGCAGCACGGCAGCACGGCAGCACGGAGTACGCGGGTCAGGGCGGCGCCGTCCGCGCGACGGGCGCGGGGCACCGCCACGGGGGAACAGAAGGACGGTGGGGATCGATGACTGTGGGAATTGTGGTCGTCCTGGTCATGGTGGCGATCGCGTTGGTCGGGCTGGTGTCGAGCGTGCGCAACCGGGACACCTCGCGTGCGCGGCGCCGTGGCGCGGCGCGCACCACGACCAGGAGCGGTGCCACCGCCGGCGTCCCGCTGAAGAAGAAGGGCACGAAGCGCACGAAGCGTCGCTCCGACAGCAGTTGGTGGGCCGGAGGCGGTGCCGCCGACGGAGGGGGCGGCGGCGGTTCGTGCGGTGGAGCTTCCTCTTCCTGCGGCGGGAGTTCGTCGTGCGGCGGCGGAGGGGGATGCGGCGGCGGAGGCGGCTGACACGGGGCAGCCGGTCCGCGGTGCCGACGATGCCCGGTGGGGGACGAACTCCCGCCGGGCATCTCCTTGTTGACCGTTCGGAGGCTCTTCTCCACCGGTCTTCGTCGCTTTTGTTGAACAGTTGAACTGTAGGGCCCCCGAGCGGATGGAAAACCCTGCCAAGTTGGGTAAAAGCGCTGTGAGCGTCGCGTACTTCGTGATTCCCTCGCTGTGAGAGCTTCCAGCCCTCGGACCTTACGCGGAGCCGAGCCGGCGATCTCCCCCCACAAGTTTCCCTCGCTCATCGTCCGGGTCGTCCCGGTCCTCCCGTCAAGCGTGTTTGCGGAGCCTGCCCATGCTCACCACTCTGAATACGGCCTACACCGATTCCCGTGCCGCCGATCTGGCCTGGGCGCTGGGCCGGGACCCACTGCCCGCCCTGGCCGTCCTCGATCTCGACCTCGACGGCGCCGGACTTCAGCTCAGACTGCTCGGCGCTTCCCACCAGGTACTTCTGGAGGAGGAGCGCGGTACCTGTTCCGAGACCGTCGCCTGTATCCCGGGCAGCAGCACTCCGCTGCCGCTCGGTGTCTCCAAGCGCCTCGGGGACTGGGAGTACGAGTTCGCGGCGCGCGTCGAGACGCTCTCGCAGGGCTCGTTCGCGGGCCGGGCGCAGGAGTTGCTCGCACTGGTCGCCGACCACCCGAACGGGTTGGCGGGCATCTTCCCCGGCACCCCGTACGCCTTCACCGCCATGCTGGCGCAGCGCGACGAAGGCCAGGTCCGCTGGCGTACCTGGCATGCGTACCCCCAGGAGGGACAACTCGTCGTCACGCGCACACGAGTGGGTGTGCGTATGCCTGCGGTGCTGTAGTTACACCCGTGTGGGTGACAAACCGCAATGAATTCGTGACGTAGCGTTACGGACATGATCGAGCATGTCGCGTCCTCGCCGCCCCAGGGTGGGAAACGGCTGCCCGTGCGCGCGGACGCGGGACGCTTTCTGATCCTCGCCGTGGTCTTCATCTGTGCCGCGTGCGGACTGGTGTACGAGCTGGAGCTGGTCGCGCTCGCCTCCTATCTGATCGGGGACTCCGTCACCCAGGCGTCCGTCGTCCTCTCGGTGATGGTCTTCGCGATGGGCATCGGCTCGCTGCTCGCCAAGCGGCTGCGCTGCCGCGCGGCGGTCGGGTTCGGGCTGGTGGAGGCGGCGCTCGCGCTGCTGGGAGGCTGTTCGGCACTGGTGCTGTACGGCAGCTTCGTGTGGATGGGCGAGTCCCGCTACGCGCTCGTCGGTTTCTCGCTGGCCATCGGCATCCTGATCGGTGCCGAGATCCCGCTGCTGATGACGCTGATGCAGCGGTTCTCCCGGCAGAGCGCGGAGGGGACCGTCGCCGATCTGTTCGCCGCCGACTATGTGGGGGCGCTCGTCGGGGGGCTCGCCTTTCCGTTCCTGCTGCTGCCCTGGCTCGGACAGCTCACCGGCGCGCTGCTGACGGGCGCGGTCAACGCGGTGGCGGGCGGCGCCCTGGTCCTGTGGCTCTTCCGGCGGGATCTGACACCGCGTTCGCGCTTGCTGCTGGTGACCGTCAATGTCCTGGTCCTGGCCGTGCTGGCCACCGCGGCCGTGCTGGTCGACGACTTCGAGCGGGCGGCGCGGCGCGCGGTGTACGGCGACCGGGTGCGGGTCGCGGTCCATACGGATGTCCAGGAGGTCGTGCTCACGGGCGGCCGGGACGGACCGCTGGACCTCTATCTGGACGGCCGGCTGCGGGTCAGCGGGCGCGACGAGTTCCGTTACCACGAGGCGCTGGTGCACCCCGCGATGCGCGGGGCGCACGCGCGCGTGCTGATCCTGGGCGGGGGCGACGGACTGGCCGCGCGTGAGGTCCTGCGGTACGGGGGCGTGCGCTCGGTCACCGTGGTCGAGCTGGACGAGGGGGTCGTCCGGCTGGCCCGTACGGATCCCGCGCTGGCCGCGCTGAACGGATACGCGTACGACGATCCGCGGGTGCGCGCGGTCTTCGCGGACGCGTTCACCTGGCTCAGGACGGCGCCGCGGCGGACCTATGACGTGGTGATAGCGGACCTGCCGAACCCGGGCATCACGGCCAGCACGAAGCTGTACTCGGAGGAGTTCTACGGTCTGGCCACCCAGGTGCTCACGGACGGCGGCCGGCTGGTCGTGCACGCGGGCTCGCCCACGGCCCAGCCGCACACGTACTGGACGGTCGACGCGACGCTGCGCGCGGCCGGATTCGGCACCGTTCCCTACAGCGCGACGGGCCCGCTCTCGGGTTTCGCCGCGGGACCCGACCGGGTGAAGGACGGCAGTCCGGCCGTGTCCGACTGGGGGTTCGCGCTGGCCGCGCTGGGCAGCCGTCCCCGGCTGGGCCTGGCGGCGCACGCGCCCCCGCTGCGGTCGCTGGGGATGCCGTTGCTGGCGGCCGGTGCCCGGGGGGTGGAGCGCACGCGGATACCGGATCTGCCGCCGTCGACGCTGGTGCATCCGCGGTACACCGGGTGAAGCGGGCGGGGCGGCGGTGAATCAGCCTCTGCAAGAAGGACGCTTCGGCGGCCGGGTCTGAGTAGGCTCGGTTTTCATGGAGCATGAGGTGTTCGTTCCGGTGGTGGCAGAGGCTCTCCGAAAGACGCTGCGGGACCCCTCTCGGGTGGCGCGCTGTGTCCCGGGGCTCCAGCAGGACGCCGACGAGTCGGCGGGTCCGCTCTCCGGCCGTCTCAAGGTCCGTATCGGCGGCCATACGATCACCTACCGGGGTGTGCTGACGCTGGTCGAACGGGACGGTGTCTTCACCGCCGAGGGTGAGGGCACGGAGGCCCGGGGCACGGGCTCCGCCAAGCTGACGCTCGCGCTGCGGCTCACGGAGACACCGGACGGTACGACGCTCTCCTTCACCGGCGGATCACGGGTGGAGGGCCGACTGGCGGAACTGGCCCCGGAGACGGTGACGGCCGCGGCGCACCGGCTGCTGGACCGCCTGGCGGCGCGGCTGGGCGAGGTGTCGGTCCCGGCGGAGACACCGGACACAGCAGAGACGGTGGAGACCGGAGAGACACCGGAGACGGTGGAGACGGCCGGCGCGGCGGATGCGGCGGGCGCGGCAGAGAAGGACGACGCGGCCGGGGTGTCCGGAGCCGCGAAGGCGGCTGATGGCGACCGGCCCGGACCGCCCCCGTCGGCGGACGCCGCGGCGGATCCGCTGCCGAAGCGCGGCTCCGAGGAGCCGGACCGTGTCGATGACGTGGACAGCGCCACCGATGAGGCGGACGGGGCCACCGCTGCCGATGACGACAACGCTGCCGCTGCCGATGACGACGCTGACGGTGGCGTCATTGATCCGAAGGACGCCGTCGCCGAGGAGCTGGAAGACGATCTGGACGACGCCGATCTGGAAGCCGACGCCGACGCCGACGCGGACGACCGCGGTGACGACGGCCGCGACGCCGATGACCGCGGTGACGACGATCTCGATGTCTCCGTCTTCGAGGTGGACGTGCCGTCGCCGTCCCTCGACGGGGAGACCATCTCCGGTGAAGGGGACTTCATCATTCCCGACGAGCCGCCCGCCGAGGCCGCGCACGCCCGGCGCACCATGATCGGCCGCAGTGCCGAGGAGGTCGACCACGCGCCGCCGCGCGGACGGTACGCGCCCGTGCCCGCGCCCGACTCCGGCAGTGCGGGGGCCACGCTGCGGTGGGTGGCCCCGGCCGCCGCCCTCGCGCTCGCCTCCGCCGTGGTGGTGGGACGCGCACTGCGCCGCCGCAAGTAGTGTCGGGGTGTGAGTAGCAGCGAAGAGAGCATCCGACTGGCGGCGGGCGACGCCGAGTTGACCATCACTCCGGAGAACGGCTGCCGGATCAGCAGTCTGCGGATCGGCGGGACCGAACTGCTGCGCCAGGGAGAGCGGTACGGCTGTTTCCCGATGGTGCCGTGGTGCGGACGGATCGCGGACGGACAGTTCCGCAACGGCGGTGTGGTCCATCAGATGCCCCTCAACTCCCCGCCCCACGCGATCCATGGCACCGGCCGGGACACGGCCTGGCGTACGGCCCGGGTGAGCGGGAGCGAGGCGGCGTTCACCTATGACCTCGCCGAGCCCTGGCCGTACAGCGGGCGGGTCACCCAGACCTTCGAGCTGACCGAGGACGCGCTGACGCTCGCGCTGGGGGTGGAGACGTATGACACCTCCTTCCCGGCCCAGGCCGGCTGGCACCCCTGGTTCCTGCGCAATCTGGGCGGCAGTGGCGGCGGCAGCGGCGGCGACGCACAGATCGATGTCGCCCCCGCCTGGCAGGAGGAGCGCGGCGGCGACCATCTGCCCACCGGCCGACGGGTGACACCGCGCCCCGGCCCCTGGGACGACTGCTTCGGGATGCCCGACGGTGTGGAGGTGACGCTCACCTGGCCGGACGAGCTGGAGCTGAAGGTCACCAGCCCGGCCGAGTGGGTCGTGCTCTACGACGAGCAGGCCGAGGCGGTCTGTGTGGAGCCGCAGTCCGGTCCGCCGAACGGGCTGAACACCGCGCCTCGGCTGGTCACCCCCGTCGAGCCGCTGGAGATCACCGCGAACTGGAGCTGGCGACGCCTCTGACAGCCCGGCCGTCGGCAGCGCATAAGCTCAGCCCCATGACTGACGCACGGGCTGAGCTGCTGCAACTGATCAAGGACAAGGCCGTGGTCCACGGCAAAGTGACCCTCTCCTCGGGGCGTGAGGCCGATTGGTATATCGACCTTCGCCGGATCACCCTGGACGGTCATGCCGCGCCGCTGGTCGGTCAGGTCATGCTCGACGCCACGGCCGAGCTGGACTACGACTGCGTGGGCGGGCTGACGTTGGGCGCCGACCCGGTGGCGACGGCGATGCTGCATGCCTCGGCCGCGCGCGGGAAGCGGCTGGACGCCTTTGTCGTCCGTAAGGCGCAGAAGACGCACGGTCTTCAGCGCCGGATCGAGGGCACCGAGGTGAAGGGCCGCCGCTGTCTGGTGGTCGAGGACACCTCCACCACGGGCGGTTCCCCGCTGACGGCCGTCGAGGCCGTACGCGAGGCGGGCGGCGAGGTCGTCGCGGTCGCGGTCATCGTGGAGCGGGGCGCGGCTCCGGCCATCGCCGAGGCGGGACTTCCCTATCTCCGTGTCTATGGGCTGGACGAGCTGGGTCTCGCCTGAGACCGGGCTCGGGGGCCGGCCCCGTGGTGCGAAGGGGCGGACCGTAGGCCCCTCACATCGTTGCTGAGCTGGGCATTCCACGCGGCCTTGGCTGTTTCACGTGAAACAGCCAAGGCCGCGTCGCTGTGCGGAGCGCCCCGGGCCCGGACGTCTGACAGAACCTGGATGCGGTGCTCCGGGTGGAGCTCGCACCGGAGTCTGGAAGGATGGGGGCGACGATGACGTCGCCCCCAGGTCAGGGACCCCAGTCAGGGACAAGCACCTCACACCCGCACATCACAAGGAGCGGCCCGATGCCCATCGCAACCCCCGAGGTCTACGCCGAGATGCTCGACCGGGCGAAGGCAGGCAAGTTCGCCTACCCGGCCATCAATGTGACCTCGTCCCAGACCCTGCACGCTGCGCTGCGCGGCTTCGCGGAGGCCGAGAGCGACGGCATCATCCAGATGTCCACCGGCGGTGCGGAGTTCCTGGGCGGTCAGTACAACAAGGACATGGTGACCGGCGCGGTCGCCCTCGCCGAGTTCGCGCATGTGGTCGCCGCGAAGTACGACATCACGGTCGCGCTGCACACCGACCACTGTCCCAAGGACAAGCTCGACGCCTATGTCCGTCCGCTGCTCGACATCTCCGCCGAGCGGGTGCGGGAGGGGCGTAACCCGCTCTTCCAGTCGCATATGTGGGACGGCTCCGCCGAGACCCTGGCCGACAATCTGGCCATCGCCGAGGAACTGCTCGCCAAGGCCGCCGCGGCCAAGATCATCCTTGAGGTCGAGATCACCCCGACCGGTGGCGAGGAGGACGGCGTCACCCACGAGATCAACGACGAGCTGTACACCACCGTCGAGGACGCGCTGCGCACCGCCGAGGCACTGGGTCTGGGCGAGAAGGGGCGCTATCTGCTGGCCGCTTCCTTCGGCAATGTTCATGGCGTCTACAAGCCGGGCAATGTCGTGCTCCGTCCCGAGCTGCTCAAGGACCTTCAGGAAGGTGTGGCCGCCAAGTACGCCAAGGCCGCGGGCAGCCAGCCGTTCGACTTCGTCTTCCACGGGGGCTCCGGCTCCTCGGCGGAGGAGATCGCCACCGCGCTGGAGAACGGCGTGGTGAAGATGAACCTGGACACGGACACGCAGTACGCCTTCACGCGTCCGGTCGCGGCGCACATGTTCACCAACTACGACGGTGTGCTGAAGGTCGACGGCGAGGTCGGCTCGAAGAAGACGTACGACCCGCGCACCTGGGGCAAGCTGGCCGAGGCGGGCATGGCCAAGCGCGTCACCGAGGCGTGCGCGGCGCTGCGCTCGACGGGCACCAAGCTCAAGTAGCGCACGGAGCACGGCGACGGCACGGCGCACGGCACCGCGCACGACGACGGCACAGCGCACGGCACCGCGCGCGGCGACGGCACGCAGCCTGCGGCGCGCGGCGCGCAGGAGCATGGAGCGGCTTCCGCATTCGGGCCCGGCACCTCCCACGGTGCCGGGCCCGATCCGTGTCCTGGGCCCGGTCCCTGTCCTGGGCCCGGCCCGTGCCCTGCGACGGGAACGTCCCAGGGAACGTCCTGGGGAACACGGTCGGCCGGGTCGCCCCCGGGCGTGGGGGCGAGGATGATCCCCGTATGGAGATCAGGCTGTCCTCGGCCAAGGGCCGCTGGATCATTTTCACGACGGTGCTCGGTTCGAGCATGGCTCTGCTCGACTCCACCGTCGTCAATGTCGCCCTGCCCCATATCGGGAGATCGCTCAACGCGGATCTGGCATCGCTCCAGTGGACCGTGAACGCGTACATGCTCACCCTGGCCGCGCTGATCCTGCTGGGCGGCTCGCTCGGCGACCGGTACGGGCGCCGCAAGATCTTTGTGCTCGGGGTGGTCTGGTTCGCGCTCGGCTCGCTGCTCTGCGGGATCGCGCCCAACGCCCTCGTGCTGATCGTCGCGCGGGCCTTGCAGGGGATCGGTGGCGCGCTGCTCGTACCGGGCTCGCTCGCGATCATCCAGGCGAGCTTCCATCCGGACGACCGGGCGCGGGCCGTCGGTCTCTGGTCGGGGTTCGGCGGGGTCGGCGCGGCGATCGGCCCGTTCGTGGGCGGCTGGCTGGTCGACGGACCCGGCTGGCGCTGGGTGTTCCTGCTGAATGTGCCGCTGGCCGCGATCTGTGCGCCGGTGGCGCTGCGGCACGTACCGGAGTCCAGGGACCCGGCGGCGCACGGCCGGTTCGATGTCCTGGGCGCGCTGCTCGGCGCGGTGGCGCTGGCGCTGATCACCTACGCGCTGATCGGCAAGACGATCTGGACCGGGGTGGCCGGGGTGCTGGTCGCCGTGGCCTTCGTACTCGTCGAGCGGCGCCGTCCCGACCCGATGCTGCCACCGTCGATCTTCGGATCACGGCAGTTCACCGCGGTGAATCTGGTGACGCTGTGCGTGTACGCGGCGTTCGGCGGTTTCTTCTTCCTCGCCGCGCTCCAACTCCAGGTGGTGGTGGGCTACTCGGCACTGGGCGCGGGGGCGGCGCTGCTGCCGACGACGATCCTGATGCTGCTGCTCTCCGCGCGCTCGGGGGCACTGGGGGAGAAGACGGGCCCGCGCCTTCCGCTGACCGTGGGACCCCTGCTGTGTGCCGGGGGCATGCTGCTGATGCTGCGGGTGGGCCAGGGCTCCTCGTATCTCGCGGACGCGCTGCCCGCGCTGCTGGTGCTGGGTCTGGGCATGGTGACCCTGGTCGCGCCGCTGACGGCCACGGTCCTGGGCTCCGTGGACACCGCGCGGGCGGGGCTGGCCAGCGGGATCAACAACGCGGCGGCCCGCGCGGCCGGCCTCCTCGCGGTGGCGGCGCTGCCGCTGCTGGCGGGCATGGGCCCGGAGGCGTACCGCTCGGCGACCCAGTTCGGTGAGACCTTCCGCCGGGCGATGCCGATGTGCGCGGGCATTCTGGTGCTGGGCGCGCTGATCGCCTTCGCGACGGTACGCAGGCCACAGGTGCCGGGCGAGCGGCCCGAATGCAAGATCCACTGCGGACTGACGGCGCCGCCGCTGGAACCGGAGACGGTACGGCGTTCCTCCCCCGGCGGAGGAGCGGCGGACCGTCCGGCGGCGGAGGGCTGACACGGCGGCCCGCCCGCCCTCGGCGGCCGGGGGCGGGTGATGCCGGGAGGACTTCGGGGTGGCCGGGAGGCGGTCCCGGAGGGGGTGGCCGGGAAGTGGTCCCTCAGGCGGGGCCGGGGGGACGAGCCCGGGGGGACGAGCCCGGGGCCCCGGCAAGGCAGACTGTACGTATGGCCATCCATAAAGACCTTCTGGGGGGACCGCCCCCCACCCAGCTTCCTGACGATCCCGAGCCGCGCGAGCTGCTTGCCAACGGGACGCCGCCCGCCGAGGTCGCCGCGAAGTACCCGACGTCCTCGCTGGCCTGGGCACAGCTCGCCGACGGCGCGTTCGAGAACGGCCGGGTCATCGAGTCGTACGCGTACGCCAGGACCGGCTACCACCGCGGGCTCGACTCCCTGCGCCGCAACGGCTGGAAGGGCCACGGCCCCGTGCCGTGGGAGCACGAGCCGAACCGCGGCTTCCTGCGCGCGCTGCACGCGCTCGCACGGGCCGCGCAGGCGATCGGCGAGCAGGAGGAGTACGAGCGCTGCTCGACGTTCCTGCGTGACTCCTCCTCGCTGGCCGCCGACACCCTCGGCTGACATCCCCGGCCGGCTCCCTCGGCCGGCACCCGCCACGGGGGCGGACACCGGGCGCACGGACGCCCGGGACAGCGGCACAGGCGCCGGGGACAGCGGCACCGGGGACAGCGGCGCCGGGGGAACCGGCGCGTGCGGGACCGGGCGTCCGGGCCACGCGGCCCCGGTGCCGTCCGGACCGCGCGGCGGCCCCGCACCCGTCGGCCGGCGTTCCCGCCCGCGGTTCCGCCTCCAGCGGTCCGTTGGCAGCGGTCCGCCGGCGGTGTGCCGCGGGGAAGTGTCCGGTGCGACCGTGACCGGCGGTGTGAAATTGTCCGGTCGAGAACGCAACCTTTCGAAGGCCCCGCCCGTCTGCCAGGGCGCGGGCCTTCGGTCGTCTGTACGATCCTGTGGGTCCGCGGCTCCACACCGTTCGTATCCTCCGGCCCAGAGGCAACCCCAGCCGCCCTCCCCTCAGCGCCGGTCTGACCAGGGGAGAAGTCCCGTCTTGGGCAAGCGCGCCATCAGCCGTCGAAGCCTCCGCCCCGGACGTGTCCGCGGTCGCCGGGCCAACCGCCGCCCCACGCTCAGTCCGCTGGCCCTCGGCGGGCTCGGTCTCGCGGGCGTGATCGTCCTCGGCGGAGCCGCGTTCGCCCTCCGGCCCGGCGCCCAGGAGGTCCCGTCCACGGCCGGCGAGGTCGCCGACGTCCTCGGTACGCCCCGGGCCGCCCCCGCCGCTTCCACGCCTCCGGAGTCCGCGTCCCCGCGGTCCTCGCCGCCCGCGCGGGGCGGCGGTCCCGGCGGGGCGAGCCCCTCCCCGTCCGTCACGCCGTCCGCCTCCCGCTCCTCCGTCCCGCCCCCGCCGCCCCGCGTGCCCGCCTCGGGCCCCGGCACCTTCACCACCGCGCGGACACAGGGAGACAGGGTCGGCTCGGGGCCGCTGCGCCGTTACCGGGTCCAGGTCGAGAAGGGCATAGACATCTCCGCGGCGGAGGCGGCCACCGAGATAGAGCGGATACTCGCCCATCCGCGCGGCTGGGCCGCGCACGGCAGGGGCTCCTTCCAGCTCGTCTCCTCGAACGCCGACTTCGTGATCCGTATCGCCACCCCGGCCACCGCCGACCGGCTCTGTCTGGCCCAGGGGCTCAACACCCGGGGCGAGCTGAACTGCGAGACCGTCGACGGTGTCGTGGTCAATCTGCGCCGCTGGGTGCTGGGGTCGCCCACGTTCGACGGGCCGGCCGCCGCGTACCGGCACCTGATCATCAACCACGAGGTCGGCCATGAGATCGGCATACGCCACCACCTGGGCTGCTCGGGGCACGGCAGGCCCGCGCCGGTGATGATGCAGCAGATCAAGGGCCTGGACGGCTGTGTGTCCAACCCCTGGCCGTTCACCGAGGACGGGAAGTACATCACCGGGCCGAGGGTCTGAGTCCCCAGGGCCGGGCGGATGGGGGGCGGCGGCGCCGGGTGGGGCCGGCCGGGGTGGGGCCGAAGGGGTCCGGGGGCCCGGGGGCCCGGGGGCCCGGGGGCCAGGGATGGCGAGCGGTGCCCGTGCACGCCCCCGCGCGCGCCCCCGGATTATGATGCCCGGAGGGGACCGGGGCTCCGTAACCACACGGAAAGGGGCGGACCGCTACCCGGCAGCACATATCGAGGAGACAGAGATGTCGCACGCCCCCGATGCCCCGGAAGCCGGTTCGGAAGCCCCGAACCTCGACTTCGCCGGGACCACCCCCTACGAGGACTACGTCCAGGCGGACGTCCTCACCCATTTGCAGCATCTGCGCTCCGACGACCCCGGTGAGATGGTCTTCCTCGTCACCACCCAGGTCATGGAGCTGTGGTTCACCGTCATCGTCCACGAGTGGGAGACCGCGTCCCGCGCGCTGCGCGAGGACCGCACCCAGGTGGCGGTCGACGCCCTCAAGCGCTCCGTACGGGAGCTGGAGGCGCTCAACGCCTCCTGGAAGCCGCTCGGCCAGCTCACGCCCGCGCAGTTCAACTCGTACCGCGGCGCGCTCGGCGAGGGCTCGGGATTCCAGTCGGCGATGTACCGGCGGCTGGAGTTCCTGCTCGGTGAGAAGTCCTCGTCGATGCTGGTCCCGCACCGCGGCGCCCCGCGCGTCCACGGCGAGCTGGAGAAGGCGCTCCAGGAGCCGAGCCTGTACGACGAGGTCCTGCGGCTGCTCGCCCGGCGCGGGCTGCCGGTGCCGACGGAGGTGCTCGACCGGGATCCCGCGCGGCGCCATGAGCCGTCGCCCGCGGTCGAGGAGATCTGGGCC
This sequence comes from Streptomyces sp. NPDC002018, assembly GCF_042890865.1. Lineage (NCBI taxonomy): Bacteria > Bacillati > Actinomycetota > Actinomycetes > Kitasatosporales > Streptomycetaceae > Streptomyces > Streptomyces sp. NPDC002018. The sequence continues at coordinate 81,594 of NZ_JBIASO010000004.1, forward strand.
GGGATCTACGCGGACCCCGACCAGCACAGCGAACTGATCAGGCTCGGTGAGGCGTTGACGGACGTCGGAGAGCTGGTCTGGCGATGGCGCAACGACCATCTCGTGGCGACGCGGCGCGCGATGGGCTCCAAGACCGGCACGGGCGGCTCCGCGGGCGTCGCCTGGCTGGAGAAGCGGGCGTCGAAGAACGTGTTCCCCGAGCTGTGGACGGCGCGCAGCCATGTCTGACTCCCTGGCCGTACAGGCCGCGATGCTGGACGCCGCCGACGAACTGGCCGGCCGGCGCGAGCTGTTCGCGCTCGACGACGGTGTCGTCTATCTCGACGGGAACTCGCTGGGCGCGCTGCCCCGCCATGTCCCCGGACGGCTCCAGGAGGTGATCGCCCACCAGTGGGGCGAGCTGCGGATCCGTTCCTGGACCGAGAGCGGCTGGTGGGAGGCGCCGGAGCGGACGGGCGACCGGATCGCGCCGCTCGTCGGCGCGGCACCCGGCCGGATCGTGGTCGGCGACTCCACCAGCGTCAATGTCTTCAAGGCCGTCGTGGCGGCCGTACGCCTCGCCCAGGACGGGCGGGGCGGCGGGCAGGACGGGCAGCCGGGCCCCGCCGACCAGCCGGGGCGGGACGGCCAGCCGGGCCCCGACGGGCAGCCGGGTCCCGCCGGGCGGGACGAGATCCTCGTCGACGCCACGACCTTTCCCACGGACGGCTACATAGCCCGGTCCGCGGCCCGGATGACCGGCTGCCGTCTCGTGCCCGTCGTACCGGAGGAGCTGCCCGCCGCGCTCGGGCCGCGCACCGCCGTGGCGCTCGTCAACCATGTCGACTTCCGTACCGGCCGCCTGCACGACCTGCCGGGGATCACCGCGGCCGTGCACGAGGCCGGGGCTCTCGCCGTCTGGGACCTGTGCCACAGCGCGGGCGCGCTGCCGGTCGGTCTGGACGCCCATGGGGTGGACCTCGCGGTGGGGTGCACCTACAAGTACCTCAACGGGGGGCCCGGGGCGCCCGCCTTCCTGTATGTGGCCGAGCGCCATCAGGAGCGTTTCGACTCCCCGCTGCCCGGCTGGACCTCGCACGCCGATCCGTTCGCGATGACACCGGACTTCGTGGCGGCGGAGGGCGTGGTACGGGGCCGGGTCGGCACCCCCGACATCCTCTCCCTGCTGGCGCTCGACGCGGCCCTCGACGTCTGGGCCGGGGTGCGGATGGAGGCGGTGCGCGAGAAGAGCCTGGCGCTCACGGACTTCTTCCTGGAGTGCGTGGAGGAGTACGCGCCGCCGGGCCGGGTCGAGCCGCTGACCCCGGCCGCGCACGCCGAACGCGGCAGCCAGGTCGCCCTGCGCTGCGCCGAGGCGCCCGCGGTGATGGAGACGCTGATCGCCCGGGGGATCGTCGGCGATCTGCGCAGACCGGATGTGCTGCGCTTCGGATTCACCCCGTTGTACATCGGTTTCGCCGATGCGGAACGGGCCGCGCGGGTGCTCGGGGAAGTCCTCCGCGAGGTGCCCGCGGGTCCGCTCGGGTAGCCGTCGGGGCGGTACGGGGGACGGGGCGGGACCCGCACCGGGGCAGGGAGTGTGATCGACCCCCTTCGGGGCTGATACCGTCCCCGCTGATCAGGCCAATTCGGCCCCCGTACCGAAAGGTTGGCGCAAGATGCCGGACCCCGCCGCGCACGAAGCCGTCGCTCGTGACGCCGCAGAGACCGAGTCGGCCTTCGCCCATCCGGTCGTCCGGCCCGATGCGAGCGCCGCGTACGGCGACCATCCTGATCAGGTGATCGACTTCTACGCTCCCCGGGCCAACCAGGAGCGGGTGCCGCTGGTCGTCGTCCTGCACGGCGGCGCGTGGCGGGCGCCGTACAACCGCGACCACCTCACCCCGTTCGCCGATTTCCTGGCCCGCCGGGGCTTCGCCGTCGCCAATGTCGAGTACCGGCGGGGCCCCGCCGTGCCGCAGCAGGGCGCCGGCGCCCCCCTCGCGGGCCGGTGGCCGGAGACGTTCGACGATGTCGCCGCGGCGATGGACGCGATTCCCGCGCTGGTCGCGGACGCGCTCCCGCAGGCGGACGCCCGGCGGACGGTGGTCACCGGGCACTCCGCGGGCGGCCATCTCGCGCTCTGGGCCTCGGCCCGTCATGTGCTGCCCGAGGGCTCGCCCTGGCGGCTGCCGGAAGCGCCGCCGCTGCGCGGAGTCGTCGCGCTGTCGCCGATCGCGGATCTCGTACGGGCCGTGGAGCTGGATGTGTGCGGTGGGGCGATCCTGCAACTGCTGGGCGGTGAGGAGGAGTTCAAGCGGCGCCGGGAGAGCGCGGACCCGGCGGCGCTGCTGCCGACGGGGATCGCGACCGCCATCGTGCAGGGCCGTACGGATCTGACGGTGCCGTACAGCGTGGCCGAGGAGTATGTGGACGCGGCGGCCAGGGCCGGCGAGACGGTCGGGCTGACGCTGCTGGAGGACGTCGGCCACTTCCCGCTCATCGATCCGACGGCGGACGCGTGCGCGGTGGTCGCGGAGGAGATCGCCCAGCTCGCGTGGTGAGGACCCGGGAGCGGGCGCGTGGTGAGGACCCGCGGCCAGGCCCGTGGTAAGGCCCCGCGAGCAGGCGGGCAGGGCGGTGCCGGGCGCGTGAGGCGTCGCACAGCGCGGACCGCGGCTGACCGGTCGGATCTCTCCCGGTCGGACCTCTCCATGGCCGGTGGGAGCCCGTAGTACCTGGGACGGACGCGGAAGGATCCGCTTCCGTGGTGACGACCCCCGTCGCCCCTGCCCCTACCGTGGCAACGTGACCGAGACAGATACCGGGAAGACCCGGAGCCCCGAGGTCCGCCTCGCCGCCGGAGCGTTCAGCAGCCTGCGCCAGGACCTCTTCCACGAGGCCTTCGCCTACCGTCCGCTGGCCCCGATGCGGACGGACGGGCCGATCACGCGCCGGCTCCCGGAGCGGATACGCCTGTACGCCGTCTGGACCCCGCACGCCCTGATCGTCGCGAGCGCCCTGCTGGTCCTCGTGATCGGTTTCGCCAACGGGGCCCTGCCCAGCGTTCTTCCGGTGTTCCCGGTGCTGCTCACGCTGGCCAGGCCGGTCGGCGCCTGGTGGCTGGCGCTGGGGGCCTCAGGACTGCTGAGCATCTTCGGCGGTTACGGCGACTCGCCCTGGCCGCCCAGCGCCTTCGCGGGCTATCTCGTCGTCATCACGGTGGTGGCGATCCGCACCCGGCCGCGCACCGCCGCCTGGATGTGGGTGGTGAGCGTCGTCTATGTGCTGTTCGCCTCGGTCTTCCTCGACCGGTACGGATACGGCAGCGCCACGGCCGGGCCCATGCTCTTCGTCTCCGCGCTCGTCCTGCTGGCCGTGAGCATGCGGCAGGTCCGCCAGGAGGCGAAACAGGAGGTGGCCGCCCAGCAGAGCGTCACCGCCGTCGAACGGGACCGGCGGACCCTCCTGGAGGAGCGCACCACCATCGCCCGCGAGCTGCACGATGTGGTCGCGCACCATATGTCGGTGGTCGCGATCCAGGCCGAGGCCGCACCGTACCGGGTGGACAATCCGCCGCCCGAGCTGGAGCAGGCCTTCGTCACGATCCGGGAGAACGCCGTCGCCGCGCTGACCGAGCTGCGCCGCGTGCTCGGTGTCGTACGGGCGGAGGACTACCAGGCACCGGACGCCCCGCAGCCCACCCTCGCCGATCTCGACGGGCTGCTCGGAAACGTCAGGGACGCCGGCCTGACCGTGGAGAAGACGATCACGGGCGCGGTGCGCGAGCTGCCGCAGGGCGTCGAGCTGTCGGCGTACCGCATCGTCCAGGAGGCGCTGAGCAACGCGCTGCGGCACGCCCCCGGCTCGACCGCGACGGTCGAGATCGCGTATGTCCTCGGCGGGCTGGGCCTGCGGATCGTCAACACCCCGCCGCGCGGGCTGGTCAAGCCGTCGCCCGGCGCCGGGCACGGCATCACCGGGATGCGCGAGCGGGTGACCATGCTCGACGGTGAGATGACCGCGGACCTCACCGAAGACGGTGGCTACGAGGTCGCGGCCTTCATCCCGGTGGCCGTGGAGCGCACGCGGAAGGACGGCGAAGCGGCATGACGATCCGGGTTCTGATCGTCGACGACCAGGTGATGGTCCGCGAGGGCTTCTCGGTGCTGCTGAACGCGATGCCGGACATCGAGGTCGTGGGGGAGGCCGTGAACGGCCGTGAGGCGGTCTCCCAGGTCGCGGCCCTGCGCCCCGACGTCGTGCTGATGGACATCCGTATGCCGGAGCTGAACGGGATCGAGGCGACTCGTGAGATCGTCGCGGCGGACGCCGAGGCGAAGGTGCTGGTGCTGACCACCTTCGACCTGGACGAGTACGTGTACCAGGCGCTGCGCGCGGGGGCCTCGGGCTTTCTGCTCAAGGACGCGTCCGCGCGGCAGCTCGCCGACGGTGTACGGGTGGTGGCCTCCGGCGAGGCCCTGCTCGCGCCGACCGTCACCCGGCGGCTGATCACGGAGTTCTCCAAGCTGGCGGAGGCGCCCCGGGCGCCGGCGATGGCCCGGGTCGGGGATCTCACGGAGCGCGAGACGGAGGTGCTGGTCCTGATCGCCCAGGGGCTGTCCAACGCGGAGATCGCCGAGCATCTGGTGGTGGCGGAGTCCACGATCAAGACGCATGTCAGCCGCATCCTGGTGAAGCTGGGGCTGCGGGACCGCACACAGGCGGCGGTGTTCGCGTACGAGGCACGGCTGGTCACACCGGGCTGAGGACGGACGGTACGGGGGCGGCAGGGGGACGCCGGTGTCCGTACGGCCCGCGGCTCCGTCCCCAGCCTGTGGACGAGCACGGGCCGTATGCCGTTCGTGTCGCCGGTCCCGCTGCCCGACCCTCGCCGCTACCCGGCCGCGCCTGTCGGCCCCGCCGTGACTGTTGGCCCTACCGCGCCTGTCGGTAACGCCGCCCCTACGGCCGGAGCGGGCCGGAGCCGGGCAGCGTCAGCCCCCACGCGCCCGGCCGCAGCGTCCACGTCCGGGTCCGCACCGGCCCGGTGACCCGGGTGTCCGCGCGATAGCGGAAGTCCGCACCCGAGACCGTCACCGAGAGCGCGCTCGCCCTGACCGGCTCGGGCGACGCGCACGTACGGATCACCACCTCGGCCCGGCCGCCGAACGAGCGCACCGTCACGCCCTCGACCGGCTCGTCCAGATCGTTCAGCAGGACACCGTCCGCCTCCACCCTCAGCCGGTGCGACTGCCCGCCGAGCACGGACGGCACCGGTCGTACCAACGTACGGACCAGCGAACGGCACGCGTGCCAGACCGACGCGGCCGGCGCCCCGGCCTGCGCGGGCACGCCCGGCAGGGCGGGGATACGGAGATCCCCCAGCACCACTCCGTCGCTGTCGTCGACCAGCAGGTCGAGCCGGCGCACCACCCCGTCCAGCACGGCGCGGGCCGCCGCGACCGCGCCGGTCGGCACGCCCAGCGAGCGCGCCACCTCCACGGAGACCCCCACCGGCACCAGCGAGAGCGCCCCGGAGGCCAGCTCCCGCTCCCGGTGGAGCAGGGAGACCGTGCGCAGCAGCGCACGGTCGTCGCCGATGACCACCGGCCGTCTGCCGTTCCGTCTGGCGAGCGCCCGCGCGAACTCGTCGGGACCGTCGGGGAAGCAGAACTTCACCGAGGCACCCGCGCTGAGCACGTCCTTCGCGATCCGCACCGATTCGCCGTCGGTCCGGCTGGCGACCCGGTCGATGACCACCAGAAGCTGCTGCGCGCCGCTCTCCGCGGGCTCTGGAGCCAACAGCTCGGTCCTTCCTTCGGGTAGCATCTTTGTGCAAGAGCCCCTTGCGCTATTGCGCCAGGGGCTTCGTCTATTCCGGGGCACCGGTTCGACGGTCAGGGCTGACTCGTACGACGTCGTGCGTAGTCGTACGGCGTACGTGAGCCGCATGGACGGTGTGCGCGGTCCCCGACCTTGGACATGCCCCGCCCGGAAGGGGTGTACGCCTGTGCCCGCACTTGTGCTGCTCGGTGCTCAGTGGGGTGACGAAGGCAAGGGAAAGGCCACCGACCTGCTCGGTGGATCCGTGGACTATGTCGTGCGCTATCAGGGCGGCAACAACGCCGGCCACACGGTCGTCGTGGGCGACCAGAAGTACGCACTGCATCTCCTCCCTTCCGGAATCCTCTCCCCGGGATGTATCCCGGTGATCGGTAACGGAGTGGTCGTCGACCCGGCCGTCCTGCTCTCCGAGCTGAGCGGGCTCAACGAGCGTGGTGTCGACACGTCCAAGCTGCTGATCAGCGGCAACGCTCATCTGATCACCTCGTACCACACCACCATGGACAAGGTGACGGAACGGTTCCTCGGCTCGCGGAAGATCGGGACGACGGGACGGGGCATCGGCCCGACCTACGCCGACAAGATCAACCGGGTCGGCATCCGGGTCCAGGACCTCTACGACGAGTCGATCCTGATCCAGAAGGTCGACGCGGCTCTCGACTTCAAGAATCAGATCCTCGCCAAGCTCTACAACCGGCGTGCCATCGAGGCCGGCAAGATCGTCGAGGAACTGCTGACCTACGCGGACCAGCTCAAGCCGTACGTCTCCGACACTACTCTGGTGCTCAACAACGCCATCGACGAGGGCAAGGTCGTCCTCTTCGAGGGCGGGCAGGGCACGCTGCTGGACGTGGATCACGGTACGTATCCCTTCGTCACCTCGTCCAACCCGACCGCGGGCGGCGCCTGCACGGGCGCGGGCGTGGGGCCGACGAAGATCAGCAGGGTCATCGGCATCCTCAAGGCCTATACGACGCGTGTGGGCGCCGGACCGTTCCCGACGGAGCTGTTCGACGAGGACGGCGAGGCGCTGCGCCGCATCGGCGGCGAGCGCGGTGTCACGACGGGGCGCGACCGCCGCTGCGGCTGGTTCGACGCGGTGATCGCGCGGTACGCGACCCGGGTCAACGGTCTGACGGACTTCTTCCTCACCAAGCTGGACGTGCTCACGGGCTGGGAGCGGATCCCGGTCTGTGTGGCCTACGAGATCGACGGCAGGCGGGTCGAGGAACTCCCGTACAGCCAGACCGACTTCCATCACGCGAAGCCGGTGTACGAGTACCTGCCGGGATGGTCGGAGGACATCAGCAAGGCGAAGAGCTTCTCCGATCTGCCGAAGAACGCGCAGGCGTATGTGAAGGCGCTGGAGGAGATGTCGGGCGCGCCGATCTCGGCGATCGGGGTGGGCCCGGGGCGTACGGAGACGATCGAGATCAACTCGTTCCTGTAACACGCCGGTCCTGGCCGGGGGCGGCCGTGGGGTCGCTCCCGTCCGCCCCCCCCGGCGAGTCATGGGCGGCCGGTCGCTTCCGGCCGCCCCTGGGCCGTCGTTCCTCGCCGGTCGCCCCCGGGCCGGCCGTTCTCGCTCAGTCGTCCTTGGTGTACGTGAGCGACTCCCCGCCCGTCGACTCCCGGTACAGACTGCCGTCCTGGAGGATGCTCAGCTCCGTCGGCTTCCCCGGGGTGCACGACGACATCGGCTCGCCCTCGGTGACCTTGGAGGGGCCGATACGCAGCGGGGCGTCCGGGCCGGGGGCCGAGGCGAGCGGCGCCTCGAAGACACAGTGGTAGCTGCCGCCGTCCTGGGCCGGTCCGTCCGCCGTGAGCGAGAGGACCGTTTCGCCCACCTCGCCCTGCTGGATGACCAGTCGACGGGTGCTGTATCCCGTCGCGGTGTCCAGACCGCCGGTCCAGGTGCCGAGGTATTTCTCGGGCACCACGCCCTCCGCGGCCCCGTCCGTGGGGGAGGCGGAGACGGACGGGGAGGGCCGGGGCGCGGCGCCGGCCGGCTGCTCCGGGCCGGCGGGGCCGCTCACCTGCGTCTGTCCGTCGTCCTGGGTGCCGCCGCCGTTCATGAACGCGTACACCGAGCCGCCCGCCGCGATCGCGACGATCAACGCCACGGCGATCAGGGCGGCGGTGCCGCGTGAGTTGCGCGCGGGCGGCTGTGGCTGTGGCTGCGGCTGGGCCTGCGGTCGTGGCTGGTGCGGGGCCGGCGCGAGTCCGTACGGCGGGGTGGGACCGAGCGGCGAGACCTGTGAGGCGGGTGGTGTCGCGGCGCCGTGCTGGCCGTGCTGGCCGTACGCGGGAGGGGCGCCGTAGGGCACCGGGGCCGGTCCGAACCCCGGCGGGGGGTAGCCCTGGGGATAACCGTACGGCTGGGGCTGTCCGGGCTGCATGGGCTGTCCGGGCTGCGTGGGCCGGGGCTGTGCGGGCTGGATCTCCGGCCGAGGTGCCGGGACAGGGACGGCACTGGGAGCGGGCCCGAGAGCGGGAGCGGGTCCGGAGGCTGCGGGCTGTGGCCGTGGCTGTGGCTGTGGCTGTACGAGAGTGGGCAGGGCGGCGGCCGGTACGGTTCCGGGCGCCACGGGCGCCACGGGGGGCGCCGCAGCGCCCACCGCCGTCGGGACCTGCTGCTGCGCCTGCTGCGGCTGCTGTTGAGGCTGAGGCTGAGGCTGAGGCTGTTGTTGGGCCTGGGCCGGGGGCTGCTCGGCGGGTGCTTCCGCTGATGCTTCCGCCGGTGCCGGTGCCGGTGCCGGTGCCGGTGCTGGTGCGGCCTGGGCGCTCGCTTGCGCCGGTACGGGCGCGGGCGCCTGCGTCGCCGTGGCGGGGGGCCCTGCGGCTGCTGCGGCGGTGACCGCGGCGGCGGCGACAGCGGCAGCGGGCGCCGGGGCAGGCGCCGGTGCCTTGGCGGGTGTGTTCGCGGCCGGTACTCCCGGGGCGGGTGCTCCCGTAGCGGGCGCCGGGGCCTCGGCGGCGGCCGGGGCCTTGTCCTGCGCCGGCGGCCGTATCCGGCCCGTCGGGTCCTCGTGCTCCAGCAGTCGCACCGCGTGCCGGCCCAGCCGCGCGAGCAGCTCGCCCGGCAGCCAGGGCTCACCGCCGGGACCCGCCCCCGCGTCCGCCGCCTCGCCCACCCGGGCCAGGATGTCCTTCGTGGTCGGCCGCGCGGCCGGCTCCTTCTGGAGACAGGCGTGCACCAGCACCGCCAGATTCTCCGACAGCCCCGACAGGTCCGGTGCCTCCTGCGCGATCCGGTACATCAGCGCGTGCGCACCGCTGTCGGTTCCGCCGAACGGCAGGCGTCCCGTCGCCGCGTACGCCAGGACCGAGCCCAGGGAGAAGACGTCGCACGCCGCCGTCACCCGGTCGCCCCGCACCTGTTCCGGAGCCATGAAGCCGGGGGATCCCACCAGCGCGCCGGTCCGGGTCAGCCCCTCTTCGGTCACCGTCTCCAGCGCACGGGCTATGCCGAAGTCGATCACGCGCGGGCCGTCGATCGTCACCAGCACGTTGGACGGCTTGAGATCGCGGTGGATGAGCCCCGCCGCGTGGATGTCCTGGAGGGCGTGGGCGAGACCCGAGGCCAGTATCCGTACGGAACGTTCCGGGAGCGGACCCTGACCGCCGGACACGAGGGTCTGGAGGCTCGGCCCCGCCACATAGCCGGTGGCGAGCCAGGGCACCGGCGCCTCCGTGTCGGCGTCGAGCACGGGCGCCGTCCACGCGCCGCCGACCCGCCGCGCCGCGGCCACCTCCTGCCGGAACCGGCCGCGGAACTGCTCCTGCTCGGCCAGTTCCCGCCGTACGAGCTTCACCGCGACCGTACGGCCGCGTTCCGAGCGCGCCAGATAGACCCGGCCCATCCCGCCCGCGCCGAGCCGCGCCAGCAGCCGGTAGGCACCGATGTGTTGCGGATCTTCTGCTGCCAGTCTCTCCATGGCCGCGCGGCCCCTCCCGTACGTGCGACGTGCGGTACTCGCCTGGATCATCTCGCATGGGACGACCGGACTCGCCGCGTATCCCGACTATCTCGAACGCCACTTCGGTGAAAGGTGTGCGCAGGGTGTGCGCCGGGTGTGGAGCGGGTGTGCCCGCGCCGGGTGCGGAACCCACTGCGGAGCCCGCCGCGGAGCCCCGGATGCGGGGGCCTCGGACGCGGGGGCCCCGGACGCGGAGCCGGGGTCAGGGGCGTGGGCCGATCGCGTCGAGCGCCGTCGACAGCCGCTCCAGCAGCCGTACGGTCTCGGCGAGGCCCTCCTCGCCCAGTTCCGCCGTCAGCCGCGCCGCCAGCTCCGCGTGCCCGGGGCCGGTCCGCCGGATCGCCGTCAGGCCCTCCCCGGTCGGGCGGAGCAGCTCGGCGCGGGAGTGGGCGGGGTCCGGTTCGTACGCCGCGAGGCTTTTCTCCACCAGCAGTTCGGCGATCCGCCGGACGTCCCGCGGGATGAGGCCCGTCGAGCGGGCGATCCCGGCGACGGGCAAGGGTTCATGGAGTACGGCGCCGAGGACCTGCCACCAGTCGGCGGCCAGCCCGGAGGGACGGGCCAGTTCCTCCGACACGGCGAGGAACTGCCCGTTCAGCCGGAAGACCGAGCGTGCGGTCCCGCTGAGGAGTTCCTGCGCGGAAGTGGGCCGCCGTCGCCGGTCGCCGGGCCCGTCCGGCCGGTCCCGCTCCCGGTGGGCGTGGTCCTGGTAGTCGTACGCGTCCTCTTCGTCCAGCCTGTCCTGCTCGCTCATGACTGAAGGATCGCGTACGCGCGAACCGGCCCGCGCCGGTGGGACGGCCCGACGGCCGACGGCTCACCTCGACGGCTCACCTCGACGGCTCACCTCGACCGCTCGACTGGACGGGCTCACTCCGGCCAGGCCGAGTTCTCGATCACGTCCACGAAGTCCGTCCGTACGAACCCCGGCGAGAAGCGCGTCAGCACATCGGCGTTCACCGTGCCGAAGGTCGTCTCGGGCCGGTGCTCGAACCCCTTCGTGAAGGCCCGCAGGATCCGCCGCTTGAAGTCGGGCCGCGGATGCGCGGCGACGACCGCGTTCCTGACGCTCTCCGGGACGGCGTCGAGTCCGATCCCCAGGACGTCGGCCTCCACCCCCGCCGTCACCAGCGCGACCTCGGGTTCCATGTGGTCCGGGATCCCCGGCGTCGTGTGCAGGGCGATGGCGGTCCAGACGATCCGCGCGCTCTCCGCCGGCAGCCCGTGGCCGAGGAGGAAGTCACGGGACGCGTCGGCGCCGTCGAGCTCGAAGCGCTGTCGCGAGGCGCGGTAGCCCTCGGTCAGGCCGAGGTCATGGAACATCGCGCCGATGTAGAGCAGTTCGGGGTCGTACGACAGCCCGCGCCGCCGCCCCTGGAGGGAGCCGAGGAGGAACACCCGGCGGGAGTGGTCGTACAGCAGGGGACTCTCGGTGTCCCGCACCAGCTCGGTGGCCTCCTTGACGAGGCCGCTGTCGGGGATCTCGATGTCGGCGATGCGCTCGGTCATGGCGGATTCCTTTCCGGGGGCGGGCCGGGGCGGGCCCTCCGAGGGGGATGGGTCCTGGCGTGTCCTCTGGCCCTGTCTCCACTGTCCGCCCGGACGCGCCGCCCCCGCCATGTCCCGACGGACGTACATCCCACACATCCGGCCATGGATCGGGGCTACCGTCGACGTCATGCGGTACGAGGAGCGAAGAGGGATCGTCGTGTTCGTCTACGACGGCGTCCGGCTGATGGATGTGGCCGCGCCGCTGGAGGTGTTCGGTACGGCGGCGGGGCTGGGCGGCGCGTACGGCACCACGGTCTGCTCGGCCGACGGCGGACCGGTGATCACCTCCACCGGCACCCGGCTCTGCGCGGACACGGCCGTGGCGGAGGCCGGTGACGCCCACACCCTGGTGGTGCCCGGCTCGGACGAACTGCCGCTCCGTTCGCCGCCGGCCGCGCTGCTCGACGCGGTCTCCGCACTCGCCGAGCGGTCGGCGCGGACCGCGTCCGTGTGCACCGGCGCCTTCGCGCTGGCCGCCGCCGGGCTGCTGGACGGCCGCCGGGCGACCACTCACTGGCGGCACACGGCGAGCCTGGCGCGGCGCTATCCGGCGGTGACCGTCGAGCCGGACGCGATCTTCGTACGGGACGGCCGTACGTACACCTCGGCCGGCGTCACCGCGGGCATCGATCTGGCCCTGGCGCTGGTGGAGGACGACGAGGGCGCGGACCTGGCCCGTGAGGTCGCCCGCGATCTGGTGGTGTTCCTGCGGCGGCCGGGCGGGCAGTCGCAGTTCTCGGTCGCCGCGCGTACGCCGAGCCCCCAGCACGACGCGCTGCGCGGACTGCTGCGCGGGATCGCGGCGGATCCGGCGGCCGACCACTCCCTGCCGGCGCTGGCCCGGCGCGGCGGGCTGAGCGCGCGCCATCTCAGCCGGCTCTTCGGCGAACAGATCGGCAGCACCCCGGCGGCGTATGTCGAGTCCGTACGGCTGGAGGCGGCGAAGGCGCTGCTGGAGGCGGGGGAGACGGTGACGGGGGCGGCCCGGCGCAGCGGTCTGGGCAGTGACGAGTCGCTCCGGCGGGTCTTCCTGCGCCATCTCGGCGTGACCCCGTCGACGTACCGCGCGCGCTTCCGTACGACGGCCCCGGCGCGGTGACGGCCCCGGCGCGGTGACGGGTCCGGTCCGGTGGTGGCGGTCCCGGTGCGGTGGCAGGTCACATCGGTGTCAGGTCACATCAGGGCCAGGGCCCGACATCATGCCGATCCCAGCCGCTCACGCCATACACCTTGGCCATACCGGCCCCCACCTGGCACTCCCTACCCTGACCCTCATGATCCCTCCTGCCGACCCGACGACGGGCGCCGCCGTGAAGGCCGCCGACCGCGCGCACGTGTTCCACTCCTGGTCCGCCCAGGACCTGATCGATCCGCTCGCCGTCGCCGGCGCCGAGGGCTCGTACTTCTGGGACTACGACGGCCACCGCTATCTCGACTTCACCAGCGGGCTCGTCTACACCAACATCGGCTATCAGCACCCCGCCGTCGTCGCCGCGATCCAGGAGCAGGCCGGGCGCCTCGCCACCTTCGCGCCCGCCTTCGCCGTCGATGTGCGCTCGGAGGCCGCACGCCTCATCGCGGAGCGCACCCCCGGCGATCTCGACAAGATCTTCTTCACCAACGGGGGCGCCGAGGCCGTCGAGAACGCCATCCGGATGGCCCGGCTGCACACCGGCCGTCCCAAGGTGCTCTCCGCGTACCGCTCGTACCACGGGGCCACCTCCACCGCGATCAATCTGACCGGCGACCCGCGCCGCTGGCCGTCCGACAGCGGATCGTCCGGTGTCGTCCACTTCCACGGGCCGTTCCTCTACCGCTCGCCCTTCTACGCCTCGACCGAGGCCGAGGAGTGCGTCCGCGCGCTGGAGCACCTCGAAACGACGATCGCCTTCGAGGGCCCGGCCACGATCGCCGCGGTCGTCCTGGAGACCGTCCCGGGCACGGCCGGGGTGATGGTGCCGCCGCCCGGCTATCTCGCGGGCGTACGGGAGATCTGCGACCGGCACGGCATCCTCTTCGTGCTCGACGAGGTGATGGCGGGCTTCGGGCGTACGGGCGCGTGGTTCGCCGCCGACCACTTCGACGTCGTGCCCGATCTGCTGACCTTCGCGAAGGGCGTCAACTCGGGCTATGTCCCGCTCGGCGGGGTCGCGATCTCGGCGGCCGTCGCCGAGACCTTCGCGACCCGCCCCTACCCCGGCGGTCTCACCTATTCCGGCCATCCGCTGGCCTGCGCCGCGGCCGTCGCCACCATCCGGGTGATGGAGGACGAGGGGGTCGTGGAGCACGCGGCCCATATCGGCGAGACCGTCCTCGGCCCCGGACTGCGCGAACTGGCCGCGCGCCATCCCTCGGTGGGCGAGGTGCGCGGTACGGGGGTCTTCTGGGCCCTCGACCTGGTCAGGGACCGGAAGACCCGGGAGCCGCTCGTGCCGTACAACGCGACGGGCGAGGCGAACGCGCCCATGGCCGCCTTCACGGCGGCCTGCCGGAGGAACGGCCTGTGGCCCTTCGTGAACATGAACCGTACGCACGCGGTCCCGGCCTGCAACATCACCGAGGCCGAGGCCAAGGAGGGGCTGGCGATCCTGGATCTGGCGCTGACGGCCGCGGACGAGCACACCACGGCGTAGCCCGGTCCGGGCCGCGCCGACCCACGGGCCGCGCCCACGGCCCGGTCCGGGCCACGGCCCACGCGCGGCCATGGTCCGGGCCCACGGTCAGGGCCGCGCCCACGGCCTCACGCGGCCACCGTCCGGGGCACTGTTCCACCGTTCCGGCCATGGACCGACTGTTCCGGCCATGGACCTGGCCACACCACACCCGTCCCATCCCGTCCTCCGGCACCCCCTGGCTTAAGGTGTCCGGAGCCGGACGAGGGGACGAACCATGCCCGCCAGCGGAGCCGTGACCCGCAGCACCTTGCGGCAGCAGATCGCGGACGCGCTGCGTGACGAAGTGCTGGCAGGGCGTTTACTGCCGGGGCAGGAGTTCACCGTCAAGCAGATCGCCGAGCAGTACGGAGTCTCCGCCACCCCGGTCAGGGAGGCGCTGGTCGATCTCTCCGCGCAGGATCTGCTCGACTCCGACCAGCACCGGGGCTTCCGGGTCCATCAGTTCTCGATCGACGACTTCCGCGGCATGGTCGAGGCCCGCTCGCTGATCGTGGACGGTGTCTTCCGCAAGCTGACGGGCGAGCTGATGGCCGCCAAGGCGCAGGGCGCGGCGCTGGTGTCCGTACGGCGCCGGGCCGAGGAGGCCGCGCGCGCCGCCAGGAGCGGGGACCTGAACGTCCTGATCGGCTACGACCTGCGGTTCTGGCGTGAGCTGGGCGCGCTGGTCGCCAACCGCTATGTCGCCGACTTCCTGCACCGGCTCCGGGTGCAGGCCTGGGTCTTCTCCGTGCCTTTCCTCCGGGACGAGGCCGAGGGCGGGAAGTGGCTGTGGAGCGGGCACGAGCAGCTCGTCGACGCGCTCACCCTCGGCGACGCCGCCGCGGTGCGTGCCGTGATCGGCGAGTACGACGACCACGCGCTGAGGTGGGCCGACAGACTGGAGAGTTCGCGGCGGTGAGTTTCGCGGCGGTGAGTGGGGACGGGGGAAGCGTGGACGGTACGGCCAGGTCACGCGCGGACGACGGGGTGGCCGCCGGAGCGGGCGCGGGGAGCGTGGCGCTGACCGTCGTCGTACCGGCGTACAACGAGGAGGCGCGCCTGGGCCCCACCCTCGACGCCATCCGCGCCCATCTCCGCGCCGATCCGGACCGCTGGGGCGACTGGGAGCTGATCGTCGTCGACGACGGTTCGACGGACGGCACGGCCGCGATCGCCGCCGAGGCCGCCGCGCACGAGCCGCGTATCCAGGTGCTGACGAGCGCGGGCAACCACGGCAAGGGCCATGCCCTGCGCCAGGGCGTCCTGGCCTCGTACGGCCGGCGTGTGCTGGTCACCGACGCCGATCTGGCCACCCCCATCGAGGAACTGGACCGGCTCGACAAGCAGCTCACGGCGGACGGCGACGGCGCGGCGATCGGCTCGCGCGCCCATCCGGACGCGCGTATCGAGGTACGTCAGCTCGCGCTGCGCGAGTGGCTGGGCCGGCTCGGCAACCGGCTGATACGGCTGGTCGCGGTCGACGGCATCAGCGACACCCAGTGCGGCTTCAAACTCTTCGACGGCGAGCGGGCGCGCGCCGCCTTCGCCGTGTCCCGGCTGGACGGCTGGAGCATCGACGTCGAGATCCTGCGCCACTTCCGGCGCTCCGGCTGGCCGGTGACGGAGGTCCCCGTGCGCTGGGCGCACCAGCCGGGCTCGAAGGTACGGCCACTGGACTACGGCAGGGTCCTGCTGGAGCTGGCACGGCTCAGGGCGGGGCGGCCGGACCCGGCGGGGGAGCGCGCGGACGGCCGGGCGGACGGTCACGCGGACGGCGGCGGAGGCGGTGGCGTTCGAGGGCTCCGCGGGTTCTGCGGGCTCCGTGGGCTCCGTGGGCTCCGCCGTGTGGATCTCGCGGTCGCCGGGCTGTTCCTGCTCGCCTCCCTCTTCCTCTACAAGGGCCTGTGGGCGGATCTGGACCACGCCTATCTCGCCGACGCGGGATCGGACCAGAACCAGTGGGAGTGGTTCTTCCGGGTCACCGCCGACAATGTCGTCCATCTGCGCAATCCGCTGTTCACCACCTTCCAGAACGTTCCCGACGGGGTGAACCTCATGGCCAACACGGTCATGCTCGGGCTCTCCGTCCCGCTCACACCCGTCACGCTGGCCTTCGGCCCCACGGTCACCTGGGCGCTGGTCCTCACCCTCGGTCTGACGGCCACGGCCGTCTCCTGGTACTGGCTGTTCGCGCGCCGGCTCGTCCAGGACCGCCGGGCGGCGGCGCTCGGCGCGGGGCTCGCCGCGTTCGCGCCCCCGATGATGTCGCACGCCAACGCGCACCCCAATTTCCTTGTCCTCTTCATGATCCCGGTGATCATCGACCGGGCGCTGCGGCTCTGCGAGGCGGCGGGCGCCGGCGCCGGCGCGGGCGCGGGCACGGAAACAACGGAAACAGCGGAAACGCGCACAAGGAAGGCGCGCACAAGGGAGGCGGAGACGGGGAAGAGGGAGACAGACGAGAGGGACAGGGAGGACGACGACGGGCGCCGCGTCCTGCGGGACGGCGTGCTGCTCGGCCTGTTCGTCACGTACCAGATCTTCCTCGGCGAGGAACCGCTGCTGCTCGCCGCGATGGGCATGCTGCTCTTCGCGCTGGCGTACGCCGTCGTACGGCGCGACAGGGCACGGGCGGCGCTGCGCCCCCTGCTGCTGGGACTCGGATACGCGTTGCAGGTCTGTCTGCCGCTGCTGGCGTTCCCGCTGTACTGGCAGTTCTTCGGCCCGCAGAGCTACCACAGCGTTCTGCACGGCGACAACGCGGGCAACAGCCCGCTCGCCTTCCTGGAGTTCTCCGGGCGCGCGCTGTTCGGCGACGAGACGACGGCCGACGCGCTCGCGATGAACCGTACCGAGCAGAACGCCTTCTACGGCTGGCCGTTGATCGCCCTCGCCTTCGGGATCGTGGTGTGGCTGTGGCGGCTCGCCGTGGTCAGGGCGCTGGCGTTCACGGCGGTGGCGGCGGCGCTGCTCTCGCTGGGGCCGAAGGTCCGTATCCCCTTCACGGACATCGTCCTGACCGGTCCCTGGCGGGCCCTCGCCCACCAGCCGCTGTTCGAGTCGGTGATCGAGTCGAGGGTGGCGATGATCTGCGCACCGGCGCTGGGCGCGCTGGTGGCGCTGGCGGCGGACCGGCTGACGGTCCGCCGGGCCGAGGCGGCGGCGGACGCCGGGGCGTCGGCCCGGTGGCGCAGACACCGGCTCGTCGGGCTCGTGGCGGTGGCCGCGGCGCTGGTCCCGATCGTTCCGACGGCGCTGCCGGTACGGGACCGCCCGGACGTCCCGCGGTTCATCGCCGACGGGATGTACCGCGCGTATGTCTCCGAGGGCGAGTCCGTCGTACCCGTACCGCTGCCCGACCCCGGCAGCGCGGAGGCGCTGCACTGGCAGTCCGCGACGGGCCTCGGATTCTCCGTGCCCGGCGGCTACTTCAACGGGCCGTGGGGCGAGGACCGTACGGGCGTCTACGGCGCGCCCGCCCGCTACACCTCCACCCTGCTGCGCGATGTCCGCTACAGCGGGCAGTCCCCGGTCATCGGGGCCAACTGGCGGGCGCAGGCGCGCTTCGACCTCGCCTTCTGGCGGGCGGGGGTCGTGGTGCTCGCGCCCCAGGCCAATGACGCGGCGCTGTACGAGACGCTGGAGAAACTGCTCGGGCGGCCGGGGAAGCGGATCGGCGGGGTCTGGATCTGGGATCTGCCGCCCACCGGGGGAGCGGGAGCGGTCCGCACGGGCTGACGGGAGCGGGCCGTACAGGATGATGTACGGGATGATGGGGGAGACGGCGGGTGTCCTCGGGTGGTCCTCCGCCGTCCTCGGGCGGCCGTCCGCCGTCCGTGACTCCTGACGGAGGGCCGACCGGGGCTCTTCGCTGAACGTGCCTGCCGCATTACGCTGTCCCGACCATCGCGCGCACGCGTACGACCTGTTGGAGAGCGAGCCTCCCTTGGCCTGTGACCTGTGGTTGGTCCCCCTCGTCGATGTGCTGTGCCACAGCCCCGACAATCCCTTCGCCGAAGAGATCGCCGTATACGACAAGGCGCTCGGCGACGCCGGGCTGCCGTCCGTCCCCGTCTTCGCCTATATGCCGGGACTCTCGGGGGACGTCGCCCCGGTGGCCGGTTTCGACTACGACGCGCTGCACTTCCTGCGGCGCGCGTATCTGCTCCAGCTCTGCGGCCTGGCGGTGACGCCGGTCGGTGAACTGGGCGGAGATTACGAGCAGTTGCTGGAGATGTTCGAGTCGACGGCCCAGCAGTCGCATCTCGTCTGGCACTACGACCACGCGGGCGCGTATGTCCCGGTGGACTACGACGCGCCCCTCTCGAACGAGGAACTCCTCGCGGGCGGCGGCCCGCTGGGCTCCACCCAGGGTCTGCTGCGCGAGCTGGAGATCGTCGCCCCGGCGATCGGTATCGACCCGGCCAACCCCCCGTCCGCCCCCGCCCCGCCGGAGCGCCCCACGTCCTTGGAGGAACCGGCGACCTCGATCCCCTACGACGACGGTCCGTTCGCCCGGGAGCGCCATGTCTGGCTGGGCCTGCACGCGGCGGCGACCAGAAGTCTGGGCCAGGGATCGATGATCATCTTCAGCTGACGGCCGCGCGACGAGGGCGGGGCCGGTGCGATCCACGCCGGCCCCCCTGCGGCCGCGTCCTCCCCGCCCGTCCCCCGTCCGTCCCGGGGGGTCCTCAGGCGTCCTCCGGGGTTCGCCGGGCGCCTACCGGGGCTCCGGCGGCCGTTGCCTCGGCATGTTCGGCCGGGCGCCCGGGGGCAGCGGGAAGCGGCCCGGTGGCGGTACGGAGCCCTCCCCCCGCACCCCGCCCATCGGCATCGACTGCATCACCAGTGGCGCGGGGCCCGAGCGGAACTCGATCATCCAGTCCGCCGTCTCCGCCCGTACCAGCTCCGTCACGTCCTCCGTGAACCGGCGCAGCACCGCCAGACACCGTTCCGCGGCCTCGCTCGCCGTGCCCTCCGTCGGCCCGAGGACCTCCCGCACACACTCCGACGCCCAGTCGAACTGGAGCGTCTGGAGTCTGCGCTGCACCCCCTGCGCCGTCGCGACCGCGCGCATCCAGCCGGACGTCAGCCCGAAGTACCGGTCGCACGCCAGACACGCGGCGCCCAGGAGCAGCGAGACATAGCCCCAGCCCGCCGCGCCCGCCAGCGCCCCGGTCAGGTCCAGCAGCGGCAGGGCGGCGCCGGCGGTCACTCCCAGCACCGTCGCGCCCCGCAGGACACGGGCGGCGCGCCGTTTCCGTAACCGTGTGCTCAGATACCACTCGACGGTGCGCAGCGCGCCGGTCTCGACCCAGCGGTACAGCTCGTCGAGCCGTTCCGCGGGCTCTCCCCAGTCACCGAGCGGGAAGGGCCCCCCGGTCAGATCGCCGTCGGTCTCGCCGCCGTGCGGCACGGCACCGCCGGACGAGGCGTCCTCCTCCCGGGCAGGGCCTCCGGGCTGCATCTCCGGCTGGCTCACCTGGGGTACTCCTCTGCGGTCTGCTGTGACGTTGCGTGACGACTGGTCGGCGGGCGGTCGCGATCGGACGGTGGACGGGACGGCGGCGACGGGGGGTTCCGCGCATGCATTCCTACCGCCGAATGGTGGGCTGTGTGTCCGAAATCCCGGTTTTTACCCCCACGTGTGGGCCTTGATCAGGTGGAGGAGTCAGGGGGCTCTCACTCGAAAGAGTTCGTTCCGGTGGGGTGGAGCGGGCTGCCCGGTGACCACGTAGGCTCGCCTTACAGAGGAAACCGTCGTCGAATGCCAGGAGTGACCGTGATTCCCGGTGGTGGTCAGCCCAATATGCAAGAGCTGCTCCAGCAGGCCCAGAAGATGCAGCAGGACCTCGCACGGGCGCAGGAGGAGCTGGCGGCGACCGAGGTCGACGGCCAGGCGGGCGGTGGTCTCGTCAAGGCGACCGTCAACGGCTCGGGCGAACTGCGCGGCCTCGTCATCGATCCGAAGGCCGTGGACCCCGAGGACACGGAAACCCTCGCGGACCTCGTCATCGCCGCCGTCCACGCGGCGAACGAGAACGCGCAGCAGCTCCAGCAGCAGAAGCTCGGTCCGCTGGCGCAGGGTCTCGGCGGTATGCCGGGCCTGCCCTTCTAAGACCTCCCGACACCAACTAGCGTACGTATCCGGCCCGTACCCGGGCCGTGTGCACGCACCACAGCAGGGGAAGGCAGTCCGTTGTACGAAGGCGTCGTTCAGGACCTCATCGACGAACTGGGCAGGCTGCCCGGCGTCGGTCCCAAGAGCGCGCAGCGGATCGCCTTCCACATCCTCCAGGCCGAGCCGACCGATGTACGCCGTCTCGCCCATGCCCTCCTGGAGGTCAAGGACAAGGTCCGGTTCTGCGCCGTGTGCGGCAATGTCGCCCAGGAGGAGCGCTGCGGTATCTGCCGTGACGCGCGCCGCGATCCGACGGTGATCTGTGTCGTGGAGGAACCGAAGGACGTCGTCGCCATCGAGCGCACCCGCGAGTTCCGCGGTACGTACCACGTGCTCGGCGGCGCGATCAGCCCCATCGAGGGTGTCGGTCCCGACGATCTGCGGATCCGTGAACTGCTGACCCGTCTCGCCGACGGCACGGTCACCGAACTGATCCTGGCGACCGACCCCAATCTGGAGGGCGAGGCCACGGCGACGTACCTCGCCCGCATGATCAAGCCGATGGGCCTGAGGGTCACACGCCTGGCCAGTGGTCTGCCCGTGGGGGGCGACCTGGAATATGCCGACGAGGTCACGCTCGGGCGTGCCTTCGAGGGGAGACGACTGCTCGATGTCTGACGCAACGCTGCACGCCACCCATCAGGACCCGGACGACTTCGCGGTCCAGATCGCCGACCAGATCGAGAGCTTCATCGTGGCCGTCACGGAAGTGGCGAAGGGCGATGAGCCGGACAGTGCCGTACCGTTTCTGCTGCTGGAGTTCTCGCAGCTCATGCTGGCCGGCGGCCGGCTCGGCGCGCACGAGGACATCCTCCCCGACGAGCGGTACGAACCCGATCTCGGCCCGGAACCGGACGTCGACGAGCTGCGTGAGCGCTTCGCGGTCATCCTGGAGCCGATCGACGTGTACTCCGAGGTCTTCGACCCGTACGAGCCGCGCAAGGCGCCCGTCGCGGCCCGTATCTCCGACGACATCGCCGGGGTGATCACGGATCTGCGGCACGGTATGGCCCACTACCGCGCGGGGCGTACGACCGAGGCGCTGTGGTGGTGGCAGTTCTCCTACTTCTCCAACTGGGGCTCCACCGCCTCCGCGACCCTCCGCGCCCTCCAGTCCCTGGTCGCCCATGTCCGTCTGGACCAGCCCCTGCCGGCCCTCGACGGCCTCGACACGGACCAGGACCTGGGCGAGGACGCGCTCGCGGAGGAGGCCGGCCAGGTGATGGCGGAGGAGATCGCGGGCCCCCTGGGCCTGCGCACCGTCAGGTGATCCGGACCCGCCGCCCGGCCCGCGTGCTCGGCCCGCCCGGCGCGCGCGTGCCCGACCGCTCGGTCTGCGTGCTTGGCGCGCGTGCCCGGCGGCCCGGTTCGCGTGCTCGGCCCACGGTGTGACGCGCCCCACGTTTTCGCGTGCCCCGGATCATCCGGGGCATGCATCCTCACCGAGCGGCTGCCGTACGGCGGGCGATGATCACTGAGTGAGCGGGACATCTCACGATGTGATATGTCCGAGTCGTCGTACGGTCGCTCGTTAAACTGAGCCGACAGTAGTGACGGACCGAGCGAGGAGCGCACGTGGGCCTTGTCGTGCAGAAGTACGGAGGCTCCTCCGTAGCCGATGCCGAGGGCATCAAGCGGGTCGCCAAGCGAATCGTCGATGCCAAGAAGAACGGCCACCAAGTGGTCGTCGTGGTGTCGGCGATGGGCGACACGACGGACGAGTTGATCGATCTCGCCGGGCAGGTGTCGCCGATCCCTGCCGGGCGTGAGTTCGACATGCTGCTGACCGCCGGAGAGCGGATCTCCATGGCCCTCCTGGCGATGGCGATCAAGAACCTGGGCCACGAGGCCCAGTCGTTCACCGGCAGCCAGGCGGGCGTCATCACCGACTCGGTCCACAACAAAGCGCGCATCATCGATGTCACGCCGGGCCGGATCCGTACCGCGCTGGACGAGGGCAACATCGCCATCGTCGCCGGGTTCCAGGGGGTGTCCCAGGACAAGAAGGACATCACCACCCTGGGGCGCGGTGGTTCCGACACCACCGCCGTGGCGCTCGCCGCCGCGCTGGACGCCGAGGTCTGCGAGATCTACACCGATGTGGACGGTGTCTTCACCGCCGACCCCCGGGTCGTGACGAAGGCCCGGAAGATCGACTGGATCTCCTTCGAGGACATGCTGGAGCTGGCCAGCTCCGGCTCCAAGGTGCTCCTGCACCGGTGCGTCGAGTACGCACGCCGTTACCACATCCCGATCCATGTCCGGTCCTCGTTCTCGGGGCTCCAGGGCACATGGGTCAGCAACGAGCCGCAAGGGGACCGCACGGTGGAGCAGGCCATCATCTCCGGTGTCGCCCATGACACCTCCGAGGCGAAGATCACGGTCGTCGGTGTCCCCGACAAGCCCGGCGAGGCCGCGACGATCTTCCGAGCCATCGCCGACAGCGAGATCAATATCGACATGATCGTCCAGAACGTCTCCGCCGCGGCGACGGGGCTGACCGACATCTCCTTCACGCTGCCGAAGACCGAGGGCCGCAAGGCCATCGACGCGCTGGAGAAGACGAAGTCGACGATCGGCTTCGAGTCGCTGCGCTACGACGACCAGATCGCCAAGATCTCGCTCGTCGGCGCGGGGATGAAGACCAACCCCGGTGTCACCGCGGGCTTCTTCGAGGCGCTGTCGGACGCGGGCGTGAACATCGAGCTGATCTCGACCTCCGAGATCCGTATCTCGGTGGTCACCCGCGCCGACGATGTCACCGAGGCCGTCCGGGCCGTGCACACCGCCTTCGGTCTCGACAGCGACTCCGACGAGGCCGTGGTCTACGGAGGCACCGGACGATGAGCCGGCCGCACGAGGACCGGCCGCACGAGGACCGGCTCTACGAGGACCGGCCGCGCGGCGACGCGCCGCGCGGCGGGGACGGGCGGTACGGCGACCTGCCGTACGGCGACGCCGGGGGCAGACGCGGGAGCGCCGCGCCATGAACGGCCGGCCGACGCTCGCGGTCGTGGGTGCGACCGGGGCCGTCGGCGCCGTCATGCTCCAGATCCTGTCCCAGCACGCCGACGTCTGGGGCGACATCCGGCTGATCGCCTCCCCGCGCACGGAGGGCCGCGAGCTTTCCGTGCGCGGTGAGCCGACCCGGCTCGTCGGCCTCTCCGAGGACGCCCTCGAAGGCGTCGACGTCGCGCTCTTCCTCGTGCCGGACGAGGTGTCCGCGCGGTGGGCGCCCGTCGCCGCGGCCAAGGGCGCCGTCGTCGTGGACAGTTCGGCCGCCTTCCGGATGGACCCGGATGTGCCGCTGGTCGTCCCGGAGGTGAATCCCCACGCGGTACGGTCCCGTCCGCGCGGGATCGTCGCGAGCCCGGCCTGCACGACCCTCTCGATGATCGTCGCGGTGGGCGCCCTGCACGCCGAGTTCGGGCTGCGGGAGCTGGTGGTCTCCTCGTACCAGGCGGTCAGCGCCGCGGGTCAGGACGGCATCACCGCCCTGCGTGACCAGCTCTCCCTGGTCGCCGGTACGCAACTGGGCACGCACCCGGGCGATGTGCGCCGCGCGGTCGGTGACACCACCGGTCCCTTCTCCGCCCCGCTGGCGCTCAATGTCGTGCCCTGGGCGGGGGCGGCCCAGGACGGTGGCTGGTCCTCGGAGGAGATGGCCATACGCGACGAGACCAGGAAGGTCCTGGCCCTGCCCGGCCTGCGGGTGACTGCGACCTGTGTCCACGTCCCCGTGATCACCGCGCACTCGCTCGCCGTGCACGCGCGCTTCGAGCACGAGATCACGGTCGACCGGGCGCACGAGATCCTGGCGACCTCACCGGGCGTGGTGCTGTTCGACAACCCCGGCGCGGGCGATTTCCCGACGCCCGCGGATGTGGTCGGCACCGATCCGACCTGGGTGGGGCGCGTACGGCGGTCGCTGGACGACCCCAGGGGGCTGGAGCTGTTCGTCTGCGGCGACAACCTCCGCAAGGGCGCCGCCCTGAACACCGCGCAGATCGCCGAGGCCATCGCTCTGGAGTTCTCGAAGCCGTAACTGTCCGTCTTGTCGGGCGTGGCTGAAAAGTCGACGAAAACCAGAAGCCGTTGAACCCTAAAACTTTGTAGGATCTGTGAACGTCCTGTGGTCAGGTTCATGGTCACACTGGCTTGAACTGGGACGTTGTCTTGTTCGACGATGCCCTTTCGTCTTTCCGTGAGAGCACTGCAACCGCCGACCGGCCGGGAAGCGTCTCTGCGGTCGCCCCTTCGCGGTGTCGCGAAATTGGGGCATAGGGGGAGATCGGTTACGTATGACGGCAATTGGTGCAGCGTCAAATGGGGTGACGTGCGCGTACAACCCTGACGGGGGACAGCGTGTCCAACAGGCGTGGCAGAGGTTCTCGACATCACAGCGATCGTCCCGGTACGCGGCACCGCGGTACGTCCGCTCCGGCGACCCCGCACACCCGGTGGTATGCCGGTGATCGCCCCCATGCCCGCCGCGCGGCCCGCCCGGCTGCCGTCCCAGCGCGAGGGCGCTGACGGCACGATGGCAGCGGGCACCACCGTCGACCACCTCACCGAGACCTATCGCGCCCACTACCGGTCGCTGCTCGGTCTCGCCGCCCTTCTGCTGGACGACACGGCCTCCTGCGAGGACGTCGTCCAGGAGGCGTTCATCCGGGTGCACTCGGCGCGCAACCGCGTGCGGGAGCCGGAGAAGACGCTCGCCTATCTGCGGCAGACCGTGGTGAACCTCTCCCGGTCCGCCCTGCGCAGGCGCATCCTCGGTCTGAAGCTGCTCTCCAAGCCGATGCCGGACATGGCGAGCGCGGAGGAGGGCGCGTACGACCAGCTGGAGCGGGACGCGCTGATCAAGGCGATGCGCGGGTTGCAGCGGCGGCAGCGCGAGGTGCTGGTCCTGAGGTACTTCGCGGACATGACCGAGGCGCAGGTCGCCGAGACCCTGGGCATATCGCTGGGTTCGGTGAAGGCGTACGGCTCACGTGGTATCAAGGCGCTGCGCGTCGCCATGGAGGCCACGGCATGAGTGGGCGGAAGGAACGGCGCGGCTTCGGCGGTGTGCACGGCCACGGCGAAGGCCGTGGGAACGAGCCGAGGAGGCTGTACGGTCCGACCGGGCCGGACGAGCCGTTGAACGACCTGACTGGAAACGGAATTGTGAACAACGGGCCGGATAACGAGCTGAGCGGCCTCGGTCCTACGGGTGCCGGCAGCAGCAGTGGAAGTGGCAGTGACCGCGGCGGTACCGGCGGTGGCGGCGGCGAAAGCGGCGGCGCCGGCGGCGGCAGCCATCATGACGGGGGCGGTGGCGGGGCGGGCACGGGCGGCCGTGCACCGGGCGGTGACGTCGGCGCGGACGCCGGCCGCCTGAACGGTGTACTCGGCCACGGCCCGAGCGGCGCTCCCGCCGCGGGACCGGCCGGCGCTCCGGGCGGGGATCTGCCCGGGAGCCTCGGCGGGGATCTGGGCGGGAGCCTCGACGACCTCGACATGGACGAGCTGGCCCTGCGCCGGCTGCTGCACGGCGCCGTGGACGATCTGCGGCCGTCCGAGGGAGCCCTCGACCATCTCCGCAAGGCGGTGCCGACCAGGCGGGCCAGAAAGCGGCAGGCCGTCGTCGGGATGGCCGCCGCGGCGCTGCTGTTCGGCACGGCCGTCCCCGCCTTCGTCCATGTCGCGAACTCCGGCGCCACGGCGGACGACCGCTCGGTCAACGCCGGGCACGGCGAGCAGACAGAAGGCGGTACGGGCACCAGCAAGGACTCCAGCGGCGCCGGGAAGGATCCCCACCAGCCTTCCGACCAGGTCTCCGCCGACGAGGACGATCCCGGCAAGGCGGCCACGCCGGAGGACACCGCGTCGGGCGGCACGGCGGAGGGCGGCTCGGCCGGTCCGGCCGACCCCGACGGCACCCACTCCTCGTCCTTGCCCACCTGCGCGGCGGGCCAGCTCGGGGTCGCGGTCGCCGAGGCCGGCGCACCCGACTCCGGCGGCAAGGTCTACGGCACCTTCCGCGTCACCAATGTCTCGACCACCGGCTGCGCGGTCACCGGCCTGGGGTCGGTCGGCTTCCAGACCGGGGGCGCGGCGGACGAGACCAAGATCAATGTCGTGGCGCACATGGCGGGTGACGCGGCGACCGGGCTGCCCGATCCGTCCCTGGAGTCGGCGGCGGTGATGCTCGCGCCGAACGGCGCCTACGAGGTGAAGTTCGCCTGGGTGCCGGCCGAGAGCTGTCCGACCACCGGAGCCTCTCCCGATCCCACACCGTCGGGCGACACCTCGGCGGGCGCGAGCGGCGGCACCTCCGCCGGCACGGACGCGGGAACGGGCACCGGGACGAACACGGAGACCCAGCTCCTCACCGAGGGCGGCCTCATGGACGGCAGTGTCTCTGTCCTGCACACCCCGGAACCGGGCGCGCCGGTCGCCCAGGCGACGATCCCCAACGCCTGCGCGGGCACGATCTACCGGACGGGTGTCCTCGACGCGCCGTAGCGCATGCCTGGCCGGGTCTCGCCGGGTGCGGGTGCGGGTACGCGTGCGCGTGCGGGGCGTGGGGGTGCGCGTGCGTGTCCCGGGCGTATGGCGTCTGGCCGTGCGCGGTGGCCCGGCGGGGGTGGTGGTGCGAGCGAGGGCGGTGCGGGCGGGCCGCGCTACGCCGCGGTCTCCAGCCCCAGCGCCCGGTCCTTGACCGCCTCCGCGTCGCGCCGGAACAGCCGGAACCACATGAAGATCACAAAGCCGACGAAGGCGAACCACTCACCGGTGTAGCCGAGGTTCTGGAACGCCTTGAGATCGAGCCCGGTGTTCTGCGGCGCGGCGGCGGGCACGGGCAGCAGCCCGTCCGGCGCCCGCGTGACGGTGATCCACGCGTCGTACACCTCGTACGGCACGACATTGACCAGCGAGGCCGCGCTGATCATGGCGAGCTGCCCCCGCGGCAGGCCCCCGCCCGCCCGCACCCCGTCGGAGCCGACGGACTCGGACGCCTGGAGCGCCCCGGTCACGCTGACCTCGCCCGCCGGCGGCGCGGGCGCCTTCCTGCCCTCGGCCAGCCATCCGCGCACCACGGGCAGCGCCTTGCCGCCGTCCGTGCGCAGCATGGTCAGTACGTACGAGCCGTTCCTGCCGTCCAGCTCCCGGTCAGGGACCAGGAACTGATCCCCGTACCGCCCCGTCGCCGTGGCCGCGCGGCCGGATGTCTCCTGATCGACGGGCAGCAGTGTCTGCACGGCGACCGCCGCCCGCTCCCCGGGATCCGGGCGTTCCTCGGCGGCCCGGTGGGTGTCGACCCGGTCCTCGAAGCGGCCGAGCTGCCAGGTCCCCATGAAGATGCAGAAGGGGATCGCCAGCACGACGAAGGCATTGATTCCCCACCAGCGCGGAGTCACCAGGAATCGGTACACCCCTCCACCGTACGGAACGCCCTCGCACCGCCCGGCGCCCGGGTCCCGCCCCGGGCGCCGGGCCGTCGCCTCAGCTCTCCCGGAGATGTCTCATCGCGAAGTCCAGCTCCAGCCGGACCTGCTTGATCCGTTCCTCCACGACCAGCGACCCGTGGCCCGCGTCATAGCGGTACACCTCGTGCACCGCGCCCCGGGCGGCCAGCCGGTCCACGTAGTTCTCCACCTGGCGGATCGGGCAGCGCGGGTCGTTCACCCCCGCCGAGATATAGACCGGCGCCCGGACCGCGTCCACATAGGTCAGCGGCGACGACGCCGCGAAACGCTCCGGAACCTCCTCCGGCGTGCCGCCCAGCAGCGTGCGGTCCATCGCCTTGAGCGCCTCCATCTCGTCGTGGTACGCCGTGACATAGTCGGCCACCGGCACCGCCGCGAGCCCCACGGCCCAGTCGTCCGGCTGGGTGCCGAGCCCGAGCAGGGTCAGATAGCCGCCCCACGAGCCGCCCGCCAGGACGAGCTTCGCCGGGTCGGCCAGACCGGAGTCCACCGCCCACCGCCGGACCGCCGCGATGTCCTCCAGCTCGATCAGCCCGATCCGGTGCTTGAGCGCGTCCGTCCACTCGCGCCCGTACCCCGTGGATCCGCGGTAGTTGACCCGTACGACCGCGAACCCGTGGTCGACCCAGGCGGCGGGTCCCGCGGCGAACGCGTCGCTGTCGTGCCATGTCGGACCGCCGTGGATCTCGAAGACCGTGGGGAACGGGCCCTGACCCGCCGGGCGCTGCACCAGCGCGTGGACCCTGCCGCCGGGGCTCTCGACCCACGCGTCCTCCACCGGCACCGAGGCGGGCGCCGCCATCCCCGGCGGATCGAGCACGACCCCGCCGGCCGTGGACCGGACCTGCGGCGGCTCCGCCGCCGACGACCAGAGATACTCCACGCTCCGGTCAGGACGGGCCGTCGCCGCCGACACCGTCCCGGGCGGGGTCTCCACCTCGATCAGCGCGCTCTTGGCGAAGTCATAGCGCCACAGCTCGCTGCGGCCCTCGAAGCTGTGCACGATCAGCAGCTCCGAACCGTCCGGATACCACTCGGCGCTGATGTCCCCGGGCAGTTCCATGGCGAGATCGGTCTCCTCGCCGGTCAGCGGATCCCAGACGACCGGCTCCCAGCGCCCCCGCCGCTGATGGCCGACGAGCAGTCTGCTGTCCCCGGCCACCGGTGCGAAGCCCAGCACCTCCAGGCCCAGCTCGCGCGTGCCGCCCTCGGTGTCGTCCAGCTCCGCCACCAGCGAGCCGTCCAGCCGCAGCACCCGCAGTGCCGAGTGCATCGCGTCCCCGTGCTCGGTGTGCTCGATCGCGAGCAGGGCGCCGTCGTGCGACAGATCCCCGACCCCGGCCGACTCCCGGTGGCGGTAGATCTCGACGGGCTCCTCCCCGGGCCGTACGACATGCAGCGTGGAGCCGTCCTCGTCGGTCGACCGCCCGACGACCGCCGTGCCGTCCCGCCCGAGCGCGAGTCCGGCCGGATAGGAGGGGCCGAGCCCCGGCGCCGCGGGCTCGTCCAGCGTGGAGGTCCCGTCGGTCCCGGCCCCGTCCGTCCCGGCCCCGTCGGTCCCGCCTCCGTCGTCCGTCCCGCCCCCGGTCGTCCCGGCCGCGTCCGTCTCCGTCACGTCCTGGACCGCGCCGTCCCGCTCACCGCCGCCCCGCGGGCTCGCGTCCCGCTGTCCGGGGGTGAACGGCTGGCGCATCCAGACCCCGAACTCGTCCCCGTCCGTGTCCGAGAACCACCAGATCCACTCGCCGTCGAGCGACAGCACCCCGTCCGTCGTCCCGTTCGGCCGGTCCGTCACCTGCCGCTGGGCGCCGGTCGCGCGATCCCAGGCGTACAGCTCATACGTCCCCGTCGCATTGGACACGAACAGCGCTCGGTCCGGCGCGTCCTCCGCCCAGTCGGGCAGCGAAACACGCGGCGCCCGGAAGCGCTTCTCCCACTCCGGCATCGAACCGGTGATCTGATTCATGACCCCATTCTGCGCCGGAACGCTGACATCCTGTCGGCGTCCCCCTCAGCCTGTGGACAACTCCCGGCCGAGGTGTGAGGTGATCTCGCGCAGGGCACGGAACTGATGAGCGATGCCCTTGTCCGGCGGTGTGACGTGGGGAGTCGCACGGACGCGGCGCACTTTGAACATACAAGTATTTTATGCGATGTGGGTACTCAATACATACAAGATAATTGAATTCCCTACTATATTACCCCGATTTAGGGGACAGGCAGGAATACACGATGGCTGCTCCACCCAGGCTCCGCGCCGATCGGTCGTGTATGTATGACGAGCTGCTCGCCGTGCACACGATCCTGCGCCGGGGCACTGCCCTCGTTTCCGAGTCGTTCGGGCGCCTCGCCGGCGGTGAACCCGTCGGTGTCAAGGTGCTGGTCAACACGGCCCGCTGGCTGATCGAGTCCATCCGCCGCCACCACGCGAGCGAGGATGTGCTGCTCTGGCCGGCGCTGCGCGACTTCGTGCCCGCCGAGGCCGCCAGGATGGACGAACTGCGCCTCGCCCATGAAGCGCTCGACGCCGAGTTGCAGGCGCTCAGCAGGACGGTCGACGCGATCGCCGCCCAGCAGGTCACCGGCGAGCCGGATGCGGCCCTGGTGGTCGTGGGCCAGGCCGCGCTGTCCGGTGTGCCGTCGGCGCAGCGGGTCCAATCCGTGCTCAACAGGCACTTCGACGACGAGGAATCCGTACTCCACGGGCTGATCCCGCAGGTGCCCGACGGCGAAGTCGTCCGGCTGCGGAAGGCGATCGTGGGCGGCGCGCCCCACACGGCTCCCCATCTCGTGTTCGGTCTGATGGAGGACCCGGAGGCGGTCCCCGGCTACGCGCCCATGGTGACCAATTTCCCCGCGCCCATGCGCTGGATGCGCCCGGTGCTGATCACGCGGTACCGCTCCTCCAAGAGGGCGCTGGGAGTTCCCGCGTAGCGGGGTTGTCGCAGGCCGGACCGTGCGGGATAGTTCTACAGCACTGTAGATATCAGTCGTGCCGGCAGTCCGTGGTTCGTGCCCCGGTGCCGACGACGACGTATCGGTTCCGTCCGATCCCGGGAGTGAGCAGATCTGATGTTCGGCTTGAGTGAACTGGCCCTGATCCTCATCGTCATCGTCGTTCTGCTCGGCGCGAAGAAGCTGCCCGAGCTGGCCCGTTCGGCGGGCAAGGCCGCGCGGATCCTCAAGAGCGAGACGAAGGCGCTGAAGGAGGAAGACGGGCAGGAGGAAGACGGCCAGGCGCGCGGCGGGCCCGGGGCGGAGCCCGACACGTCCGGCCGTCGCGTCGTGGTCGGCACCGTCGTCGAGCGGGGCGATCCGCCCAGGGAGCGGTGAGCCGTACGGGCCCCGCCTCCGGCGCTCCCCCACGCCTCGGGTCCGTCCCGTAACCCGGCGCCTAGACTGGCCGTCGGGTTCGGGTTCGGGCAATTCGGGTCGAAGGCCCCGCGGGACGGGAGAGTGATCGTGACGGCAGAAGTCGGCGGCTCCGGAGACCCTTCCGTCGAGGTGCTCGGGGAGGCGGCCGCCGCGTTCGGTCTGCTGGCGTCGTCGGCGCGGCTGCACATCGTATGGGTGCTGGCCCAGGGCGAGAGCGATGTCACCGGCCTCGCGGACCGGGTGGGCGGCACGCTTCCCGCCGTCAGCCAGCATCTGACCAAGCTGAAGCTCGCCGGGCTCGTACGCGCGCGTCGCGAGGGGCGCAGGCAGGTCTACTTCGTCGACGACCCCGGTGTGGTGACCGTGGTCCGCCTGATGGTCGGACAGCTCACCGACCGGGCGGCGCACGCTCCGGCGCGTTCAGCCCCGCTCCGTCACGCCTGACGGCGGTGCGGGCGACCGGTGGCGGGCAGCCACCTGTCGCCGCCGCCCGCCGCCCGCTGTCGGTGCCCGCTGCCCGTGACCCGCTGCTCCTTGCCCGCTGCCTCGTGCCGACCACCCGTGACCCGCCGCCTGTGACCCGCTGCCCGCTACCTGTTACTTGCTGCCCTCGCCCGCTGAACTCGGCTCCCGGCACCGCTACTTGCGCGTGGGCCGTACGTCAGGGGCTGGCCTGGTCGAATCCGTACCGCAGTGGCTGCACCTGTACGCGCGGGTCGCGCCGGTACACATACAGGGCCTCCACCTGCGCGCCGCCCGCCGGCCCGTCCACCTCGCAGGGGTACGTCACCTGCACCACGGGGGGCCGGTCGGTGACCCGCATCCGTACCCCGTCCGCGGGTCCTCCGTCGAGGACGGCTGTCTCCCATTCCGTCCCGCCGTGATCGTGATCGCCCATGCGCATACCCATGTGGACACTTTAAAGCGTGCGCAACTTTTGACCTATACGGCTTTTGGCGGGGGCGCGGTGACCGAACTCAGCGTAGTGCGCTCCCGGCCCGCCACTCCTCCCCACCGAGATTTCCAGTCCCCGTATCCGTTGCCCGCCGCCACGGACTCGCCGACGAGGCTTCCGAGGCGGTCGTCCTGCACCATCTGTGCGACCTGAGCGCGGAGCGGGTAGCCTCCGAAACCGGCGCCCCGGCCGGAACCGTCACGGCCCGTCCGGCGCGCTCGCCGCTCACCTCACCACCACGCTGCGCGAACTGGCCCAGGAACACGGGACACCGCCGTCCCCCGTCCCCGGCACCCCCGCCGTCCCCGCCCTTGTCGGCACCCCGCCGTCGAAGGCACCGTCACTGCAACGGGGAGCACCCCATGACCGATCGCGGCCGGAAGCCGTTCCTCTATGTCGTGGTCTGCGCGGCGGGCATCGCGGGCGATGTCACCACGCTGATCGCGGCGGCCCAGGAGCGGCAGTGGGACGTGGGCGTGATCGCCACTCCGCGCGGCCTGACCTTCATCGACACCGAGGAGATCACCGCCAGGACGGGCTACCCGATCCGTTCGGCGTGGCGCAGCCCCGGCGACCCGCGTCCGCTCCCGCCGCCGGACGCGATAGCGGTGGCTCCGGCCACGTTCAACACGATCAACAAGTGGGCGGCGGGCATCTCCGACACCCTGGCCGTGGGCATCCTCTGCGAGGCCTACGGCATGGGCGTCCCCACCGCCGTGCTCCCCTGCCTCAACGCGGCCCAGGCGGCCCACCCCGCGTACCGGCGGAGTCTGGACCGGCTGCGCGAGATGAACGTCCTGATAGGCACGCGCACTCCCCATCAGCCCGGCTCCCCCGATGTCGCGGCGAGCTTCGACTGGGAGGAAGCCCTGACCCTCCTCACCCCAGAACCACCCGCCCGCCCCTGACCCCGGAGGCGGGCCGGGGCCCGGACCCTGGCAACCAGTGGCGGTGGCGTGTCCGTTGCGGTGGCGGTCGGTGTCCGTGGCGGTATCGGCGGCGGGGGCGGGTTCGGCGGTGGGGTGTCGTCGGCGTTACTTTCGGGCGGTGGCGCACAACTGCCGGTCGATCAGGGCGTTCTGGGCCTTCATGGTGGCGAGGTCGGGGCCGGACCCGTCCGGGCCCCGGCGGGCGGGCGCGACGGAACGCGCCCCTCGGCGTGCCGTGTCCGGAGGGCACCGGCACGCCCGTGCGGCACCGCGCTGACCGGCCGGACACGGTCCTCGATGGTGAACCGATCTGTCGGACATCGTTAACCCGCGTTTGTGACGGGGAAGTCGAGGTGCGGTGAGGTTATGGAGCGCCCACGCGACCGGCCCTCCGCACTGCCAGTCACCTGTCGGGTTTGGCGAACTACCGGTAACGGAGTCCTGCCGGTGCCGCTCACCCCGCGGAGTAGCGGTTCCGCACGTCCCCGTCGACGGCCGCGTGCACGTCACCGGCCGAATCCAGGCTCGGCAGCACGAAGTTGACAATCATGAACTGGTGGCCGCAGTGGGGGCAGGAATGCTCGGTGCCCAGCGGTGGCAGCGGCGTCGGACGAGCGGCGTCGGTCCCGGCCGCCCCGGCCGCCTCGATCATCTCGACGGGCCCGGCCCATTCGACGGGCTCGGCCTTCTCGACCGATCCGACCGCCTCGAGCGATTCCACCGCTTCAACCGACTCAACCGCCTCGGCCGCGCCCGCCGGCTCGGCCGTGGGCGGTCCGGGGACGATCCGCGTGCTGTGTGTCCGCTCCCGGAGTGCACGGCATGCGGCGGTGCAGAAGCGTGCGTCGGGGCGGCCCCGGCGACGGGTCGTCGGGACGAACTCGGCGCCGCATGTGGCGCAGAGGCTGGTTGTGTTGCCCATGGAGCCTCCCGGGTCGGAGTGGGGGGTCGTCGCGATCCGTTGCTCAGTAGAGCGCCGAGATGGTTACCGCGCCGGAACGCCTGGCGTTACCCCGCCGTAACCCGTGCGCCCCGCTGCGGCCCGTGAGGTGCGATGTGGCCGAGACGGCGCAGGCCGGACGGCTGTTACTTCACTGAAACCCCGTCGGTGAGAGCATCGGGCGCCGGCGGTGAAAGCCAGGGCGGCGCGGATCCATGCCCGACGCGGTTTCGGTCCACTGTGGGGTCGCGCGTCCTGGATCGGCGGCCCCGCGGGAGGGACGGTAATTCCGCTTCCGGGGTCTCGGCGCGCACTGCGACGGCCGCCGCCTTTTGGTGCCGAGTTCCACCCTTGCCCGACCGAGCGGTCGGGCGGCGGTCGAATGGGTGATGAATAGCCGGAAGGTAAAGGAGAATGACTCGTTCCGGCTTCCGTACCGCCGTGCACCTGCCTGTTCAGCGAAATTGGCGGGCCGTCCAAGATAATGGATGGCGCGATGAGGCACGTCCTCTGGACTGTCCGCTGCTGTTAGAGTGAACACGCCAGGACAAAACGACTCTTGTTCGCCTGGAGACTCGTTCGAAAAGCGAGTGCTTACAGTTCGGCTCCTCGCTAGAGCGGACTCCACAGGCCCGAGAACAGAAGTGACTCGGGACCTGACTGCGGCGGAGCAGTGGTGATGCAGCCGTACAGCGCCGACGGTCAATTGTGACGAGCACCGATTGATCGATGCGTGGAAGCGGAATCGGCGTGTGCCGGCATGTGTCGCCCGAAAGTGACGCGTGAGGAAGGCGTTGACCGAGCGAACGGAGATGTAGGTGCGACGGGGGAGTACGGGTGTCAGGATCGTCGACGTCGACATTCGATCATTATCGACGGAAGGTTCACCGAGAAAAGCGGGCGAGGATCCGGACCATGTGGCGGCACTCGCGGAATTGGATGTTCCCTTGCCGCCCATCATTGTGCACCGCGACTCGATGCGGGTGATCGACGGACTGCACCGACTGCGTGCCGCCCAACTGCGCGGCGACCGCTCCATCACGGTGACCTTCTACGACGGCACCGAGGCGGACGCCTTCGTGCTCGCCGTCGAGTCGAACGTGCGGCACGGACTGCCGCTGTCACTGCGGGACCGCAAACAGGCCGCCGCGCGGATCATCACCACGCATCCGCAGTGGTCGGACCGGAAGATCGCCTCCGTGACGGGCATCGCCCCCCACACGGTCGCCGAGGTGCGCCGATCGCTGACGGTCGGCACCCCGGGGGAGAACATCGAGAGGATCGGCCGGGACGGACGGGTCCGTCCCGTCGGCATCGCCGAGGGGCGCAGACGGGCGGGTCAGCTGATCGCCGAGAACCCGGACCTGTCGCTGCGCCAGATCGCCCGGGCCGCCGGCATCTCCCCGGAGACCGCGCGGGACGTGCGCAATCGGCTCAGCCGAGGGGAGGAGCCGTTGCTCCCCCCGAGACCACGGGGCGTCCGGCCCCGGCCGCGTGAGGAGTTGCTGAAGGTCGTGCCGCAGTCGGGCTGTGGTGAGGCCCGGCCCGCCGGGGCCGCCGCCTACGCGGAAGGACTCTCGGCGGTGAACCGGCTCAAGGCGGATCCCGCTCTCCGGCTCAATGAGACGGGGCGTCAATTGCTGCGGCTGCTCAGTGTGCACATGCTCCCGCCGGACGAGTGGGAGGGAATCGTCGACACCGTCCCGCCGTACTGGAGCGGCACCGTGGCGCATCTGGCCCGCGAGTGCGCGCACATCTGGGAAGAACTCGCCGCCCGGGTGGAGAAGAACATCGCCCAGGGCAACGAATCGGCGGCTTCTCCCGCCGATTCTTCGACCTGTCCGACCGCGTGATTTCACCGGACTTCCCGACCGGCTTGTCCAACTGTGCGATATGAGCGGTTGGACGCCGGTGCCACTGATCCCTCTTGCGGCGAGCAGAAGCCTTCCGGCCGGGCGGCATTGCGTGACGCCGCCCGGCCGGAAGGCATGCCGCCGGGCCGATACGGCGTACTTTCGCGGGCCGGGCGCACGCCATTCACGCGGGGTACTTCCACGCGCGTAGCCCCCGTAATTCCTGTCCCGTGCACCTTTCTTCGGTGATCCGGTCGGCATGCCGGAAAGCCCGGCCGAAGCGCGTGGTTGGCCCGAATTCAGACAGGTATCGTCGCCTTCCGGATGGCGGGCCTGAATGTGTCCGAGGGACTCTTCGCCCATTCACGGCCGCTGCTCCGCCGAATCCCTACAGCAGGAGGTCTTCGTCGACATGCTGGTCACTCAGACCCCCGGTGGGGTGATGATGAAGGGCGGCGATGATGCGGAGCCCGCCAAGATCAGGCCGGGAACAGGGCGGCGGGTGCTCGCCTTTGTCGGACCGCATCGTGGAACCGTGCTCGCCCTCATTCTCGTGACCCTCGTCGATTCCCTCGTCATCGTCACCACTCCGCTGTTGCTGAAGGAGATCGTCGACAGCGGGATCATGAAGGACGACGCGGGGGTCGTCGTCGTCCTGGCGCTGATCGTCGCCGCGCTCGCCCTGGTCGGCTCCGTGACCCAGCTCGCGCAGAGCGCCCTGTCCGGACGTATCGGCCAGGGAGTCAGCTACGACCTGCGGGTCCGGGCGTTCCGCCATGTGCAGCGCATGCCCCTGGCCTTCTTCACCCGCACCCAGACCGGCGCCCTCTCCAGCCGGCTCAGCACCGATGTGGTCATGGCCCAGCAGGCCCTCACCACCCTGCTGCTGTCGGCCACCGGCGCCCTCACCGTGGTGCTGGTCCTCGCCGAGATGTTCTATCTCTCCTGGCTCGTCACCCTGATCGCACTTGTGCTGCTGCCGGTGTTCTTCCTTCCCTGGCTCTACGTCGGCCGCCGGCTTCAGGCGTATTCCAGGAAGCAGATGGAACTGCACGCCAACCTGAGCGGAACGATTCACGAGCGTTTCAATGTGCAAGGCGCCATGCTGGCCAAGCTGTTCGGCCGTCCGGCGGAGGAACTGGGGAAGTACCGGAGTGAAGCGGAGAAGGTGCGCGAGGTCGGCGTACGGCTGACCGTCTTCAGCCGCCTCGCGTTCATCCTCATGGCCCTGCTCACCGCGCTCACCACCGCCCTTGTGTACGGCGTCGGCGGCGGACTCGTCCTCGACGGAGTCATCGGACTCGGCACCCTGGTGGCCCTGGCCACACTGCTGGGCCGGCTGTTCGGCCCCATCACCCAGCTCTCCAGCATGCAGGCCAACGCCCTGACGGTGCTGATCAGCTTCGACCGGATCTTCGAACTGCTCGACATCAAACCGCTCATCGAGGAACGCCCGGACGCCGTCGCGCTCCCCGCGCCCAGCGGCAGCCGGGCCCCCGAGCTCCGCTTCGAGCAGGTCTCCTTCGGCTACCCCCGCCCCGAAGAGGTCTCCCTGGCCTCCCTGGAGAACCACCCGGCCGTCGGCGACGAGCGCAGCAGGACCGCGCCGGAGGTCCTGCACGGACTGGACTTCACTGTCGCCCCCGGCACACTCACCGCACTCGTCGGCCCCTCCGGCGCCGGCAAGACCACCATCACCCACCTGGTGTCCCGGCTGTACGACGTGACCTCGGGAGCCGTCCGCATCGACGGCAAGGATGTCCGCGACCTCACCTTCGACTCGTTGCGCGCCACCGTCGGCGTCGTCGCCCAGGACGCGTACCTCTTCCACGACACCATCCGCGCGAACCTCGCCTACGCACGCCCCGAGGCCACCGAGGAGGAGCTGATCGAGGCGTGCGAGCAGGCCCGCATCCGGGACCTGGTCCGCTCTCTGCCGGACGGGCTGGACACGGTCGTCGGCGACCGCGGCTTCCGGCTCTCCGGCGGCGAGAAGCAGCGACTGGCCGTCGCCCGGCTCCTGCTGAAGGCACCGGCGATCGTCGTGCTGGACGAGGCCACCGCCCATCTGGACTCCGAGTCGGAGGCTGCCGTGCAGCGCGCCCTGAAGACGGCGCTGAGCAACCGCACCTCCCTGGTGATCGCGCACCGGCTCTCCACCATCCGCGAGGCCGACCAGATTCTCGTCATCGACGACGGCCGGGTCCGCGAACGCGGCACCCACGAGGAACTCCTCGCCGCCGGCGGCCTCTACACCCACCTCCACAACACCCAGTTCAGCAAGTCCGGGACCCTGCCCCCGCCCCGCAGCAGCGGCCACCGCGAGCAGGCCCCGCCGCAGGGCCCGGAGGGCCCGAAGATCCGGACCCGCGGTGGCGGAATGCCCGGCGGCGGGATGCCCGGCGGCGGCATGGGAGGCGGTATGGGAGGCGGCGGTGTGCGCGGCCCCCGGATGCGGGGCGACGGCTCCTCCTGATCAGCGTCAGCAGCCCGAGAAAGCGGTCGTCCGTCGAAGGGGGAGACATGAACGGCACGTCGGTGGCAGCGCCCATCTCGGTGCTGGAGTTGTTCCGGGCGCGGGTGGTGGAGGCGGCGGGGGCGGTGGCTGTTGTCGAGGGTGAGCGGGAGCTTTCGTACGGGGAGTTGGATGCGGCGTCGGCCCGGGTGGCGGCGTATTTGCGGGGGCGTGGGGTCGGTCGGGGTGACCGGGTGGCTGTCCGGCTGGAGCGGTCGGCCGGTCTGATCAGCGCGCTGTTGGGGGTGTGGAAGGCGGGGGCCGCCTATGTCCCGGTGGATGGTGCTTATCCGGCGGAGCGGGTCGCGTTTGTGCTGGAGGATTCGGCGCCGGTTGTGACGATCGATGACTCTTCGGTCCTCGCCGCCGTCGGGGGTGGGCCTCCGGTGGTGGAGACGGCCGGGGATGACCTGGCGTATGTGATGTACACGTCGGGCTCGACCGGCATGCCGAAGGGTGTTGCCGTACCGCACGCGAGTGTGGCGGCGTTGGTGGGTGAGGCCGGTTGGGGGGTCGGTCCCGGTGATGTGGTGTTGTTTCATGCTCCGCATGCTTTTGACATCTCGTTGTTCGAGGTGTGGGTGCCGTTGGCGACGGGTGCGCGGGTGGTGGTCGCGGAGCCGGGTGTGGTGGTGGATGCGGCGGCTGTGCGTCGGCATGTTGCTGCTGGGGTGTCGCATGTGCATGTGACGGCGGGGTTGTTCCGGGTGCTGGCGGAGGAGGCGCCGGACTGTTTCGAGGGTGTTCGTGAGGTTCTCACCGGTGGTGACGTTGTCCCTCTGGAGGCGGTGGAGCGGGTCCGCGCGGCCTGTCCCGAGGTGCGGGTGCGGCACCTGTACGGCCCCACGGAGGCTTCCCTGTGCGCCACTTGGCACCTCATCGAGCCGGGCGATGACACCGCTCGGGTCCTGCCGATCGGCCACCCGCTCGCCGGCCGGCACGTCCATGTGCTCGACGACTCGCTCCGGCGTGTCGGCCCCGGGGTGACCGGTGAGCTGTACGTGGCTGGTGCGGGGCTGGCGCGTGGGTATCTGGGGCGGGCGGGACTGACCGCCGAGCGGTTTGTGGCGTCTCCGTTCGTGGACGGGGAGCGGATGTATCGGACCGGTGATCTGGTCCGTTGGACGGACGACGGTGAGTTGCTTTTCGGGGGACGGGCCGACGCCCAGGTGAAGATCCGCGGATTCCGGGTGGAGCTGGGTGAGGTGGAGGCGGTGTTGGCCGCTCAGCCGGGTGTCGCCCAGGCGGTCATAGTGGCCCGTGAGGATCGTCCCGGTGAGAAGCGGCTGATCGGCTACCTCGTGCCGAGCGGCCGGGACGTGGACACCGTGCTGCTGCGCGAGGACCTCGCGAAGTCGCTGCCCGACTATATGGTTCCGGCCGCCCTGGTCGTGCTGGACGCGCTGCCGTTGACCGTCAACGGCAAGGTCGACCTCAAGGCCCTGCCCGCACCGGAGTTCGCCGTCTCCGCGAGCCGGGAACCGCGCACCGCCGCCGAGAAGCTCCTGTGTGAACTCTTCGCCGACGTGCTCAACCTGGAGCGGGTCGGCGTGGAGGACAGCTTCTTCGAGCTGGGCGGCGACTCCATCATGTCGATGCAACTGGCTGCGCGGGGCACACGCCGGGGCGTCGTGTTCGGCGCGCAGGACGTGTTCGAACACGAGACGCCCGCCGCCATCGCCGCCGTGGCACAGCTCGACGTCACGCCCGACACGGCGCCGCCGCGGGACGCCCCCCTCTTCGACCTCACCGCGGAAGAGTCCGCCGAGCTGGCGGCCACGGTCCCCGGCCTTGCCGAGATCTGGCCGCTCGCCCCGCTGCAGGAAGGACTGCTCTTCCACGCCGCCTACGACGAGCAGGGCCCCGATGTCTACGAGGGCCAGTGGGTGCTGGAGTTGAGCGGACGGCTCGACGCCGCCCGGCTGCGGGCGGCCTGGCAGGGCGTGGCGGCCCGGCACGCGACCCTGCGGGCCGGCTTCCACCGGCTCGCCTCGGGGCGGTTGGTCCAGGCCGTCGTGGACGACGTACACATACCGTGGCGGGACGTCGACCTCTCCGGGCTCGGCGCGGAGGAGACCGGGGCGCGGCTCGACGAGACGGCCGCGCAGGAGCAGGCGAAACGATTCGACCCGGCCCGGCCGCCACTGCTGCGCCTCGTCCTCGTCCGGCTCTCCGAGGAGCGGCACCGGCTGATCGTCGTCACGCACCACATCCTCTTCGACGGCTGGTCCATGTCCGTCGTCCTCGACGAGGTCTCCGCGCTGTACGCGTCCGGCGGCGACGCCTCCGGTCTCGGCCCGGCGCCCTCCTTCCGGGACCATCTGGCCTGGCTCGCCCGGCAGGACAAGGAGACCGCGCGCACGGCGTGGCGGGCCGAGCTGGCCGGGGTGGACGAGCCGACCCTCGTCGATCCGCTGGAACGGGCGAGGGACTCGGCCGACGCCGGCCGTCTGAGCCGCGAGTTCTCCGAGGAGTTCACCGACCGGCTGGTCGCCTTCGCGCGGGGCGGCGGGCTGACGGTCAACACCCTGCTGCAAGGGGCCTGGGCGCTGGTGCTCTCGCGGCTCACGGGCCGTACCGACATCGTGTTCGGCGCCCCGGTCGCGGCCCGTCCCACCGAATTGCCGGGCGTCGAGGGAATGGTCGGGGTGTTCATGAACACCGTGCCCGTCCGGGTGCCGCTCGACGGCGGGCAGTCGGTGGGGGAGATGCTGACCGGTTTGCAGGGCCGCCAGTCCGCGCTGATCGGCTTCCACCACCTGGGACTGTCCGAACTGCAGAAGCTCACCGGGTCCCGCTCGGCCTTCGACTCGGTCCTCGTCTTCGAGAACTACCCTCGCGCGGTCGGCTCCGCCGATTCCCCCGACGC
Organism: Streptomyces sp. NPDC002018; assembly: GCF_042890865.1. Lineage (NCBI taxonomy): Bacteria > Bacillati > Actinomycetota > Actinomycetes > Kitasatosporales > Streptomycetaceae > Streptomyces > Streptomyces sp. NPDC002018. Next base: position 122,700 of record NZ_JBIASO010000004.1, read on the forward strand.
CCCGCGGACGGACCACGTCTCCACCGTGGAGGGCACCCACTACCCGCTGACGCTGGGCGTCGTCCTCGGCGACCGCCTCCGGATCCGCCTCGCCCACCGTCTCGCCCGGTTCTCCGACCCGGACGCCGAGGGCCTGGCGCACGCCCTGACGCGGGTGCTGGAGCAGATGATCGAGGACCCGTCGGTGCCGGTGGGACGGCTGGACGTGCCCGGCGTCACCGCCGACCCCGCCCTGCCGCCCGAGGCACCCGGACCGCACCCGGTCGGCTCCCCGCTCCCGCCCCGCCGCTTCACCGACCAGGCCGCCCGTACTCCCGCGGCCACCGCCCTCGTCGCCGCCGACCGCGAGCTGACGTACGGCGAACTCGCCCGGGACGCCGAGCGCCTGGCGCGCCACCTGTGCGCGCACGGCGTCGGCCCCGACACCCGCGTGGCCGTCCTGGCGCCCCGCTCGGTGGACCTGATCACCGCGCTGCTCGGCATCGCCCTCGCGGGCGGCGCGTACGTCCCCGTCGACCCCGGCCACCCCGCGGACCGCATCGCCTTCGTGCTCGCCGACGCCGCGCCCGGGGCGGTGCTGTGCACGACCGCGACCCGGCCGATGGTGCCGGGCGGGTTCACGGGACCGGTGGTGACCCTGGACGGACCACCACCGGCGGACGACCCCGGCGGGCGGGCCCGTGTGGCGCCCGACGCCGACCACACCGCCTACGTCATCCACACCTCCGGTTCCACCGGCACCCCCAAGGGCGCCGCCGTCACCTGGGGCGGGCTGCGAAATCTGGTCGCCGACCGGATCGAGCGGTACGCGCTCGGCACGGACACGCGTCTTGTGCAGTTGGTCTCGCCGAGCTTCGACGTGTCGATGGCGGACATCTGGCCGACGCTGTGCGCGGGTGGCCGGCTGGTGCTGGCCCCGCCGGGCGGGCACACCACCGGCGACGAGCTGGGCGACCTGCTGGCCGCTCACCGCATCACCCACGCCGTGATGCCCGCCGTCCAGCTCACCCATCTCCCGGACCGTCCACTGCCCGCGCTGCGCGTGCTGGTGAGCGGCGGCGACGCCCTCCCGGCGGACACCCGCCGGCGCTGGGCGGCCCGCTGCGACCTCCACAACGAGTACGGCGTCACCGAGGCGACCGTCGTCTCCACCGTCACCGCCCCCCTGGACGACACGGGCCCGCTGACGATCGGCGGCCCGATCGCACGCGTCGGCGTGCATGTCCTGGACGACTTCCTGCGTCCCGTGCCGCCGGGCGTGCCGGGTGAGCTGTATGTGACCGGCAGCGGGCTGGCCCGCGGCTATCTCGCCCGGCCGGCGCTCACCGCCCACCGGTTCGTCGCCGAGCCGCGCACCCACGGCGGGCGGATGTACCGCACCGGTGACCTGGTCCGCCGTACCCACGACGGCGAACTGGAGTTCGTCGGACGGGCCGACGAGCAGGTCAAGCTGCGCGGGCACCGGATCGAGCTGGGCGAGGTGGAGGCCGCGCTCGCCGGCCACCCGGACGTCGGGCAGGCGGTCGCCGCGATTCACGACACCCGGCTGATCGGCTACGCCGTGCCCGCGTACGGTCGCGCGCCGGATCCCTCGGCCGTACGCGCCCACGCCTCCCGCACGCTGCCCGACTACATGGTCCCCGCGGCCGTCGTGGTCCTCGACGAGCTGCCCCTGACCCCGAACGGCAAGCTGGACCGCGAGTCCCTGCCCGCGCCCGACTTCGCCGCCGGAGCCGTCGGCCGGGCGCCGCGCACCCCCGCCGAGGAAGTTCTGTGCACCGCCGTCGCCGAGATGTTCGGGCTCGACCGGGTCGGCGCCGACGACAGCTTCTTCGCGCTCGGCGGCGACTCCATCACCTCGCTGCAACTGGTCACCCGGGCCCGGCAGGCCGGACTCGTCGTCACGCCCCGGCAGATCTTCGACGAGAAGACCCCCGAGCGGCTCGCGGCCGTCGCCCGGCCCGTCGCCACCGGGGGCCGGGGAGCCGGCACCGACGACGGTGCGGGCGAGGTGCCCTGGACGCCCGCCGCGCGCTTCCTCGGCGAGCGGGTCGCGGGCGGCGCCTTCGCGCAGTGGACGATCCTCACGGCGCCGCCCGGACTCGGTCAGGACGCCCTCGCCACCGCGCTCTCCGCCCTCGTCGGCACTCACGCGATGCTCCGCGCCCGGGTGACCGACGACGGCGCCGGGCCGCGTCCGGTCGTCGGCGCCCGGGACACCGTGGACACCGCTGGTCTCCTGGTCCGGGTGGACGCGACCGGGACCGCGACCCGGGCAGAACTCGCCGACGTCACCGAACAGGCCGCCCGCGAGGCCGTGGACCGGCTCGACCCGGCGGCCGGGGCGATGGTGCGGGCCGTCTGGCTGGACGCGGGACCCGAGCGGGCGGGGCGGCTGGTTCTCGCCGTGCACCATCTCGCCGTCGACGGTGTGTCGTGGCGGATCCTGGTGCCGGACCTGAGGGAGGCGTACGAGGCCGCGGTCGCCGGACACACCCCGCGCCCCGCCCCGGTCGCCACCTCGTACCGGCGCTGGGCACGGGGGCTGGCGGTGGAGGCGCACCGCGACCACCGGGTCGCCGAACTGCCCGCCTGGGCCGCGGTGCTGCGGGACGCCACCCCGCTGCCCGGCGTGCCGCCGCTCGACCCGGCCCGGGACACCGCGGCGACCGTACGCCACGATTCCTGGACCCTGCGCGACAACGACACCGCCGTCCTCGTCGGCCGGACGGCCGCCCAGTTCCACTGCGGCGTCCACGACATCCTGCTCGCCACGCTGGCGGGCGCCGTCGCCCACTGGCGGCAGGACCCGTATCCGCCGGTTCTGGTGAACGTCGAGGGCCATGGCCGCACACAGCTGGACGGCGCCGATCTGTCCCGCACCGTCGGCTGGTTCACCAGCGCCCACCCGGTACGGCTCGACGTGAGCGGCGTGGACCTCCACGCGGCGATGGCCGGCGGGGCGGCGGCGGGGCGGCTGCTGAAGACCGTCAAGGAGCAGATCCGGGCCGTGCCCGGCGACGGACTGGGCTACGGCCTGCTGCGGTACCTCAACGACGGGACCGCACCCGCCCTCGCCGACCTGCCCGTACCCCAGATCGGCTTCAACTACCTGGGCCGGTTCGACGCCCGCGCGGACGGCTTCGGAGAAGCCGCGCATTCCGTGCCGTGGGAGCCGGCCACCCCGCGGGCCCTGTACAGCTCGGACGACCCGCGCATGCCCGCACCCCACGCCCTGGAGGCGGGCGCCGTCGTCCGGGACACCCGCCACGGCCCCGAACTGACCCTCACCCTCGGCCGCCCGGCCCGGGTGCTGGCCGACGAGACCGTGCACACCCTCGGCCGGGTCTGGCTGGCGCTGCTGCGCGGCCTGGCGGCCCACTCGGACCACCCGGCGGTCGGCGGCCACACCCCGTCCGACTTCCCCCTGCTGGACCTGGACCAGGACGAGGTCGAGCAACTCGAAGCGATCGCAGCGGACCTCGAAGGAGGGCTCTTCCGGTGACGTCCACCACCCCGGTCCACGGCTCGGCGCTCGCCGAGGTCTGGCCCCTGTCCCCGTTGCAGGAAGGTCTGCTCTTCCACGCCGAGTACGGCGGGCAGGGACCCGACCTCTACACCCTCCAGCGCACCGACCTGCTGGAAGGGCCCATCGACGCCGGGCGGCTGCGCGCCTCCTGGCGGGCCCTGCTGGACCGGCACCCCGCCCTGCGGGCCAGCTTCCACCGCCGCAAGTCGGGCCGGACCGTGCAGCTGATCCCCCGCGAGGTCGCCCTGCTCTGGCGCGAGGTCGATCTGTCGGACACGGACCTGACCGAGGAGGAGACGCTCGCCGAGGTGCGGCGGCTGGCCGCCGAGGAACGGGCGCGGCGGTTCGACCTCGCCAAGGCGCCCCTGCTGCGGCTGCTGCTGGTCCGGCGGACACCCGGGCGGCACTGGACCGTGATGACCTCCCACCACATCCTGCTGGACGGCTGGTCGATGCCGGTCATGCTCACCGAACTCGCCGCCGTCTACGCGGCCGGCGGCGATGCCTCCGGACTCGGCCCGGCACCCACCTTCCGCGACCACCTGGCATGGCTGTCCCGGCAGGACAAGGACGCCGCGCGCGCCGCCTGGCGGGCCGAGCTGGCGGACGTCGACGGCCCCACCCTCGTCGCCCCCGCCGATCCGGAGCGCGCGCCCGTGCTGCCCGAGAAGCAGGAGCTGACCCTCTCCGGCGAACTCTCCGACGCCCTGGCCGGCCTGGCCCGCGGGCACGGTCTGACCGTCAACACCGTGATGCAGGGCGCCTGGGCGATGCTCCTGGCCCGGCTGACCGGCCGCACGGACGTCGTCTTCGGCGCGACCGTCGCCGGCCGCCCCGCCGAACTCCCCGGCGTCGAGTCGATGGTGGGCCTGTTCATCAACAGCGTGCCGGTACGGGTCCGCCTGGACGCCGACCGGCCCGTGCTGCGGCTGCTGACCGAGCTTCAGGCCCGCCGGTCCGCGCTCCTGCCCCACCAGCACCTCAGCCTGCCCGAGATCCAGCGGGTGGGCGGACCGGGCGCGGTGTTCGACACCATGCTGATGTTCGAGAACTACCCCCGGCCGCCCGAGGAGGCGTCGGCGCCCGGAGCGCTCGCCTTCACACACATCGAGGGCCACCAGGCCACCCACTACGCGCTGACCCTCGGCGTGATGCCGGGCACCCCCATGAAGGTCCATGTGACCTACCGGCCCGACGCGGTCGACACCGACGTGGCCCGGGACCTGCTGGGCCGCCTGGAGTGGGTGCTGGAGCAGCTGGTCGCCGATCCGTCTGTGCCGGTGGGCCGGGTCGGCCTGGTGGGCCCGCTGGAGCGCGGGTTGGTGGTGGAGGGCTGGAATGCCACCGCCGGTGACGCTCCGTCGGCCTCTTCGGTGCTGGAGTTGTTCCGGGCGCGGGTGGTGGAGGCGGCGGGGGCGGTGGCTGTTGTCGAGGGTGAGCGGGTGGTGTCGTACGGGGAGTTGGATGCGGCGTCGGCCCGGGTGGCGGCGTATTTGCGGGGGCGTGGGGTCGGTCGGGGTGACCGGGTGGCTGTCCGGCTGGAGCGGTCGGCCGGTCTGATCGCGGCGTTGTTGGGGGTGTGGAAGGCGGGGGCCGCCTACGTCCCGGTGGACAGCGCCTACCCGGCGGAGCGGGTCGCGTTCGTGGTGCGGGACTCCGCGCCCGTCGTGACGATCGACGACCCTTCGGTCCTCGCCGCCGTCGGGGGTGAGCCTCCGGTGGTGGAGACGGCCGGGGATGACCTGGCGTATGTGATGTACACCTCGGGCTCGACCGGCATGCCCAAGGGTGTTGCCGTACCGCACGCGAGCGCGGCCGCCCTGGTCTCCGAGGCCGGTTGGGGCGTTGGTCCCGGTGATGTGGTGTTGTTTCACGCTCCGCATGCTTTTGACATCTCGTTGTTCGAGGTGTGGGTGCCGTTGGTGAGCGGTGCGCGGGTGGTGGTCGCGGAGCCGGGTGTGGTGGTGGATGCGGCGGCTGTGCGTCGGCATGTTGCTGCCGGGGTGTCGCATGTGCATGTGACGGCGGGGTTGTTCCGGGTGCTGGCGGAGGAGGCGCCGGACTGCTTCGAGGGTGTTCGTGAGGTCCTCACCGGTGGTGATGTTGTGCCGCTGGAGGCGGTGGAGCGGGTCCGAGCGGCCTGCCCCGAGGTGCGGGTGCGGCATCTGTACGGCCCCACGGAGGTGTCCCTGTGCGCGACCTGGCATCTGTTCGAGCCCGGCGAGGAGCAGGGCGACGTGCTGCCGCTGGGCCGGCCGCTCAACAACCGACAGGTGTACGTCCTCGATCCGTTCCTTCAGCCGGTGCCGCCCGGGGTGACGGGTGAGTTGTATGTCGCTGGTGCGGGGCTGGCGCGTGGGTATCTGGGGCGGGCGGGGCTGTCGGCGGAGCGGTTCGTGGCGTCTCCGTTCGCGGACGGCGAGCGGATGTACCGGACCGGCGACCTGGTGCGCTGGACCACCGGCGTCGAGCTGGTCTTCGTCGGCCGGGCCGACGCCCAGGTGAAGATCCGCGGCTTCCGGGTGGAACTGGGTGAGGTGGAGGCGGTGTTGGCCGCTCAGCCGGGTGTCGCCCAGGCGGTCGTCGTGGCCCGTGAGGAGCGGCCCGGTGAGAAGCGGCTGATCGGCTACCTCGTGCCGAGCGGCGAGGAACTGGACACCGGGGCCGTCCGCGATCAGGTGGCCGGCTCGCTGCCCGAGTACATGGTCCCGGCCGCCCTGGTCGTGCTGGACGCGCTGCCGCTGACCGTCAACGGCAAGGTCGACCACAAGGCACTGCCCGCACCGGAGTTCGCCGCCTCCGCGAGCCGGGAACCGCGCACCGCCGCCGAGAAGCTGATGTGTGAACTCTTCGCCGAGGTGCTGGGCCTGAAGCGGGTCGGTGTGGAGGACAGCTTCTTCGAGCTGGGCGGCGACTCCATCATGTCGATGCAACTGGCTGCGCGGGGCACACGCCGGGGCGTCGTGTTCGGCGCGCAGGACGTGTTCGAACACGAGACGCCCGCCGCCATCGCCGCCGTGGCACGGCTGGAGACGGGCGATGAGACGGCTCCGGGCGTCGACACGGGACCCGTGGCGCCGACGCCCGCTCTCGCGGCCTCCGGCGCCGCCGCCAGCCATCCCGGATTCGCCCAGTGGATGGTGGTCGCCGCCCCGCCGGCGCTGGACGTGGAGACGCTTGCCGCCGGGCTGGGCGTCCTGTTCGACACGCACGACATGCTGCGGGCCCGGGCGGTGGACGGGCCGGGGCTCGTGGTGGGGGAGCGCGGCGGTCCCGACCCGGCCACGCTGATCTCCGTACTGCGGGTGACCGAACCCGGCGAGCTGGACGGGGCCGCCGAGCGGGCCGCCCGGTCGGCTGTGGGGCGGCTCGATCCGGCGGCCGGAGCGATGGTGCGGCTGGTCTGGGTGGACGCAGGTCCGGACCGGGTGGGGCGGCTGGTCCTCGTCGCCCACCATCTGGTCGTCGACGGGGTGTCGTGGCGGATCCTGCTGCCGGATCTGCGGGCCGCGTGCGAGGCGGCCGCCGAGGGCCGGGCGGCGGAACCGGGCGCGGTGGGCACGTCGTTCCGGCGCTGGGCCGCGCTGCTGGAGTCGCAGGCCCGGCACGCGGAACGGGCCGCCGAGCTGGACGGCTGGCGGACGGTGCTCGGCGCGGGCGACGCGCCGATCGGCGCGCGGGCGCTCGACCCGACCCGGGACACCGCCGCCACCCTCGAACGCCATGTCTGGACCGTGCCCGCACCGCACGCACAGGTGATCGTCGGGCGCACCCCCGGGGTCTTCCACTGCGGTGTCCACGAAGTGCTCCTCGCCACGCTCGCCGCGGCCGTCGTAGAGTGGCGTCTCGGTACGGACCATGACGTTCTGGTGGATATCGAAGGCCACGGCCGTCAGGCGGTGTCCGGCGTGGATCTGTCGCGTACGGTCGGCTGGTTCACCAGCGTCCACCCGGTGCGGCTGGATCTGGCGGACATCGATGTGGAGGACGCGCTGGCCGGGGGGCCGGCGGCGGGGGCGTTGCTGAAGGCGGTGAAGGAGCAGGCGCGGGCGGTGCCCGGGGACGGGCTCGGATACGGACTGCTGCGCCATCTCAACCCCGGGACGGCACCGGTGCTGGCCCGGCTCCCCGCCCCTCAGGTGGGTTTCAACTATCTCGGCCGCTTTCCCGCCCCCGCGCCGGAACCGGCCCCCTGGCAGCCCGCCGGCCCGTCCGCACTCGGCGGCTCGAACAACCCGGACATGCCCGTCAAGCACGCCCTCGACGCCGGAGCGGTGATCCGCGACAGCGCCGAAGGCCCCGAACTCACCCTCCTGCTGAGCCACCCCTCAGGCCCGCTCGACGCCGCCTCGGTCGAACAGCTCGGCCGGCTCTGGCTGCGGCTGCTGGACGGCCTGGCCGCGCACACCGCTGACCCGTCGGCCGGCGGCCACACCGCCTCCGATTTCTCCCTCCTCGACCTCGACCAGGACGAAGTCGACGAGCTCGAAGCCGAGTTCGCCGACGAGCACCCGTAGTCACCCGCCCCGACACCGGCCTGTGGGCGGCCACCCGCCCGGCACCTGCCTGTCTGTGAGGAGTTACGCGATGACCCGATCCCAGGTCGAGGACGTCTGGCCGCTGTCGCCGTTGCAGGAGGGCCTGCTGTTCCACGCGGCCTTCGACAGCGATGGGCCGGACGTCTACCAAGGGCAGCGGCTCCTGGACCTGGACGGCCCCGTCGACGCCGACCGGCTGCGGGCGTCGTGGGAGGCGCTTCTCGCCCGGCACCCGGTGCTGCGGGCGGGCTTCCGGCGCCGCAAGTCGGGCGAGGCCGTGCAGGTCATCGCGCGCGCCGCGGAACTGCCGTGGCGGGTGGAGGACCTCTCCGGGCTGGACGAGGAGACGGCGGCGGCCCGGCTCGCGGAACTCGCCGCCGAGGACCGGGCACGGCGGATCGACCTGGTCACCCCGCCCCTGCTCCGCCTGCTCCTGGTGCGGCTGGCCGAGGACCGGCACCGGCTGATCGTCACCAGCCACCACCTGATCATGGACGGCTGGTCGATGCCCGTCCTCCTCCACGAGCTGACCGAGGTCTACGCCGCGGGCGGCGACGCCGCGCGACTTCCCCGGCCCAGCTCCTACCGTGACTACCTCGCCTGGCTGAGCCGCCAGGACAAGGACGCGGCACGCGAGGCGTGGCGGGCCGAACTGGGCGGCGCCCAGGAACCCACGCTGGTCGTGCCCGCCGATCCGGGCCGTACGCCCGTCCTGCCCGAGAGCCTGATCGCCGACATCCCCGAGAAGCTGACGGGCGAGCTGGTCGGCCTGGCGCGGCAGCACGGCCTCACCGTGAACACGCTGATCCAGGGTGCCTGGGCCATGGTCCTGGCGCGGCTGACCGGCCGTACGGACGTGGTCTTCGGCGCCACCGTCGCCGGGCGCCCCGCCGGGCTCGCGGGTGTCGAGTCGATGATCGGCATGTTCCTCAACACCCTGCCCGTGCGCGTCGAACTCGACGGCGGGCGGCCGACGGTGGAGGCGCTGAAGGAACTCCAGACCCGTCAGTCCGCGCTCATCACCCACCAGCACCTCGGCCTCGCCGAGATCCAGCGGCTCGGCGGCGCCGGCGCGGTCTTCGACACCCTCGTCGTCTTCGAGAACTACCCCCGCCCGCCCGAGGAGCCCGCCGCCCCCGACGCCTTCACCCTGCGCTTCGCCGCCGGTCAGGAGACGGCCCACTACCCGCTGACCCTCGTCGCCGTCCCCAAGGACCGGATGCTGTTCAAGCTCGACTATCGCCCCGACCTCTTCGACCGCGAGACCGCCGAGGCGATCTTCGGCCGGCTCGTGCGGGTGCTGGAGCAGCTCGCGGCCGACCCGAGGCAGCCGGTGGGGCGCGTCGACGTGATACCGGAGGCCGAGCGGACCCGGGTCGTCGGCCACTGGAACGCGACCGCGGCCGGGACACCGGGCGACTCCGTCCTGGAACTCTTCGCCCGTCAGGCCGGGCGGACGCCGGACGCCGTCGCGGTCTCGGACGGCGAGCGGGAGCTGACGTATGCCCAACTGGAGGATGCCTCGGACCGGTTGGCCCGTCGGCTGGCCGACCGGGGGGTGCGCGCGGGCGACCGGGTCGCCGTGGTGCTGGAGCGCTCGGCGGAGCTGCTGATCACACTGCTCGCGGTGGGGAAGGCCGGGGCCGCGTACGTCCCTGTGGACACCGGATACCCGGCGGAGCGGATCGCGTTCCTGCTCAAGGACTGCGACCCGGCGGCCGTGGTGTGCTCCGCGCGGACCAGCGCCGTCGTACCCGACGGTGTGCCGGTGCGGCTGGTGCGACTCGACGACCCGTTGCTCCTCGACGGCGGGGGTGGGCCTCCGTCCGTCCAGGTGGCGGGGGATGACCTCGCGTATGTGATGTACACGTCGGGCTCGACCGGCATGCCCAAGGGTGTTGCCGTACCGCACGTGAGTGTGGCGGCGTTGGTGGGTGAGGCCGGTTGGGGGGTGGGGCCGGGTGATGTGGTGTTGTTTCATGCTCCGCATGCGTTTGACATCTCGTTGTTCGAGGTGTGGGTGCCGTTGGTGAGCGGTGCGCGGGTGGTGGTCGCTGAACCGGGTGTGGTGGTGGATGCGGCGGCTGTGCGTCGGTATATCGGTGCCGGGGTGTCGCATGTGCATGTGACGGCGGGGTTGTTCCGGGTGCTGGCGGAGGAGGCGCCGGACTGTTTCGAGGGTGTTCGTGAGGTCCTCACCGGTGGTGACGTTGTGCCTCTGGAGGCGGTGGAGCGGGTCCGAGCGGCCTGCCCCGAGGTGCGCGTCCGGCACCTGTACGGCCCTACGGAGGCGTCTCTGTGTGCGACCTGGCATGTGCTGGAGCGGGGCGAGGATCTGGCCGGGGTGCTGCCGGTCGGGCGTCCGCTGACGAATCGTCAGGTATTTGTGCTGGACGCTTTCCTTCAGCCGGTGCCGCCCGGGGTGACCGGTGAGTTGTATGTGGCTGGTGCGGGGTTGGCGCGTGGGTATCTGGGGCGGGCGGGACTGACCGCCGAGCGGTTCGTCGCCTCGCCGTTCGCGGGCGGGGAGCGGATGTATCGGACCGGTGATCTGGTCCGTTGGACGGACGACGGTGAGCTGGTTTTCGTCGGCCGGGCCGACGCCCAGGTGAAGATCCGCGGCTTCCGGGTGGAGCTGGGTGAGGTGGAGGCGGTGTTGGCCGCTCGGCCGGGTGTCGCCCAGGCGGTCGTCGTCGCCCGTGAGGAGCGGCCCGGTGACAGGCGGCTGATCGGCTACCTCGTGCCGAGCGGCGAGAAACTGGACACCGGGGCCGTCCGCGATCGGGTGGCCGGCTCGCTGCCCGAGTACATGGTTCCGGCCGCCCTGGTCGTGCTGGACGCGCTGCCGCTGACCGTCAACGGCAAGGTCGACCACAAGGCCCTGCCCGCACCGGACTTCGCGGGCCGGGTGACGGGGCGTGAGCCGCGTACCGACGCGGAGCGGACGTTGTGCGAGATTTTCGCGGCGGTGCTGGGCCTGGAGCGGGTCGGCGCCGAGGACGACTTCTTCCACCTCGGCGGGGACTCGATCACCTCGATGCAGGTCGTCGCCCGGACCGGACGGGCCGGCCTGGTCCTGACGCCACGTCAGGTCTTTGATCTGCGTACCCCCGAAAGGCTCGCGCTCGCCGCCCGGCCGGCCGGGACGAAGCCCGTGACCACGACCGAGGAGGCCGTTGGCGAGCTGCCCTGGACGCCCGTCATGCGCGCCCTGGGCCGCGCCGCCGTCCGCCCCGGATTCGCACAGTGGGCGGTCGTCGCGGCACCGCCGGCGCTGAACGAAGAGGTGCTGGTCACCGCCCTCGGAACCCTGCTGGACACGCACGACATGCTGCGCGCCCGGGTCGCGGCCCCCGACGCGCCGGCCCTCGTGGTCGCGGACCGCGGCTCCGTGGACCCCGCCGGACTGGTGGCGCGGGTCGAGCCCCGGGCCGACGAGGACCCGGACCGGGCCGTGGAGCGGGCTGTACGGGACGTGGCGGACCGGCTGGACCCGGCGGCCGGTGCGCTGGTGCGGCTGGTCTGGGTGGACGCCGGCCCGGAGCGGACGGGACGGCTGGCCCTGGTCGCCCACCATGTCGTGGTGGACGGGGTGTCGTGGCGGATCCTGCTGCCGGATCTGCGGGCCGCGTGCGAGGCGGCCGTGGCGGGCCGACCCGCCGAGCCGGACCCCGGGGGGACCTCATTCCGGCGCTGGGCGCGGCTGCTGGAGTCCGAGGCGCGGAACGAGGCCCGGATCGCGGAGCTGGACCGCTGGCGGGAACTGCTCGGCGACGGCGACGCCCTGATCGGCGCGCGGGCGCTGGACCCCGCCCGGGACACCGCCGCCACCCTCCGGCACCGCTCCTGGACCCTGTCCGGCGCTCCGGCCCACGACCTCATCGGCCGTGTCGCCGTTGCCTTCCACTGCGGTGTCCACGAGGCGCTGCTGGCCACTCTGACGGGTGCGGTCGCCCGCTCGCGCTCCGGCGCGGGCGGCGCGGTGCTGGTCGACGTCGAGGGCCACGGCCGCGAACCGCTCGCCGGGGTGGATCTGTCGCGTACGGTCGGCTGGTTCACCAGCGTCCACCCGGTGCGGCTGGATCTGGCGGACATCGATGTGGAGGACGCGCTGGCCGGGGGGCCGGCGGCGGGGGCGCTGCTGAAGGCGGTGAAGGAGCAGGCGCGGGCGGTGCCCGGGGACGGGCTCGGATACGGACTGCTGCGTCATCTCAATCCCGGGACGGCACCGGTGCTGGCCCGGCTTCCCGCCCCTCAGGTGGGTTTCAACTATCTCGGCCGCTTTCCCGCCCCCGCGCCGGAACCGGCCCCCTGGCAGCCCGCCGGCCCGTCCGCACTCGGCGGCTCCATCGACCCGGACACCCCGCTGCTGCACACGATCGAGGCCGCCGCCGTGGTCCGGGACACCCCCCAGGGCCCGGCGCTGACCCTCACGCTGAACTGGGCCGAGAACATCCTGGACGCCGCCGACGCCGAACTCCTCGGCACGACCTGGCTCACCCTCCTCACCGGCCTGGCCAAGCACCTCGCGGACCCGTCGGCCGGCGGCCACACCCCGTCCGACTTCCCCCTCCTCGACCTCACCCAGGCCGACGTGGCGGAACTGGAGACCACGGTCCCCGGCCTGACCGACGTCTGGCCGCTCTCCCCGCTCCAGGAAGGACTCCTCTTCCACACGGCCTACGACGGCCGGGGCCCCGACGTCTACGAGACCCAGCGGGTGCTCGACCTGACCGGCCCGCTGGACGCCGACCGGCTGCACCGGTCCTGGAACGCCCTCGTCGCCCGGCACGACATGCTCCGGGTGAGCTTCCACGAACTGGCCGACGGCCGCAGCGTCCAGGCCGTCACCGGCGCGGCCGAGCCCCACTGGCGCCACGTCGACCTCTCCGGGCGCACGGAGACGGACGCGCTCGCGGAGGCCGAGACGCTGGCGGAACGGGAGCGCGCCGAACGTTTCGACCTGGCCGAGGCCCCGCTGCTGCGGCTGCTCCTGGTCCGGCTGGGCGAGCGCCGCCACCGCCTCGTCATGACCTCCCACCACATCCTGCTGGACGGCTGGTCCACGCCGGTCGTCCTCGACGAGGCGTTCCGGATCCACGCCGCCGACGGCGATGCCTCCGGTCTCGGCCCGGCGCCCTCCTTCCGGGACCATCTGGCCTGGCTCGCCCGGCAGGACAAGGAGACGGCCCGCGAGGCGTGGCGGGCCGAGCTGGCGGGCGCCGACGAGCCCACGCTGAGTGCCCCCACGGCCGCAGGCCGGGGACCGGCGGCCACGGAAGGCGACTCGGTGCTGCTCTCCGAGGAACTGACCCGCGCGCTGACCACCGTCGCCCGCGACCACGGCCTGACGGTGAACACGTTCGCGCAGGGCGCCTGGGCGATGGTGCTGAGCCGGCTCGCACGGCGTACGGACGTCGTGTTCGGCATTTCCGTCGCGGGCCGCCCGCCGGAGCTGGCGGGTGTGGAGTCGATGGTGGGGATGTTCCTCAACACGCTGCCGGTACGGGTGCGGCTCGACGGCGACGAGAGCGTGGCGCACATGCTGACGCGGCTTCAGGCCCGCCAGTCGGCCCTGCTCGCCCATCAGCACGTCGGCCTCGCGGAGATTCAGTCGCTCTGCGGCGCGGGCGCCGTGTTCGACACCATGCTGATGTTCGAGAACTATCCCGGTGACCCGTCCGGCCTCGCCGCCGGGGACGACGACGTCACCGTCGAACGCGTGCACACCCGCGCCAGCACCAGCTATCCGCTGGCGGTCGGCGTCATGCCCGGCGACCGGATCCGGGTGCACGTCACCTACCGGCCCGATCTCCTCGACCGTGACGAGGCCCTCCACGTGGCCCGGCAGGTCGAACGGGTGCTGGAGCAGATGGTCGCCGATCCGTCCGTGCCGGTCGGACGGGTCGACGTCGTGGGCCCGCTGGAGCGCGGGTTGGTGGTGCGGGGCTGGAATGCCACGGCCGGTGACGCTCCGTCGGCCTCTTCGGTGCTGGAGTTGTTCCGGGCGCGGGTGGTGGAGGCGGCGGGGGCGGTGGCTGTTGTCGAGGGTGAGCGGGTGGTGTCGTACGGGGAGTTGGATGCGGCGTCGGACCGTGTGGCGGCGTATTTGCGGGGGCGTGGGGTCGGTCGGGGTGACCGGGTGGCTGTCCGGCTGGAGCGGTCGGCCGGTCTGATCGGCGCGTTGTTGGGGGTGTGGAAGGCGGGGGCCGCCTACGTCCCGGTGGATGGTGCTTATCCGGCGGAGCGGGTCGCGTTCGTGCTGGAGGATTCGGCGCCGGTTGTGACGATTGACTCGGTCATCGACGCCGGGGGTGAGCCTCCGTCCGTCCAGGTGGCGGGGGACGACCTCGCGTATGTGATGTACACCTCCGGTTCGACGGGGACGCCGAAGGGTGTTGCCGTACCGCACGCGAGTGTGGCTGCCCTGGTCTCCGAGGCCGGTTGGGGCGTTGGTCCCGGTGATGTGGTGTTGTTTCATGCTCCGCATGCTTTTGACATCTCGTTGTTCGAGGTGTGGGTGCCGTTGGTGACGGGTGCGCGGGTGGTGGTCGCGGAGCCGGGTGTGGTGGTGGATGCGGCGGCTGTGCGTCGGCATGTTGCTGCTGGGGTGTCGCATGTGCATGTGACGGCTGGGTTGTTCCGGGTGCTGGCGGAGGAGGCGCCGGACTGTTTCGAGGGTGTTCGTGAGGTTCTCACCGGTGGTGACGTTGTCCCTCTGGAGGCGGTGGAGCGGGTCCGCGCGGCCTGCCCCGAGGTGCGGGTGCGGCATCTGTACGGCCCTACGGAGGCGTCTCTGTGTGCGACTTGGCATGTGCTGGAGCGGGGCGAGGATCTCGGTGGGGTGCTGCCGGTCGGGCGTCCGTTGATGAATCGTCAGGTGTTTGTGCTGGACGCTTTCCTTCAGCCGGTGCCGCCCGGGGTGACGGGGGAGCTGTATGTCGCTGGTGCGGGGTTGGCGCGTGGGTATCTGGGGCGGGCGGGACTGACCGCCGAGCGGTTCGTCGCCTCGCCGTTCGCGGGCGGGGAGCGGATGTACCGGACCGGTGATCTGGTCCGTTGGACGGATGACGGTGAGTTGGTCTTCGGGGGTCGGGCGGACGCTCAGGTCAAGGTCCGGGGCTTCCGGGTGGAGCTGGGTGAGGTGGAGGCGGTGTTGGCCGCTCAGCCGGGTGTCGCCCAGGCGGTCGTTGTCGCCCGTGAGGATCGTCCCGGTGAGAGGCGGCTGATCGGGTATGTCGTGCCGGGCGGCCGGGACGTGGACACCGTGCTGCTGCGCGAGGACCTCGCGAAGTCGTTGCCCGACTATATGGTTCCGGCCGCCCTGGTCGTGCTGGACGCGCTGCCGCTGACCGTCAACGGCAAGGTCGACCACAAGGCCCTGCCCGCACCGGAGTTCACGGCCACCACGGCCCGTGAGCCCCGGACGTCCGCCGAGAAGCTGATGTGTGAACTCTTCGCCGACGTGCTCCACCTGGAGCGGGTCGGCGTGGAGGACAGCTTCTTCGAGCTGGGCGGCGACTCCATCATGTCGATGCAGCTCGCCGCGCGCGGCAACCGCAAGGGCATCGTCTTCAGCGCCCAGGACGTCTTCGAGCACGAGACCCCCGCCGCCATCGCCGCCGTGGCACAGCTCGCGGACGACTCCGCGAGGGCGGAGGCCCCCGAGGCCGACTCCGCCGGTGAGGTGCCGTGGACGCCGGTGATGCGGGCCCTGCGCGACCGGGCCCCGCGTGCCCTGGAGACCGGGGACCTCGCCCAGTGGGCGGTGGTCGCGGCCCCGCCCGCCCTCGGCGAGCAGACACTGGCCGCCGGCCTCGGCGCCGTACTGGACACGCACGACATGCTGCGCGCCCGCGTCGAACCGGGTTCGGAACCAAGGCTGTTGACGACCGAGCGCGGCAGCGTGGACGCCGCCGGTCTGATCACCGTGACCAGCGCGACCAGCGCGACCACCGGCACCGCCGAGAGCCTCGACGCGCTCGCCGACCGTGCCGCCCACGACGCGGTCGGCCGCCTCGACCCGACGTCCGGCGTCATGGCACAGGCCGTGTGGATCGACGCGGGCCGGGAGACCGGACGGCTGGTGCTGGCCGTGCACCACCTCGCCGTCGACGCCGTGTCCTGGCCGGTGCTCCTCACCGATCTGCGGGCCGCGTGCGAGGCCGTGGCCGCCGGGCGGGAACCGGAGCCGGCGCCCCCCGGGATCTCCTTCCGGCGCTGGGCCGAGAGCCTGGCCGCCGAGGCCCGCAGGGACACCCGGACCGCCGAACTGCCCGCCTGGACCGCACTGCTCGGCGAGGGCGACGCCCGGATCGGCGGCCGGCCGCTGGACCCCGCGCGGGACACCGCGTCGACCGTGCGCCGCTCCACCTGGACCCTGTCGCCCGCGCAGGCCCGGGAGCTGGTGAACCGTGCCCCGGGCGCCTTCCACTGCGGCGTCCACGAGGTGCTGCTCGCCACCCTCGCCGGAGGCGTCGCCCACTGGCGTGAGCGGGCCGGGGGTACCGGCACCGCCCTGCTCCTCGACATCGAGGGGCACGGCCGCGAGGCGCTCGACGGCATGGACCTGTCCCGTACGGTCGGCTGGTTCACCGGTGTCAGGCCCCTGCGGCTGGACACCGCCGGAGTCGACGTCGCCCAGGCGCTGGCAGGAGGGCCGGCGGCGGGCGAGCTGCTGAAGGCCGTGAAGGAACAGGCGCGTTCCCTGCCCGGTGACGGAAGGGGCTTCGAGCTGCTGCGGCACCTCAACCCGGAGACCGCGCCCGTACTCGCCGAACTCCCCGTCCCCCAGGTCGGTTTCAACTACCTCGGCCGGTCCGCCGCCCCCTCCGGGACGGGCGTCGAGCCCTGGCGGGTCAGGGGCGGCATCGGTGGATCCGTCGACCCGGCCACACCGGTCAAGCACGTCGTGGAGGCGGGCGCCGCCGTACGGGACACGCCGGACGGGCCGGAACTGACCCTGAGCCTCAGCTGGGCCGGCGAGGTGCTGGACGCCACCGACGCCGAGGCGCTCGGGCGGGCCTGGCTGGCGATGCTCGACGGACTCGCCTCCCATGTCACCGACCCCGCCGCCGGTGGCCACACCCCGTCCGACTTCCCACTGCTCGACCTCACCCGGCAAGAGGTCGCCGAGATCGACACGGCGGTGCCGACGCTCACCGACGTGTGGCCGCTCTCGCCCCTCCAGGAAGGGCTCCTGTTCCACGCCGCGTACGACGAGCAGGGCCCCGACGTCTACGAGGGCCAGCGCTGGCTGGAGCTGACCGGGCCGCTCGACGTGGCACGGCTGCGCGCCGCCTGGCAGGCGGTCGTGGCCCGGCACGCCACGCTGCGGACCGGGTTCCGGCAGCTGGAGTCCGGGCGGTTCGTCCAGACCGTCGCCCGCGAGGTCGAGATCCCGTGGCGCGCGGAGGACGTCTCCGGCCTGCCCGAGGCCGAGGCACTGACGGCGTTCGAGCGGCTGGCCGCCGAGGACCAGGAGCACCGCTTCGACCTCACCAGGGCGCCACTGCTGCGGGTGCTGCTGGTGCGGATCGCCGAGCGGCGGCACCGGCTGGCGTTCACCAGCCATCACATCGCCTCCGACGGCTGGTCGCTGCCCGTGATGGTGAGCGAGGTCGCCCGGCTCTACGAGGCGGGCGGCAACCCTCGTGCCCTGCCGCCCGCCACCTCCTACCGCGCCTACCTGGAGTGGCTGTCGCGGCAGGACAAGGACGCCGCGCGCGCCGCCTGGCGGGCCGAGCTGGCGCCCGTGGACGGACCGACGCTCGTGATCCCGGCGGACCGGGTCACCGCGCCCGCCGAGCCGCAGCGCATCACCTACGAGCTGGACGAGGAGCTGGGCCGGAAGCTGGTCGCCCTCGGCCGGGGGCGGAGCCTGACCCTCAACACCCTGCTCCAGGGCGTCTGGGCGGTCCTGCTGGCCCGGCTCACCGGCCGCACCGACGTGGTGTTCGGCACCACGGTCGCCGGGCGCCCCACCGAGCTGCCGGGCGTCGAGTCGATGATCGGCCTGTTCATCAACACCCTGCCGGTGCGGGTCGGTCTCGACGGCGCACAGCCGGTGCTGGAGATGCTCACGGACCTCCAGGAGCGGCAGGTGGCGCTCATGTCCCACCAGCACCTGGGGCTCACCGAGATCCAGCGGCTGGCGGGGCCCGCCGCCACCTTCGACACTCTCGTCGTCTACGAGAACTATCCGCGCCCGCCGCTCGGTTCCGACGACCCCGACGCACTGTCCATCCGGCCCGCCGGAACACCGCAGGACGCGGGCCACTACCCGCTCACCCTCGTCGCGGTCCTGGAGAACGGGCGGGTGCGCGGAGACCTCGTCTACCGGCCCGACGCCTTCGGTCGCGGGGACGTGGAGGAGCTGCTCGCCGCCCTGGTGCGGGTGCTGGAGCAGATGGTCGCCGACCCGTCCGTCCCGGTCGGGCGGCTGGAGGCGACCGGGGCCGCCGAACGGGCCCTGGTACTGGGGGAGTGGAACGACACCGCCACGCCGGCCCAGCCCCGCGCCTCGCTCCCGGAGCTCTTCGCGGCCCAGGCGGCCCGCACACCGCGGGCGACGGCCGTCGTCGGCGGCGACCGCGAACTGACCTACACCGAGCTGGAACACGAGTCCGGGCGGCTGGCACGCCGGCTGCGCGAACTCGGCGTGGACGCCGAGACCCGGGTGGCGCTGCTGGTGCCGCGCTCGGTGGACATGGTCGTGGCGCTGCTCGCGGTCTCGCGGGCCGGCGGCGCCTTCGTGCCCGTCGACCCCTCGCACCCCGCCGACCGGATCGCGTACCTGCTCGATGACGCGGCGCCGCCGGTGCTGCTGTGCACCACCCGGACCCGGGCCACCGTGCCCGCCGGCCACCCGGGCCGGATCGTCGTCCTCGACGCCCTCGACGCCCTCGACGCCCTCGACGCCCTCGACGCCCTCGACAACCCCGACCCCGACGCCGCCGCCCTGCCCGCGCACCCGCTCGACCGGGTACCCGTGCCGCCGGAGCAGGCCGCGTACGTCATCTACACCTCCGGCTCCACCGGCACCCCGAAGGGAGTCGTGGTCCCGCACGCAGGTCTCGGCAATCTGGCCGCCGCGCAGATCGACCGCTTCGCCGTCGCACCGGACGCGCGCGTCCTGCAACTGGCCTCCATCGGCTTCGACGCCGCGGTCTCCGAACTGCTGATGGCGCTGCTGTCCGGCGCCGCCGTGATCGTCGCCCCCGCCGAGACCCTGCCGCCGCAGGTGTCGCTGGCCGAGGCGCTGCGCCACTGGGACGTCACCCACGTCACCGTGCCGCCGAGCGCGCTGGCCACCGCCGACGAACTGCCCGACAGCCTGCGGACACTGGTCGTCGCCGGTGAGGCGTGCCCGCCCGCCCTGGCCGACCGCTGGGCCGGCGACCGCCGGATGATCAACGCGTACGGCCCGACCGAGACCACCGTGTGCGCGTCGATGAGCCCGCCGCTGGCCCCGGGAGCGGACGTCGTCCCGATCGGCCGGCCCATCGCCAACGGGCGGACGTACGTCCTCGACGCCTTCCTGCGGCCCCTCCCGCCCGGTGTCACCGGCGAGCTGTACGTCGCGGGCGCCGGCCTGGCGCGCGGCTATCTGGGCCGGGCCGGACTGACCGCCTCCCGGTTCGTGGCCGACCCGTTCACCCCCGGCGGGCGGATGTACCGCACCGGCGACCTGGCCCGCTGGACCCCGGACGGGCTGCTGGTCTTCGCCGGGCGGGCCGACGCACAGGTCAAGGTGCGCGGCCACCGCGTCGAGCCCGGCGAGATCGAGGCCGTGCTCGCCGGGCACCCGGGCGTGGCGCAGGCGGCGGTCGTCGCTCGCGAGGACACACCCGGCGAGCGGCGACTGATCGGGTACGTCGTGCCCGACGCCGACGACCGCGGCCGTGACGAGCGGACCGCCCGCGACCAGGTCGCCGAGTGGCGGGTGCTGTACGACACCGTGCACGCCGAACCCACCGACGCCGAGTTCGGCGAGAACTTCGCCGGCTGGAACAGCAGTTACGACGGACAGCCCATCCCGCTCGCCGAGATGCGCGAGTGGCGGGAACGCACCGTGACCCGGATCCGCGCGCTGCGGCCCCACCGTGTGCTGGAGATCGGCGTCGGCACCGGACTGCTGCTGTCCCGGCTGGCCGGGGAGTGCGAGGAGTACTGGGGCACGGACTTCTCCGCGCCGGTCGTGGAGGAACTGCGCCGCCAGGTCGGGCGTGACCCGGAGCTGGCCGCGAAGGTGCACTTGCGGGTGCAGGCCGCGGACCAGACCGACGGGCTGCCCGAAGGACACTTCGACACCGTCGTCCTCAACTCCGTGGTGCAGTACTTCCCCGACGCGGACTATCTGCGGGGCGTGCTCGACCGGGCGCTGCGGCTGGTGGTGCCCGGCGGCGCCGTGTTCGTCGGCGATGTGCGCAACCACCGGCTGCTGCGGCCGTTCGCGACCGCTGTCGAGACCGCGCGCGCCACCGACCAGGACGTGGCCACCCTGCGCCGCGCGGTGGAGCAGAACCTCACCATCGAGAAGGAACTGCTGGTCGACCCGGAGTTCTTCGCCGCGCTCGGTACCGGGCTGCCCGACGCGGCCGGCGCCGACATCCGTCTCAAGCGGGCCCGGCACCACAACGAACTGAGCCGGCACCGCTACGACGTCGTGCTGCGCAGGACCGGCGCGGACACCCTGACCGTCGCCGACGCACCCCGGCTGCCCTGGCCGGAGACCGGCGGCCTCGCCGGGCTGGCCCGCCACCTCCGGTCCGCGCGTCCCGGCCGGCTGCGGCTGACCGGAGTGCCCAACCCCCGCGTCGCGCACGAGGTCGCCCTGGCCCGCGCCCTCGACGGGGGTGTCCCGCCCGCGTCCGAGGAGGCCGTGTCCGGCCCGGACGCCGAGGTGCTGTACGACCTCGGCGACCGGCTCGGCTACTGGGTGGGCGTCACCTGGTCGGCGACCGCGCCGGACGAGGTGGACGCCGTGTTCGTCCGCTCCGGACTCACCGCGTCCGCCGCCGTGGTGGACGTCTACACACCCGCCCCCGTGCCACCGGCGGCCCTCACCAACGACCCCGCCGTCGGCCGCGGCACCGGTGCCCTGCTGGCCGAACTCCGCGAGTACGTGGAACGGCGGCTGCCCGCCTACATGGTCCCGACCGCCCTCGTGCCGATGGACCGGCTGCCGCTCACCCCCAACGGCAAGGTGGACCGGCGCGCGCTGCCCGCCCCCGACTTCGCCGGACGCGCGGGCGGACGTGACCCCCGCACCCCCGCCGAGACGCTGCTGTGCCGCCTCTTCGCGGAGGTGCTGGGGCTGGAACGGGTCGGCGCCGACGACAGCTTCTTCGCGCTCGGCGGCGACTCGATCACCTCGATGCAGCTTGCCTCGCGGGGCCGCCGCGAGGGGATCGTGCTCACGCCCCGGCAGGTGTTCACCGAGAAGACGCCCGAGCGGCTGGCCCTGCTCGCCGAGGCCGCCGCCGCCGAGGAGGCGGCGATCGGCGGGGTGCCGTGGACGCCGGCCATGCGGGCTGTACCGGCCGACGGGACAGCGCCTGCCCGGTGGACGGCCCTCGCCGTTCCCGGCGGCCTCGACCGGGCGGCCCTGGAACGCGCGCTGCGGGCCCTGCTCGACACCCACGCGATGCTGCGCTGCCGGATGGGCGCCGAGGACGGCGGTGCGGAGCTGGTCGTCGGCGAGCCCGGAGCGCCGGACGCGGCCGGACTGATCGACCGGGTCGACGCCGGTGAGCGGCTCGACGACGCCGTGGCCCGTGCCGCGTCCCGGCTCGACCCGGCCGCGGGCGAACTGGTCCGGCTGGTGTGGGCGGACGCGGGCCGGGACAGCCGGCTGGTGCTCGTCGCGCACGAACTGGTCGTGGACGAGGAGTCGTGGCGGATCCTGGAGTCCGACCTGCGGACGGCGTACGAGGCCGCGGCGGCCGGACAGGAACCCGCGCTGGAGCAGGAGAGCACCTCGTACCGGCGCTGGGCGCGGCTGCTCACCGAGCAGTCGACCGCCCCGGAGCGGGTCGCGGAACTGGACGGCTGGGCGGCGCCGCCGGAGACCGGCGAGCGGCTCCCCGCCGCCGGCGCCGAGACCCGCGCCACCTGGTCCATGACCCCGGAGATCACGGCCGTACTCACCGACCGCACTCCGCGGACCTTCCACTGCACGCCGTCCGAAGTGGTCCTCGCCGCCCTCGTGGGCGCCGTGGTGGAGGGCACCACGGCGACCGGTGCGCTGCTGGACCTGGAGATCTCCGGCAGGGAGCCCGTCGGCGGGGCCGATCCGTCCCGTACGGTCGGCCGCTTCGCCCACCACATCCCCGTACGCGTCGATCTCGACGGACTCGACCTCGGCCCGGTCCGGGCCGGTGGCGCGGCGGCCGGGGACCTGCTGAAGACGGTCAAGGAGCAGACCCGGGCGGTGCCGGGCGGCGGCCTGGGGTACGGGCTGCTGCGCCATCTCAACCCGGAGACCGCGCCCCGGCTCGCCGCCCTCGCCCTGCCCACGCTGGCGTTCGGCTACCACGGTCACGCGCCGGACACCTCCCAGCCGTGGCGGCCCCTCGCCCGGTCCGCCACCACCCGGCCCCCGGCCCACGCGGTGCACGCCACCGCCGAGCTGCGGGACACATCGAACGGCGCCGAACTGACCCTGGAGCTCCGCGGCCGGGCCGACGCTCTCGGCCGGGGCGCGCTCGAACGGCTCGGCCGGGCCTGGCACGAGCTGCTCGGCGGCCTCGCCGCCCACACCGACGACCCCGCCGCCGGCGGCCACACCCCCTCCGACTTCTCCCTCCTGGACCTCGCGCAGAGCCAGATCGAGGAGCTGGAGGCGGGACTCGCCGACGACAAGTGACAGCAAACGACCGCAAGCCTTTGTGAGGAGTAACGCGATGCCCCGATCCCTTGTCGAAGACGTGTGGCCGCTGTCCCCGCTCCAGGAGGGTCTGCTCTTCCACGCGGCCCTGGACGACCGCGGCGGCCCCGACGTCTACACCGTGCAGGCCGTCCTCGCGCTCGACGGACCGGTGGACGGCGCCCGGCTGCGCGCCGCCTGGGAGGCGCTGGTGGCCCGGCACGCGGCGCTGCGCGCCTGCTTCCGCCATGTCAGCGGCGCCCAGATGGTGCAGGTCATCGCCCGTGAGGTGACCCTGCCGTGGCGCGAGGAGGACGTCAGCGCACTGCCCGGGGAAGAGGCGAGGGCCGCCGCCGACCGGGTGGCCGGCGAGGAGCTGGCCCGGCGGTTCGACCTCGCGGCGGCCCCGCTGCTGCGGATCGCCTTGGTCAAGCTCGCCGAGGACCGGCACTGGATGACCGTCACCAGCCATCACGTACTGATGGACGGCTGGTCCATGCCGGTCGTGATGAGCGAGTTGTCCGCCCTGTACGCGGCCGGTGGCGGCGCCTGCGGGCTGCCGCCCACGGCCTCCTACCGTGACTACCTCGCCTGGCTGAACCGGCAGGACAAGCAGCGGGCACGGGACGTGTGGCGGGCCGAGCTGGCCGGTCTGGACGACCCCACGCTGGTCGCGCCCGCCGACCTCACCCGCCTGCCCGACTCCGGCTTCGTCCTCACCGACCTCTCCGAGGAGCTGACGCAGGGCCTGGTGAGCCTGTCACGCGGACACGGGCTGACCCTCAACACGGTCGTGCAGGGCGCCTGGGCGGTCGTGCTGGCGCAGCTCACCGGGCGCACCGACGTGGTGTTCGGCGCCACCGTCTCCGGCCGGCCCGCCGAACTGCCCGGCGTCGAGTCCATGGTGGGACTGCTGATCAACACCCTGCCGGTGCGGGTGCCCCTGGACGGGCGGCAGCCCGCCGTGGAGATGCTGACCGCCCTCCAGGAACGGCAGGCCGGGCTGATCGACCACCAGCACCTCGGACTGCCCGAGGTGCAGCGCCTCGGCGGCCCCGGCGCGGTCTTCGACACACTCGTCGTCTACGAGAACTTCCCGCACGCGCCCGGCAAACCCGGCTCCCAGGGCCTGTCCATGCGCCCGGCGAAGCTCTCCCGTGACACCGCCCACTACCCGTTCACCCTGGTCGTGGCCCCCGGTGACCGGCTGCACGTCAAACTCGACCACCAGCTGGAGCTGTTCGACCGCGGGACCACCGAGGCCGTGCTGGACCGGCTGATCCGGGTGCTGGACCAGTTCGTCGCGGACCCGCGGGTGCCCGTGGGGCGGCTCGCCCCGGTCGGCGGGCCGGAGCGGGAGCGGGTACTGCGGGAGTGGAACACCACCGAGGCGGCCCCGACCGGGAGTTCGGTGCCCGAGCTGTTCGCCGCGCAGGCGGCCCGCACCCCCGACGCGGTCGCCGTGGTCGACGGCAAGCGGACCGTGACGTACGCCGAACTCGACGCCGCCGCGGCCCGGTTGGCGGGCCACCTGGCGCGGCGGGGCGTGCGGCGCGGCCACCGGGTCGCCGTCCTCATGGAGCGCTCGGCCGATCTGCTGACCGCGCTGCTCGCGATCTGGCGGACGGGCGCCGCGTACGTGCCCGTGGATGTGACCAACCCGGCCGACCGGATCACGTTCCTGCTGAAGGACAGCGTGCCGGCAGCCGTGCTGTGCACCCGCTCCACCCGCACCGCCGTGCCCGGGGACACCCCGGTGGCGCCGCTCGTCCTCGACGACCTCGCCGCCGACGGGGACGCGCCGGCGCCGGTGGCGCGGGTCACCGCCGACGATGTCGCGTACGTGATGTACACCTCCGGCTCGACCGGGACACCCAAGGGCGTGGCCGTGCCGCACGGTGCGGTCGCCGCGCTCGCCGGGGACGCGGGCTGGGGCGTACGGGGGGACGACGCGGTGCTGCTGCACGCCCCGCACGCCTTCGACGCCTCGCTGTTGGAGATCTGGGTGCCGCTGGTGTCCGGGGCCCGCGTGGTGGTGGCGGAGCCGGGCGTGGTCGACGCCCTGCGGATCCGCGACGAGGTCGCCGCCGGGGTGACCGTCCTGCATGTGACCGCGGGCACCTTCCGGGTGCTCGCCGAAGAGGAGCCGGAGTGCTTCACCGGGCTGCGCGAGGTGTTCACCGGCGGCGACGTCGTCCCGGCACAGGCCGTGCGGCGGGTCCGGGACGTCTGCCCGGACTTGCGGATCGGGCATCTGTACGGGCCGACCGAGACCACGCTCTGCGCCACCTGGCACTTCGTCGCACCGGGCTCGCCCGACTCCGGCCCGCTGCCGATCGGCCGGCCGCTGGCGGGCCGCCGGGTCTATGTCCTGGACGCCTTCCTCCAGCCCGTACCGGCCGGGGTGCCCGGCGAGCTGTACCTCGCGGGTGAGGGCGTGGCGCACGGGTACGCCGGGCGGACCGTCCCGACCGCCCAGCGGTTCGTGGCCGACCCGTACGCCCACGGGCGGCGGATGTACCGCACCGGAGACCTGGCGCGATGGACGGACGACGGCGAACTGCTCTTCGTAGGCCGGGCCGACGACCAGGTCAAGATCCGGGGCTTCCGGGTGGAACCGGGCGAGGCGGAGGCCGCGCTCGCCGCGCAGCCCGGCGTCCGGCAGGCCGTCGTCGTCGCCCGTGACGACGGCCCCGGCGAGCGGCGGCTGATCGGCTACGTGGTCGCCGAGGAGCAGGATCTCGACCCCGAACAGGTCCGCGCACAGGTCGCCGAGGTGCTGCCGGAGTACATGGTCCCGGCGCTGGTGATGGCCATGGTCACGCTGCCCGTGACCGCCAACGGCAAGGTCGACCGCAAGGCGCTGCCCGCCCCCGACTTCGTCTCGCGGGTCGCCGGACGTGCCCCCGAGAGCGAGACCGAGCGGCTGATGTGCACGCTCTTCGCCGAGGTCCTCGTCCTCGACGAGGTCGGCGCCGAGGACAACTTCTTCGAACTCGGCGGCGACTCCGGCCTCGGGATGCGCCTGGCCCGCCGGATCCGTGAGGAACTCGGTGTCGACCTGCCCATCCGACGGCTGTTCTCGGCGCCCACTCCGGCCGGGGTGGCCCGCGCGCTCGCCGCCAAGGTCCGGCCCGTGCTCCGGCGGGTCGAGGACCGCCCGGACCCGCTGCCCGTCACCGCGGGACAGCTCCGCACCTGGCTGCTGGACCGGCTCGCCGGCGACGGCGGGGCCGCGCCCGCGCACCACGCGCTCGCGCTGCGGATGCGCGGCGCCCTCGACCGGGACGCGCTGACGGCGGCGCTGGGCGATGTCGCCGACCGGCACGAGATCCTGCGCACCGTCTTCCCCGGCGCCGGTCGCTCGGTGCGCCAGCGGGTGCTCGAACCGGAGGCCGGGCGGCCCGCGCTCCATCTCACCGAGGCCCGCGAGGAGGAACTGCCCGCACTGCTCGGGCGGGCGACGGCCCGCACCTTCGACCTCACCCGCGAAGTGCCCTGGACCCACACCCTGTTCGCCCTCTCCGACACCGACCACGTCCTGCACCTGCTCGTGCACCGCATCGCCGCGGACGCGCAGTCGACCGGCGTGCTGATGCGCGACCTGGCCGCGGCTTACGGCGCCCGGCGCCGGGGACGTGCCCCCGAACGGGCGCCGCTGCCGCTGCAGTTCGCCGACTACGCGCTGTGGGAGCGGGAACTGCTGAGCGGCGAGCAGGACCGCGAGACCCTCGCCTGGGACGAGATCCAGTTCTGGCGTGGCGCCCTCGAAGGCGTCCCCGAGGGCCTGGAGCTGCCCACGGACCGCGTCCGCCCGGCGTTGCCCACCCGCCGGGCCGGATCCGTGCCGATCCGGTTGGACGCCGAGGCGCACGCCCGGCTCACCGCGGCGGCCGAAGCGTCGGGGGCCTCCCTGTTCAGCGCGGTCCAGGCGGCACTCGCGCTGCTGCTGGGCAGGCTCGGTGCGACCGACGACGTCACCGTCGGCACCGTGCTGCCGCGCAATGACGACGAGGTCGAGCTGGAAGGCCTGGTCGGCGCCTTCGAACGGCCCCTCGCCCTGCGCACGGACCTCTCCGGCGACCCCGCCTTCGCCGAACTGCTCGGCCGGGTGCACGAGGCGGGCCGTGAGGCCCGCCGCCGCCAGGACGTGCCCTTCGCCCGGCTGCTGGAGGCACTCGGCCTGCCGCCCACCCCCGACCGCCACCCCGTCTTCCAGGTCGCCCTCGACGTCCGCGACGAGGGCGAGGACCCGTGGGACGCCTGGCAGCTGCCGGGGCTGAACAGCAGCCCCGTCGGCCTGGGCACCGACGCCATGGAGTTCGACCTCTCCCTCCGCCTCGACGAGACCGAGGACTTCGACGGCGCCCCCGGCGGCCTGACGGGCGAACTGCGTTACGCCACCGACCTGTTCGACCAGGACACGGCGGTCACGTTCGCCTCGCGCCTGGTCCGGGTCGTGGAACAGGTCGCCGACGACCCGGACCTGCGGGTCGGGGACGTCGACCTGCTGCTGGACGACACCGAGCGGCGGGCGGCCCTGGGGTCCGGCGACGACGCCGGCACCGAACCGCCCGCGACGACGGTCGTCGAGGCGCTGGCCGCGCGGGCGGCCGCCACGCCCGACGCGGTCGCCGTGGCGGACGCGTCCGGGTCGCTCACGTACGCCGAGCTGGACGTGGCGGCGCGGACACTGGCCCGGCGGCTCGCGGCCCGGGGGATCGGCGCCGAGGACGTCGTCGCCGTGGACCAGCCCACGGGCGCCGGGCTGGTCGGCACGGTGGCCGGGGTGCTGCGGTCCGGCGCCGCGTTCCGACTGGCCTCCGGCCCGGCCCGGCCACCCGGGGAGACCCGCCCCACCGCCGTGGTCACCACCGCGGCCGGCGCCGCGTCCTGGGGGCCCGCCGAGGACATCCCCGTGCTGCTCACGGACGCCGGTGACGCCCCCGCCGGCGACGAGACCCCCCGCCCCCCGCTCCCCGGCCACCCGGCCCTGCTGCTCCCCGAGGCGGGCGGGGACGGCTCCCACGCGGTCGTCGAGCACCGCGCGCTCGCCGCCCGCGTCGCGCACCGCGCGCTCACCTCGCCCGTCTCCGGGACGACCCTGCTGGACACCCGCGTGCCGGGTGCGTCCCTGATCGTCCCGCTGCTCGCCACCCTGAGCGCCGGAGGCACCGCGCGCTTCGGCACACCCTCCGCCGGTGGGGCGGGCGCCGACCTCCTGGTCACCACCGGCGTCCTGTTCGCCGGACAGGACCCGGGCGCACCGCGGTACCCGGAGATCCTGGTCGTCGACGAGGAGCCGCACCGGATCCCCGCGGCCACCACCCGGGTCACCGGGCACGCCCTCCCCGAGACCGGCGGCACCTGGCTGGAGGCGCGGCTCGGCCCCGGCGAGTACCCGCCCGCCTCCGGGCTCCCGGCCGGACGGCCCCTCCCGGGCACCCTCGCCTATGTCCTGGACGACCGGCTGCGCCCGGTCCCCGTCGGCGTCGAGGGGGAGCTGTACGTGGCGGGCGCCACCCTCGCGCGGGGATACGCGGGACGGCCCGCGCCGACCGCCGAGCGGTTCGTCGCCGACCCGTACCGGCCCGGCGGCCGGATGCTGCGGACCGGCGAGCGGGCGAGGCGCGACGGCGAGGGCGTGCTGTCGCTGCGCGACCGGCGGATCTCGCGGGCCGTCAGGCCGGTGGGCGCAGGCGGCGGCGAACTGGGCGTGCTGCTGCCGCTGCGCCCCGAGGGCAGCCGGGCACCGCTGTTCTGCCTTCACCCGAGCATGGGCCTGAGCTGGTCGTACGCGGCGCTGGTGCCGTATCTGCCGGCCGACCTCCCGGTGTACGGCGTGCAGGCGCGGGGGCTCGCCGGGCCCGAGGAACTGCCGCACAGCATCGAGGAGATGGCCGCCGACTACGCCGACGAGATCCGCGCGGTGCAGCCCGAGGGCCCCTACCACCTGCTCGGCTGGTCCTTCGGCGGCATGATCGCCCAGGCGATCGCCTGCCGGCTGGAGGAGCTGGGCGAGGAGGTCGCGCTGCTCGCGCTGCTCGACGCCTACCCCAGCAGCGCCGGGAAGTCGGTCTCCCGGGACCGCGGGATCTCCCGCGAGGAGCAGATGTCGTCCCTGATGGAGCAGGAGATCGAGGTGTCGGCGGGCGTCGACGCGCGCGGCAACCTGGGGGACCGGGTGCTGTCGCGGATGCAGGAGGTGCTCGGCAACATGGCCCGGTTCGCGCCCGGCCACACCCCGCGCCGCTTCGGCGGTGACGTCCTGCTGTTCATCGCCGCCCACGACCGCCCGGACGAACTGCCCGCCCCCGCGGCCAGGGCCGGCTGGGAGCCCTTCACCGGCGGCACGATCGAGGCCCACGAGATCCCGGTCGACCACTACCGGATGCTCCACCCCGGACATCTCCCGCCGGTGGGCCGCGTCCTCACCGAAAGACTCACCGCTTCCGAGTGACCCATGTGAAATGCGCGAGCCCGACATCCGACAGCACCGAGACAGAGAGCGAAGGACACATGACGAACCCTTTCGACAACGAGAACGGCACCTTCCTCGTACTCGTCAACGACGAGGGCCAGCACTCGCTCTGGCCCGCGTTCGCGGAGATACCGCAGGGCTGGACCACCGCGTTCGGCGAGGCGAGCCGGGCGGAATGCCTGGAATTCGTCGAGCAGCACTGGACCGACATGCGGCCCAAGAGCCTCATCGCCCGGACACAGGGCGCCACCTCGGCCTGATCGGCGGACCACGGGCGGAAGGAGACGCGTGAACACCGAACAGGTGACCGCCGTGGTCATCGGCGACGTCGCGCTCATCGTCGTCGCCTCCTGGCTCCTGGGCGCGTTGGCCCGCCGGCTCGGACAGCCGACCGTGATCGGGCAGATCGCGGCCGGTGTCGCCCTCGGCCCCACCCTGCTCGGCCGGCTGCCGGGCGATCCGACGAAGACCCTCTTCCCACCGGAGGTGCTGCCGTTCCTGACGGTGCTCTCCCAGGTCGCCGTCGTGATCTTCATGTTCCTCGCCGGATACGAGATCAACTACCGGCAACTGCGCAGCGGCGGCCGGTCCGTGCTGGCGGTGGCCGCGCTGGCGCTGCTGGTCCCGGCCGGGCTCGGCACCGGCGCGGCGACCCTCCTCGACGGGATGTTCACCGCGGTCGAACCGGACGCGGGCGGGCGCACGTTCGTGATGTTCATGGCGGTGGCCTGCTCGGTGACCGCGCTGCCGGTGCTGGTGGCGATCGTCCGCGAGCGCGGCATGGCGGGCACGCCCACCGGCACCGTCGCCACCACCGCGGCCGGGATCATGGACGTGGCCGCCTGGCTGGTGCTGGCCGCCGCGTTCGCCGGCACCGCTCACTCCTCGGGGCCGTCGTGGCTGACGGCGCTGGTGCTGATCGTGCTGTTCAGCGCGGTCATGTTCCTCCTCGTACGGCCCCTGCTCGACCGGCTGCTGCGGCGCTCGGAGTCATCGCTGCTCAGCCCGGTGCCGCTGGCGCTGGGACTCGCCCTGGGCAGCGCCTGGGTGACGTCCGAGCTGGGGCTGCACCCGGTGTTCGGCGGCTTCCTCGCGGGCCTGGTCATGCCCCGCCGCAACGAGGTCCCGGACGCTGAGGTGCTCCAGCCGATGGAGCAGACCGCGGGGCTGCTCCTGCCGCTGTTCTTCGTCACCACCGGGCTGAAGTTCGACGTCGGCACGCTCGACGCCGACGGGCTGGTGCTGCTGGCGCTGATCCTGGGCATCGCCGTCGTCGGCAAGCTCGGCCCGGCGTACGCGGCGTGCCGGTTCACCGGACTCGCCCCCCGTCAGTCGGCGCGGGTGGCCGCACTGGTGAACACCCGCGGGCTCACCGAACTGATCGTGCTCAACGTGGCGCTCGAAGCCGGCGTGATCGGCCCCGGGCTTTTCACGGTGCTCGTCCTCATGGCCCTTGTCACCACTTTCATGACCGGGCCGCTGCTGACCTTGATCGGACGAAATGAGCGTCCGGAAAAAGAAATTGGACGGGTTGACGAGCCCGCCGGACAAATTCAGGCTCAATGAGAACGCAGACACGGACAGGGAGTTGGCTGTGGCAGCAAAGACCGAAGAATTCGACGTGGCCGTCGTCGGCGGCGGACCCGCCGGTTCCACCCTCGCCGCACTCGTCGCCAAACAAGGACACCGGGTCGTCGTACTCGAAAAGGAGAAATTCCCGCGCTACCAGATCGGTGAATCGCTGCTGCCGTCCACCATTCACGGCGTGTGCCGGCTCTCCGGTGCCGCGGACGATCTCGCCAAGGCGGGCTTCCCGCTCAAGCGCGGCGGCACCTTCCGCTGGGGTGCCCGGCCGGAGCCCTGGACCTTCTCCTTCTCCGTCTCACCCCGCATGGCCGGTCCGACCTCCGTGGCGTACCAGGTCGAGCGATCCAAGTTCGACGACATCCTGCTGACGAACGCCCGCAAACAGGGCGCCGACGTCCGGGAGGGCTGCTCGGTGCGTGGGGTCGTCGAGGACGGCGAGCGGGTCCGCGGGCTCGCCTACACCGACGCCGACGGCATCGAGCGCGAGATCAGCGCCCGGTACGTCGTCGACGCCTCCGGCAACAAGAGCCGGCTGTACAACAAGGTCGGCGGCACCCGCGAGTACTCCGACTTCTTCCGCAGCCTCGCCCTCTTCGGCTACTTCGAGAACGGCAGGCGGATGCCCGAGCCCAACCGCTTCAACATCCTCTGCGTGGCCTTCGAGAGCGGCTGGTTCTGGTACATCCCGCTCAGCGACACCCTGACCAGCGTCGGCGCCGTCGTCCGGCGGGAGATGGCCGAGAAGATCCAGGGCGACCCGGAGAAGGCGCTGCGGGGGCTGATCGACGAGTGCCCGATGATCGCCGACTACCTCTCCGACGCCACCCGCGTCACCGAGGGCCAGTACGGCGAGATCCGGGTCCGCAAGGACTACTCGTACCACCACACCACCTTCACCCGGCCCGGCATGATGCTCGTCGGCGACGCCGCCTGCTTCGTCGACCCGGTCTTCTCCTCCGGCGTGCACCTGGCCACCTACAGCTCGCTGCTCGCCGCCCGCTCCCTCAACAGCGTCCTGGAGGGCAAGGTCGACGAGGACGCCGCGATGCGGGAGTTCGAGGCCCGTTACCGGCGCGAGTACGGCGTCTTCTACGAGTTCCTCGTCTCCTTCTACGAGATGCACCGCGACGAGAACTCCTATTTCTGGCAGGCCAAGAAGGTCACCGCGAACAGCGAGCCGGAGCTCCAGTCGTTCGTCGAGCTGATCGGCGGTGTCTCCTCCGGCGAGCAGGGCCTGATGAACGCCGAGGCGCTGGGCGAGCGGCTGGCGGAGAACTCCCAGGAGTTCGCCACCGCCGTGGAGAAGTACGCCGCGAACGACGACGGCAGCTCCGTACCGCTGTTCACCTCCTCCGTGGTGCGCAACGCCATGCAGGAGGCGGGCCAGGTGCAGATGCGGGCGCTGCTCGGCGAGGACGCCGAACCCGAGGCGCCCCTGTTCCCCGGCGGTCTGGTCTCCTCCGCGGACGGCATGTACTGGCTGCCGGCCACGACCGGCTGAGGGAGGCGAGACCCCACCATGGCGTCCCGTGACGTCCCCGTGTACAGCCGCCGGGACCGGTTCGACCCGGTCCCGGAGCTGGTCGGGCTGCGCACCGAGTGTCCGGTGCTGCGCACCGAACTGCACGGCGGCCTCTCCAGCCAGGTCGTCGGCTGGCTGGTCACCGGCAGCGACGAGTCCCGTGAGGTGCTCAGCGACCAGCACCGGTTCACCATGCTTCCGCCCGCCGACACCGAGGCGCAGTCCCGCAGGCTCCAGAACATCGGCAACCTCCTGCACTACGACCCGCCGGAGCACACCCGGCTGCGCAGGATGCTCAACCCCGAGTTCACCATGCGGCGTCTGCGGCGGCTCCAGCCGCGCATCGATGACGTCGTCGAGGAGTGCCTCGACGTGATGGAGCAGACCGGGGCACCGGCCGACCTGATGCACCACTTCGCCTGGCAGATCCCGGGCCAGACCGCCTGCGAACTGCTGGGCGTGCCTCAGGACGACCGGGCGGAGCTGTCCCGCCAGCTCGACATCACCCGCGACGACGGCCGCGGCCGGGCCCGCCAGATGGCGGCCGGCCGGGCCTTCCGCGCCTACTTCCAGCAACTCACCGCACGGCAGCGCCGGGACCCCGGTGACGATCTGCTGGGCATGCTGGTGCGCGAGTACGGCGACGAGATCACCGACGAGGAACTGGAGGGCCTGGCCGCGTCGCTGACCTCCGCCGGCATCGAGAACGTCGCCAGCATGCTGGGGCTCGGCACCCTCGCGCTCCTCGAACACCCCGAGCAGCTCGCGAGGCTGCGCGAGGACCCCGGCCTCATCGACCGCGCGGTGGAGGAACTGCTGCGCTACGTCTCGGTGATCCCGACCCTCTCGCCGCGCACCGCGCTGGAGGACGTGCCGCTCGGCGGCCACGTGCTGCCGAAGGGGGAGCGGGTCATCTGCTCCGCCTTCGCGGCGAACCGGATCGCCGCCCCCGGCGACGATTCCAAGGACGGCTTCGACATCGCCCGTGAACCGGTGCCGCACATGGCGTTCGGGCACGGCGTGCACCACTGCCTGGGCGCCCCGCTGGCCCGGATGCAACTGCGCACCGCCTACCTGGCGTTGTTGCGGCGCTTCCCGGACCTGCGGCTCGCCGTTCCGCACGACGAGATCCGGTTCCGCATGCCGTCCTCACGGGTCTACTCCGTGGACGCACTGCCGGTGACCTGGTAGGAGGACAACGCTCATGCCGCAGCAGACCCCACAGCAGACCCCACAGCAAGCCCCACAGCAAGCCCCACAGCAAGCCCCACAGCAAGCCCCACAGCAAGCCCCACAGCAAGCCCCGCAGCAGGCACCGCGGGCACAGGCGTACCCCGAACTGCTCTACACCCGGCGCACCCGCTTCGACCCGGCGGACGACCTGCGGGCCGCGGCCCCCCTGAGCAGGTACGTCATCGGCCCCAACGAGTCCGACGAATGGGTCTGGCTCGCCACCGGCTACGCCGAGGTCCGCCGTATCCTCGGCGACCACACCAACTTCAGCACTCGTCGCCGTTGGGGCGCCGAAGGACCGGACTGGCGCCCGCCGGAGCTGGTGGGACACCTGATGGACTACGACCCGCCGGAGCACACCCGGCTGCGTCAGATGCTCACTCCCGAGTTCACCGTACGGCGGCTGCGCCGGCTGGAGCAGGACATCGAGGCGATCATCGAGGAGCGCCTGGACACCGTCGAGGCCGCCGGACCGGGCGCCGATCTGATGCCGCTGTTCGCCCAGCCCGTGCCGGGCGAGGTGCTGTGCGAGCTGATCGGCGTGCCGCGCGACGACCGGGCCGAGTTCCTGCGCCACTGCCACCGGCATCTGGACTTCTCCCGCAGCCGCAAGGTGCGGGCGGCCGACGGCGCCGCGTTCTCCCGCTACCTGGTGTCCATGGTGGCGCGGCAGCGCGAGGACCCCGACGACGGGTTCATCGGCGCGCTGGTGCGCGAGCACGGCGACCGCTTCACCGACGACGAGATGCGCGGCGTGTGCGTGGTGCTGATCCTCGCCGGCATCGACAACATCGAGGGCATGTTCGGCCTCGGCGTCCTGGCGATGCTGGAGAACCCGGACCAGTTGCCGCTGCTGCTCGGCCGACGCGACGGCGAGGGCCGGGCCTCCCGATCGGCCAAGGGCGACGGCGGCCGGCTCGCCTCCGACCGCGCCCTGGACGAGCTGATCCGCTACATGTCGGTGGCGAACGCGCCCACCCCGCGCACCGCCGTGCACGACGTGACCATCGGCGACCAGGTGATCAAGGCCGGCGAGACCGTCATCTGCTCGCTCACCATGGCCAACCGCGACCCGGCCCTCACCGAAGGACCGGACCGGCTCGACCTCGCCCGCGAGCCGGTCGCCCATGTCGCCTTCGGCCACGGCCTCCACCACTGTCTGGGCGCCGCGCTGGCCCGCACGGAGCTGCGCCTCGCCTACCAGGCGCTGTGGCGGCGCTTCCCGGACCTGCGGCTCGCCGTGCCCGCCGAGGAGGTGCGCTTCTACAACCGCGCGCTCGCCCACGGAGTGCACCGGCTGCCGGTCGCCTGGTGACCGGCTGAAAGGAGACGGCAGACCGATGGAGATCCGGATCGACCGCGACAAGTGTGTGAGCGGCGGCGTCTGCGCGATGTTCGCGCCCCAGGTCTTCGACCAGGACGACGAGGGCATGGGCGTCGTCGACAACGCCGCACCGGCCGCGGAACTCGCCGCGGCCGTGCGGTCGGTCGTCTGGCGCTGCCCGGGGCACGCCATCACGGTCCACGACCAGGAACCGGCGCCCGCGGAGACGGCCCCCGAGCCGCGCCGCTGAGCCGCCGGGAAGAGCGAGGGGGAGGGACCGGGTCACCCGGCCCCTCCCCCTTCGCTTCGTGCCGCGCTACCCGCTCCCGCCGCCCGGTGCCCGCAGCGTCTCCAGCCGCCGTGCCTCGGCGACCCCCGCGCACCCGGCCAGCCCCAGCGCGTCCGTCAGTTCGGCGGCCAGGAGTTCCAGCACCCGCCGGACGCCGTCCTCGCCGCCGGCCGCCAGGCCCCAGACCGGGGCGCGGCCCACCAGCACACCCGACGCGCCGAGCGCCAGGGCCTTGAGGATGTCCGTGCCGCCGCGCACCCCGCCGTCCAGGAGGATCTCGCAGGCCCCGCCGACGGACGCCACCACGCCGGGCAGGGCGTCCACAGAGGTCATCGCGCCGTCCAGCTGGCGGCCACCGTGGTTGGAGACCACCAGGGCGTCGACGCCGTGCTCCACCGCGCGCCGCGCGTCCTGGGGGGCCAGCACGCCCTTGAGCACGATCGGCAGCCGGGTGCACGCGCGCAGCCGCTCCACGGACGACCAGGTCAGGGACCGGGAGAAGGTCTCGGCCGTGTGCACGGCCACCGCCGACGCGCCGTCGTCGCCGTGGTGCGCCGTCGAGGCCCCGCCGCCCAGATGGACCGCGCGGACGTGGTCCGGCAGCGCGAACCCGTTGCGGACATCACGCAGCCGACGGCCCATCCACGGCACGTCGACGGTGAGCACGATCGCCTCGCAGCCGGCCGCCTCCGCCCTGCGGACCAGATCCAGCGTCCGCCCGGTGTCCCGCAGCCAGTACAGCTGGAACCACACCGAGCCGCCGACCGCCGTGACCTCCTCCACCGGCGCACTGCTCAGGGTCGCCACGGTGAACGGCACACCCGCCGCCTTCGCGGCCCGCGCGGTCGCCACCTCGCCCTCGGGATGGACCAGCCGGTGGTACGCCACCGGCCCGATCGCCACCGGCAGCCGTACCGCCCGCCCCAGCAGCGTCGCCTCCGTACCGCACCCGGACACGTCGTTGAGGACCCGGGGCCGCACGAACACACCGTCGAACGCCGCCCGGTTGGCCGCCAGCGACAGCTCCCGGCCGCTGCCCCCGGCGATGAAGTCCCACACGTCGGGCGGCAGCGCCGCCGCGGCGGCCCGCTCGACGTCGTCCATGTCGAGCGGGACCGCCACCGGGCCCCGGCCGGCGTCACCGGGGGCCATGCTGCCCGGTCTTCTCCAGTTCCACCGCCTCGTACAGCGCCTTGATGTTGGCGCTGCCGAAGGTGCCCGCGCCCTGCCGCTCGATGATCTCGAAGAACAGCGTGTGCTTGGGGTGCGTGGAGGCGGTGAATATCTGGAACAGCTGACCGCCGTGGTCCTCGTCCGCGAGCAGCCGTGTCTCCCGCAGCATGTCGATGGAGTGCGTCTCCAGCGCGATACGGCCCTCCAGCAGGTCGTAGTAGGTGTCCGGGGTGTTCAGGAAGCGGACACCGCGGTCGCGCAGCGCGCGGACCGAGCGCACGGCGTCGTCGCTGGAGAAGGCGATGTGCTGGATGCCGGCCCCGTCGTGGTTTTTCAGGAACTCGTCGATCTGCCCCGGCTCGGCCCTGGTGTCGGGCTCGATCAGGGTGAGGGTCACCGCGCCGTTCGGGCTCTGCACCACCTTCGACTCCATCGCCTGCGCGCCGACGGCGATCCGCTCCTCGAAGATCTCATGGAAACCGAGGGCGTTGCGGTAGAGCCGCACGGTCGTGTCGAGGTCCCCCGCGGGGAGGCAGACCGCGAAGTGGTCGATCTCCAGCAGCCCCACCTCGCGGGAGAAGGACGGCTGGTGACCGGCGACGGGAGTGAACCCGGCCGGAAGCCCGCCCGGCGCACCGGGCTCGCGCTCCACCAGCGTGTGGACGATGTCCCCGAAGCCGCCGATGAGCGCGGTCGCACGCGGCCCGTCCTCGGAAGTCCGCTCCGGCCCGCGCAGCGCACGGGCCCCGCCGGACACGGCGGAGGTGAACGCGGCGCCCGCGTCCCGGGTGCGCAGCGCGATGTCGGCGACGCCGTCGCCGTGGGCCGGGAGATACGCGGACGCGGGGTGCCGGTCGCTCAGCGGGGTCGTCAGGACCAGGGTGATCCCGCCGTGCCGGAGCGCGACGCCGCGGTGATCGGCGCCGACGCTCTCGCCGGCCACGGAGAAACCGTAGGTGTCCTGCCACCCCCGGGCCGCTGTCTCCAGGTCCTCCACGAACAGCTCGACATAGTCGATCGTGTAATGGCTGATGGGTTTGCTTCCGCTCGCTCGATCATTCATGACGGTCCCTGGATCGAAGAAGGATCGGAAATTGCGGGCCCAACCGTACAACTCGATCCGCGAATACCGCACGTGTCAAATCTGGGCACCCGTGTCAAAGGAGCGGCATTGTCGCAGTTGGTCAAGTGCGTGATACTGGCCCACATGCCGATCCGGGAAAATCTTGCGGAATTGAGTGCGGAGCCGCTGCACACATCGCTCAACGCTGCGTCCATGGAGTCGATGAATCTGCTGAACAATATTGCCGGAGCCTATCCCGACGCAATATCGTTCGCGGCCGGCCGACCCTACGAGGGATTCTTCGACACGGATCAGGTCCATGAATACCTGAAGGTGTTCACGGACCATCTGCGAAGCGAGCGGGGAATGACGCGGCAGCAGGTCTCCCGCACCCTCCTCCAGTACGGCGACACCAAGGGCGTGATCACCGAACTGATCGCCCGCAACCTCGCCGTCGACGAGGGCATCGACGCCGACCCGCGCTCCGTCGTCGTCACCGTCGGCTTCCAGGAGGCGCTGTTCCTGGTGCTGCGCGCCCTGCGCGCCGACGACCGTGACGCGCTGCTTGCCCCGTCCCCCACCTATGTCGGTCTCACCGGCGCCGCCCTGCTCACCGATCTGCCGGTGCTGCCCGTGCGCTCCGGGGAACACGGGCTCGACCTGGGGGAGTTGGTACGCCTGCTGCGCGCCTCGCGCGACGCCGGCCGCCGTGTGCGCGCCTGCTACGTCACGCCGGACTTCGCCAACCCCGTCGGCGTCAGCATGACCGTCGCCGACCGGCACCGGCTGCTGGAGATCGCCGCGTCGGAGGGCCTCCTGCTGCTGGAGGACAACCCCTACGGGATCTTCCACCGCACCCCGGACCGACGCCCGCCCACACTGAAGTCGCTCGACACCGAGAGCCGGGTCGTCTACCTCGGCTCCTTCGCCAAGAGCGGTGTGGCGGGCGCGCGGGTCGGCTTCGCGGTCGCCGACCAGCCGGTGGGCGGCGGACTGCTCGCCGACGAGCTGTCGAAGATCAAGAGCATGCTGACGGTGAACACCTCACCGATCGCCCAGGCCGTCATCGGCGGCAAGCTGATCGCCAACGACTTCAGCCTGGTGGCCGCCAACGCCAGGGAAACCGCCGTGTACCAGAGCAATCTGACTCAGGTCCTGGAAGGGCTCGCCAAGCGGTTCAGGGAGTGCGAGGGGGTGACCTGGAACGAACCCGACGGCGGGTTCTTCGTGGTCGTCACCGTGCCGTTCACCGTGGACGACGCCTTCCTGGAGTACGCGGGGCGCGAGCACGGCGTGCTGTTCACGCCCATGCACCACTTCTTCGGAGCGGGCACCGACTCCCGCCAACTGCGGCTGTCCATCAGCACCTTGACCCCGGAGCGGATCGAGGAGGGGCTCGACCGGCTGGCCGCCGCCGTCACCTCACGCCTGCCCGGCGGCACCACCGCCGGCGGCACCACCGCCGGCGTCGCCACCGGGGCGGTCTCGTGATCCGCACCCTGGCCGTCGTCGGCACCGGACTGATCGGCACCTCGGTGGCGCTCGCCGCCGTGCGGCGCGGCGTCACCGTCCACCTCCTCGACACCGACGCGTCCGCGGTCCGCACCGCCGAGCTGCTCGGCGCCGGCACCGCGCGGCCACCCGGGGAACCGGTGGACCTCGCGGTGCTCGCCGTACCGCCGAGCAAGGTCGCCGACGTGCTCTCGGAACAGCAGGCGCGGGGCCTGGCGCGCAGTTACACGGACGTGGCCAGCGTCAAGGCCGGCCCGGAGCGCGAGGTGCTGGCCCGCGCCCCGCGGCCCGCGCACTTCGTCGGCGGCCACCCGATGGCCGGCCGGGAGCGCTCCGGGCCGCTCGCCGCGCGCCCCGATCTCTTCCAGGGCCGGACGTGGGTGCTCACCCCCTCCCGGCTCACCTCCAAGCGCGCCTTCGACCGGGCCCTGGAGCTGATCGCCCTGTGCGGAGGGGTGCCTGCGGTCATGCAGAGTTCGGCCCACGACGAGACCGTGGCGATCACCTCCCACGCCCCGCACCTCATGGCCAGCCTGGTCGCGGCACGGCTCGGCGGCCGCTCGCCGGTCACCGCGCTCCTGGTCGGCCAGGGGTTCCGGGACGCCACCCGGATCGCCCGCGGCGAGGCCCGGCTGTGGACCGACATCATCGAGACCAACGCCGCCGAGATCGCCGGCGTCCTCAGCGCCCTGGAGAGCGATCTCACCCAACTGCTCACGGCGATGCGGGACCTGTCGGCGCGGGATCCGCGGAACCGGGCGCAGAGCCGGCGGAACCTCACCGCCCTGCTGGAACGCGGTGTCGCCGCGCTGGAGTCGCTGCCCGCCCCGGCACCCGGCCCGCTCGCCGCCGACACCGCCCGGGTCGACGTCACCATTGCCGAGCGTCCGGGCGAACTCGCCCGGCTCCTCGACACCGCGGCCGGATACGGCGCCGGCCCCGACACCGTCGCCGCGCCGGTGGCCCCGCACGGCCCGGACGGACCGCTGGTCATCCGGTTCGGGCTGGCTCCGGCCGAGGCGGCCACCCTGGCGGAGAAACTGGCCGCCGCGGGCTGGGACGTCGTCCGCGAGGACGACGTACCCGACGGGAGGGCACCCGCTCTCGTCGGAGCTCCCGGCTGACCGCACCCGCTCCCCCGGCACACCCCACCCGCTCTCCCGGCACACCGGAACCCTCCCCGGCCGAGTGGCCAGGGAGGGTACGGGTCCGGTCAGGTCCGGACCCGGCACGGTGCCCCTCGCCGGGGGAATGTCCGAGGGGCAACGTGTGATCAGGGTGTCGCCAGCGCCTCCGTCGGCGGCAGCCGGGCCGCGCGCACCGCCGGATAGAAGCCCGCCAGCGCGCCGATGACCAGGGTCGAGCCGATGCCTCCGGCCATGGCCCATGCCGGGACGACCGACGGCCAGCTCTGGTAGGAGGCGTAGCCGATGGTCACCGTGATCCCCAGGGCCACCCCGCCGACGCCGCCGAGCAGGGACAGCAGCTGCGACTCGCACAGGAACTGGTTGCGGATCTGGCCGCGCGTGGCACCCAGCGACCGGCGCAGACCGATCTCGGAGCGGCGCTCCAGCACGGAGATGACCATGGTGTTGGCCACGCCGACACCGCCGACCAGCAGCGCCACGGCGCCGAGGCCCAGGAGCAGTCCGCTCAGGGTGTCGTCCGTGGCCTCCTTGGCGGCGAGCGCGTCGGAGGGCCGGGAGACGGCCACCTCGTCGGGCTTCTCCGGGTTGGCGGTGGCCCCGAGGATGCCCTGCACCTCGGAGACGTGCTCCTCCACGGCCCGTACGTGGATCTCCGTCGGGTAGCCGTCGAATCCGAGGTTCTCCTCCGCGTAGGGCCAGCCGACCAGCGCCTGGGTGTCCAGCTCCGGGACCAGCTCGTTGGGCGCGAGCACGCCGATCACGGTGAACCAGCGGTCGCCGAGCCACACCTGGATGTCGGGTCCGGCGCGGTGCACCCCGAGTTGTTCGGCGGCGCGGGGACCGAGCACCACGGACGGATAGCGGTCGTTGGCCGTGTTCAGCCAGCGGCCGTCGGTCAGTTTCGCGCCGGTCGTCTCGGTCAGGTTGGTCTTCGCCGCCTTGACGGCGATACCGCTGGTCTCGGCCTCGGGGATGTGGTCGTTGCGGTAGACCTTGGCGTCGACCTTGCCGAGCGCCGTCACCGACTCCACATCCGGGAGGTTGCCCACCATGCCCACCGACTCGCTCGGCAGATGGGAGGCGTCACCGCTGAGCGACGGCCCCGGTGTGACGGACAGCAGATTGGTGCCCAAGGCGCTCAGCCGCCGGTCCAGGTCCTCCGTGCTGGACGTGGAGATGCCCACCACGCCCACCATCGCCGCGATGCCGATGGCGATGCCCAGCGCGGACAGGAACACCCGCATCGGCCGGGCCCGCAGCCCGTACCCGCCCACCCGCAGCACATCGGCCGGACTCATCCGGGCCGGGCGGGGCCGCGCGCCGGCCGCGCGCCGGCCGGACCCCGTCACCGCTCCGCCCCGGGGGCGACGGCCGCCATCTCCCGGCCGGTGGCCGAGTC
Source organism: Streptomyces sp. NPDC002018 (assembly GCF_042890865.1). Taxonomy (NCBI): domain Bacteria; kingdom Bacillati; phylum Actinomycetota; class Actinomycetes; order Kitasatosporales; family Streptomycetaceae; genus Streptomyces; species Streptomyces sp. NPDC002018. The sequence goes on from NZ_JBIASO010000004.1 coordinate 164,367, forward strand.
GTGCTCGATCCGCCCGTCCTTGAGCCGCACCTCGCGCGGCAGCGACGCGGCGACATCCCGGTCGTGCGTGATGACGACGACCGTGGTGCCGGCCTCGTTCAGCTCGTGCAGCAGCGCCAGCACGGTCGCGCCGGACCGGGAGTCGAGCGCGCCGGTCGGCTCGTCGGCCAGGAGCAGCGGGGGATCGCCGAGCACCGCGCGGGCGATCGCGACCCGCTGCTTCTCCCCGCCGGAGAGCTGGTGCGGCTCGTGGTACAGCCGGTGCCCGAGCCCCACCCGGCGCAGCGCCGCCTCGGAGAGCCGGCGCCGCTCGGCGCGCGGGGTGCCGCTGTAGAGCAGCCCGTCGGCCACGCTGTCCAGTACCGGGATGCCCGCGGTGAGATGGAACTGCTGGAACACGAAGCCGATCGTGCCGGCGCGCAGCGCCGACAGCTCGCGGTCGCTCAGCTCCTCGACCGGGTGGCCGTCGACCCGGACGTGCCCGGAGGTCGGGCGGCTCAGCGTGCCCATGATGTTGAGCATGGTCGACTTCCCGGACCCGGACGGCCCGACGATCGCGACCAGTTCACCGCGCCCGATCACCAGATTCGTGTCGGCCAGCGCGACGACCTCCCCGTACCGCTGGGAGACCCCCGTCAACTCGACCACATGAGGCGTCACTTGGGCACCCCCACATCCATGCCTTCCTTGATGCCCGAGCCCTTCACCTCGACCAGTCCGTTGGCGAACATCCCCAGCTCCACCGGCACCATGTCACTGCTGCCGCCGGCCGCCGGGACCTCCAGGGCGTAACCGCCGCCCGGACGCGCCATCAGCGCGTTGACCGGCACCGCGAGCACGTCCTTGCGGCTGTCGGCCTCCAGGATCACGTCGACGGACGCGGCCTGGTAGCGGCCCAGCTTCTTCTGGTCCCCGATCTTCAGCTGGACCGGCAGGGTCGCCTCGTCCGCGCCCTGGCTCTCGCCGCCGGCCCCGGTCCCGGCACCGCCGTCGTTGCCCGCGGTGCCGATGTCGGTGACCTCGCCCACCACGGTGCCGCCGTCCGGCAGCCGGACCGTGGCCTTGGAGCCCTCCCTCACCAGGTCCTCGTGCTGGGGGTCCAGGTCCATGGAGACGATCCGCTCGGTGCCCGTCCAGGTCAGCACCTCGCCGCCGGCGACCGCGCCGGGCGAGGTCCTCAGCTCCGCGACCCGCCGCGACCCCGGTGCGACCACCGCGTCCCCGGGCCGTACGGTTCCGGTCTCCTCGGCGTTCAGGTCGTCCTGCCACTCCTCGACCGCCTCGGCGGTGCCCGAGGTGTACTCGTCGTTCACCGTGAAGCCGTCGTAGCCCAGCTCGGCGAGGTTGCGCTCCAGCATCCGCACGTCGGCGCCCTCGCTGCCGGGCTCCAGCGTGCGGTAGAAGGGGATGGACCCGTACAGCAGGGGCACCTCGCGCTCGTTGACCCGGTAGACGGCGTCGCCGCGTCCGAGCGTGTCGCCCTCACCGGGCACCCAGGTGACGAACTCGCCGCCGTCGGCGGCCCGGCCGTTGCCGCCCTGCCCGCTCTGCCCGGACGCGGAGGAGGCGGAGCCGTTGGTGACGGCGGTCGGCTCACCGTGGCCCAGGGTGCCGTCCAGGGTCTCGGTGCTGGTCAGCGTCATCCGCTGGACCTTCGCGGTCGCGACCGGCCGGTCGGGGGCGGCCTGCGCCGTGGAGCCGTCGTCACCGCTGAACGCGCCCGTGGCGGCGAGTCCCGCGGCGGCGGCCACGACGATCGCGACCACCACGATGAGGGCCGTACGGCGGGTGCGGCGCCTGCGCCGGTCCGCCGGCGGCCGGCCGGCCTCCTCGGCGACGGCCGGCTGTGCCGCCTCCTCGGCGACGGCCGGTGTCCGGTCCCCGTCCTGCGTGACCGCCGGGACCCCGCCCGGCTCCACGACGGCCGGCAGGTGTTCCGTCTCGTCCCGCGTCGTCACTGGCCTCCGCCGCCCTGAATCATCATGCCTCCGCCGGGCCACTTGTCCTGGCAGGCGGAGCGGGCCTTCTGGAAGGCGGGGTCGGCCATGCTGAGGCCGGCGCCGGCGAAGTCGAGCCCCATCTGACCGCCGTTGATCTCGGGGTCCGGGAATTTCGGCACGCCGTTCTCACGGATGCACTCCGCCCAGGCGGCGACCTTCGTCGGATCGAGCGGCTCGCCGCCCTGCCCTTGGCCCTGGGCCTGCGGAGCCTTGTCACGGCAGGCCTCCATGGCGCCCTGGAACTCGGGCGAGTTGGTGTCGACGCCGCCCGCGTCCATGCGGACACCGCCGTCGGCCTGCTGGGGATCGGGGAATCCGGGTACGCCCTCCGCGCGCATGCACTCGGCGAACGCCAGAGCCTGGTCGAACGCGCTGTTCGCCGACGGTGAGGAGTCCGAGGACGCCTCACCGCCGGAGGCCGCGTTGGAATCGTCGGAACAGCCGCTGATCAGCGCGCCTGTGAGCAGCAGGGATACGGGAAGGAGCGCGCGCCCGATCAGGGCGCGACGGTGTGTGGAGAACATGCAGGGAGTTCTACGCCGGGCGCGGTTACACGCGGGGAACAACCGCGCCCGCCTCGTGCCCGGTCCCCACGCGTTATTCCCCTGTTATGGGCCCCAGGGCATCCTGACCGGCATGAGAGTGCTGATTGTCGACGACCACCTCGAACTCGCCGAGACGATCGCCGCCGGACTGCGGCAGGAAGGCATGGCCATCGACCTGGCACTGGACGGCCAGCAGGCGCTGGAGCAGGCCACCGTGTACGACTACCACGTCATCGTGCTCGACCGGGACCTCCCGCTGATGCACGGCGACGAGGTCTGCCGTGCGCTGATCAAGCACGGCTGCCGGGCCCGCATCCTCATGCTCACCGCCTCCGCCACCGTCGCCGAACGCGTCGACGGACTGAGCCTGGGCGCCGACGACTATCTGACCAAGCCGTTCGCCCTGGCCGAGCTGATCGCGCGGATCCGCGCCCTCGCCCGGCGCGCGCACCCCGCCGTCCCGCCGGTGCTCACCCACGGTGATCTGTCGTTGTCGCCCGCCGAGCACACCGCCTGGCGCGGCGGACGCCAACTCGACCTGTCCCCCAAGGAGATGGCCGTACTGGAGCTGCTGCTGGCCGCACGGGGCGCGGTGGTGTCCGCGGAGGAACTGCTCGAATGGGCCTGGGACAACGCCACCGACCCGTTCACCAACACCGTGAAGGTGACCGTCAGCCGGCTGCGCCGCAAACTGGGCGACCCGCCCGTGATCGAGACGGTGCCGCATGTCGGCTACCGCATCTGAACCGGCCGGCCGGTTCCGCATCCGCTGGTCGGCCCGGCTCCGGCTCACCCTCCTGTACGGGACGCTGTTCTTCGTCTCGGGCGCCACCCTGCTCGCCGTCACCTACCTCCTGGTCGTGCAGAGCCCCGCCTCCAAGGGCACCAAGGTCACCACCATGAACGCCTCGCGCAACCCGGCGGTCCGGGAGATCACGGCCGAGATCTCCTATGTCGCCGACCGTGAGCGCCAGGAGGCCCAGCGCACGCTGCTCACCCGGTCCGGGATCGCGCTCGGTGTGATGACCGGTGTCTCCGGTGGGCTGGGCTGGCTGGTGGCCGGGCGGGTGCTGCGGCCCGTACGCGTGATGACGGAACGGGCCCGGCGGATCTCGGCGCACAACCTGCACGAGCGGCTCGCGATGCCCGGCCCCGCCGACGACGAGCTGAAGAACCTCGGCGACACCTTCGACGGGCTGCTCGCCCGCCTGAACGTCGCGTTCGACGCACAACGACGCTTCGTCGCCAACGCCTCGCACGAGCTGCGCACCCCGCTGACCCTGCAACGTACGGTGATCGAGGTCGCGCTCAGCAAACCGGACCCGGACGTGAAGGCACTGCGGGCGGTGTGCGAGCGGGCCCTGGCGATCGGCGAGGACCAGGAGCGGCTGATCGAGGCGCTGCTGACCCTGGCGAGCAGCCAGAGCGGGGTCTTCCGGACCGAGCCGCTGGACCTCGCCGACGTCGTCACCGACGTGCTCGACGACCTCGCGCCCACCCGCCCCGGGAACGTCACCCTGGATATCTCGCTCGCCCCCGCCGCGACCGAGGGCAACACCAGTCTCCTGGAACGGCTGGTGACCAACCTGGTCGGCAACGCCCAGCGCTACACCCCGCACGGCGGCTGGATCCAGGTGACCACCGGCCTACAGGACGGGGCGCCCACGGTGCGGGTCGTGAACAGCGGACCGGTGGTCCCGCGCGAGGCCATCCCGTCGCTGTACCAGCCCTTCCAGCGGCTCGGCCACCGCTCCGCGCGCGCCGACGGACACGGTCTCGGGCTGTCGATCGTCGCGGCGATCGCCCGCGCCCACCGGGCCCGGATCGTCACCGAGCAGGGACCGGAGGGCGGGCTCGACATCACCGTCACATTCCCCCGCCGCAGGGAGGAGCTGTACGGGGTGCCTCTGTCCGATCCGCCCAGGACACCAGCGCGGGAACGGCCGGGACGGCCCGCATAGTTCGACGGCGGGGTCCATGACGCCGGATCATGCCGCGGTGCCGCATGGGCGTCCTGCTGCCGCGCATGGGGGGCAGGAATCGGCGTACAGGCTCTCTCCTCTGCGGACCATGGGCCATGTCCGATCACCAGATGTCCATGCCGCCGCATGTCGCGACACGGTGCGGGAGGTGATCCACGGACGCGTCATCCGCATCGGCCGCGAACCGTACGGTGCCCGCTCCTGCGCCGCCGCATCACCAAGACCGGGAAGGAGCCGCCCGACCCCGAACGCGACGCCAAGGCCCCACCGCCTGCCGACGACCTACCACCGCACCCACGACGCCCCCCACTTTCAGTCTCTGGAGGGGGCTTTGAGGCAGGCGTTTCCCGAACCCACCGTGGAATACGGCAAATCCGGGATCCACAACATGACCGTGCTCGATTTCGAGGTCGAGCTGGCCCCGGACGCATGGGTGGACGGAACGGCGGCGATGCCCAGGCCCGACTACGCCTACATCACCCTCATCGATGTCACCGCCGGCGAAGCCGCCGTCTTCGCCGTCTGGCTCCGTGACTCCTTCGCCCCCGCCCCGCACCTCGTACGCTTCGCCAGCAGCCTCGCCATGGCCAACGGCGAAGACACCCCGTCACCCTTGCCGGCCACGTGTGGCACCGAAGAGATCAGGGCCGTCCTGCACCACCACCTCGACGCCATAGCCCGCGTCTGGGTGCGTGAGCACCGCGATTGCGATCCGCGACGCCGTAGTTCGGTGCCGGTCGCTCGCATTGGATGACGCTTCGTATTCCCAAATTGACATCATGTAGTTAGGCTCGGCGCTCTGACGCGACCTGTGGGGGGAAGATGTCAGGGGGGATGTACGGCTGGCTGTTCGCTGCCGTGGCGGAATTCGGGCGGATGTCCAAGCTCAAGTTGTCCGGGGGTGGAGGTGACGAAGCCGCCATTCGCGGACCGCTCGAGATCTTGCTTCAGGCGGTGGGTGAGCACCACCAACAGCCCGAAGTCATGTGGCATGACGAGTTCCGCCTTGCCGACCTCGGGGTGCGACCCGACTACGCTGTCCGCGCCAACGGCGAGCTGACCGGTTACATCGAGCTCAAGAAGCCCGGCCTTCCGGTCGATCCGGATACGTTCGGCAAGGCCAATCGGGAACAGTGGGAGAAGCTGCGGAATCTGCCCAACCTGCTCTACTCCAACGGGACTGAGTGGAGACTGTTCCGGGACGGCAGACAGTTGGGGGAGACCGTCTGGTTCACCGGCTCACTGAAGAGCGCGGGGGACAGGCTCGTTCCTGCTGATCCCGGTGCCTTTGACGCTCTGCTGAAGACCTTCCTTCTGTGGAAGCCCGCTCCCATTTCCCAGGTCGCCCGTCTCGTCCAGCACGTCGCGCCGCTCTGCCGCCTCCTCCGGTCTGCCGTTCTTGAGCAATTGGCCGCAGAAGCCAAGTCCTCCAGTCCGGACACCGACATACGCGCCAGACCTTTCACCGGTCTGAAGAACGACTGGCGCAAGCTGTTGTTCCCGTCCGCCGACGATGCCACGTTCGCGGACGGCTACGCGCAGGCCGTCACCTTCGCTCTCCTGCTGGCACGCTCGGACGACCATCTGACCGAGGGCGCGAGCCTCCACGATGTCGGTCGCCTGCTGGACGCGGACCACGCGCTGATGGGACGGGCGCTGCAACTGCTCACCGGCAACGTCAATGAACGCTTCAGCGTCACCCTCCAACTGCTTCAGCGAACAATCGCCAAGGTGAACTGGTCGGCGATACGCACAGGAAACCGTGACGCCTACCTCCATCTGTACGAGCACTTTCTGACTGTCTACGACTCCGCGCTGAGGCAGAGGAGCGGCTCCTACTACACCCCGCACGAGGTCGTGGAGGACATGGTCCGTCTCACCGAGGACGTGCTGCGTACCCGACTGGGGCAGGCCGACGGCTTCGGCACGGACGAGGTACGGATCGTGGATCCTGCCATGGGCACCGGGACCTACCTCCACACGATCATCGAACGGGTGGCAGAGCAGGCCGCCGACCGCTACGGGCCCGCCATGGCACCGGACGCCATATCCCGGCTCGCATCGCGCCTCAACGGTTTCGAGTTGCAGATGGGGCCCTTCGCCGTCGCGGAGTTAAGGACGTCCGACCTCCTCAAGCGCTATGACTCGCCGTTGCCCGAGGGCGGTCTCAACCTCTTTGTCACCGACACCCTCGACAATCCCTTCGTTGAGGACGAGTACCTGCCTTCCACCTTTGGTCCGCTGTCGGACTCCCGGAGACGCGCCAACAACCTGAAGGCGAATACCCCCGTCACGGTCGTTATCGCCAATCCCCCCTATGACGACAAGGCGGAGAACCGCGGCGGATGGGTGGAGAAGGGCAGCGGGAAACACGAGGCGGCCCCGCTCGACGGCTTTCGGTATCCGGGCAACGGGCGCTACGAGCACATGCTCAAGAACATGTACGTGTACTTCTGGCGCTGGGCCACCTGGAAGGTCTTCGACGCGCACGAAGACGACCAGCACGGTGTGGTCTGCTTCATCACTCCCTCCGGGTGGGCGACCGGGCCCGGGGGCCGGGGCATGCGCGACTATCTGCGTCGTACATGCGACGAGGGCTGGGTCATCAATCTCTCCCCCGAAGGACAGCGAGCGGAAGTCGCCACTCGCGTCTTTCCCGGTGTCGCCCAGCCGCTCGCCATCTGCATCTTTGTCCGCAAGGCGGGTGCCGTGCGGAACAAGGACCACCGTGCGCGGGTCCACTACCGCTCACTCGCGGGCAGGCGTGCCGAGAAGTTCCGACAACTGCGTGAGATCGATCTGGACGACGACGGCTGGCGGGAGACGCATGCGGGAGCCGCGCGTCCCTTCACCCCACTGACCCAGTCCGGGTGGGAGGACTTTCCGGCGCTGGACGACCTCTTCCCCTGGGGCAGCCCAGGTGCGAAGTCGAATCGTTCCTGGGCCAGCGCTCCTTCCGCCGAAACTTTACGTCGACGCTGGACAACGTTTGTACGCGAGACCGACCAGACGGAGAAGGGCAAGCTGTTCAAGGAGACCCGCGACCGCACACTGAACAGTAAGAAGGAGCCATTGCCAGGACAGTCGGCTTCTCCTCTCTCGATCGGTCAGGAGACCTCCGTCAGTCCCAGACTCATTCGCACAGCGCTGCGCAGTTTCGACCGGCAGTGGCTGATCGCGGACAACCGGGTGCTCGATTACGCACGCCCTGATCTGTGGGCGTCAATGCAGGAGGGGCAGCTTTTCCTGAACCAGCAGTCGTCACATGAGATCGATTCCGGGCCGGCTGTCGTAGTAACCCATCTCATCCCTGACACGCACCATTTCAATGGGCGCGGGGGCAGGATCACGCCTGTCCTGCATCCCGACGGCTCTCCCAACATCCCGGCGGGCCTTGTGTCCTATCTGGCCCGATCGCTGGGCGCGGAACGAGTCACCGCGACTGAACTGACCGCGTACACCGTGGCCGTCGCGGGACACACCGCCTTCACCGAACGATTCGCCGAGGAACTGCTCACTCCCGGCGTGCGGTTGCCGCTGACCCGGGACAGGGCGTTATGGAATCGGGCAGTCACTCTCGGCAGTGAAATCCTATGGGCCTCGACCTACGGCGAGCGGTGCGCCGACCCAGGTGCGGGACGACCTGTTGGCCACGTCGAATTCCCCGCAGGGGATGAGCGGCAAGTCCGCTACCTCAAGAACGTCGGCAACGGGGTCCCGAGCCAACTGCGTTACGACGCCGAGGTGCAGACGCTCTACATCGGAGAAGGAGCGTTCGCCCCGGTGCCCGAAGCCGTATGGGCCTACGACGTCGGCGGCATGCGCATCATCAACAAGTGGTTCGGCTACCGCAAGGCCAGTCCCAGCAGCAAGAAGACAAGCCCGCTGGACGACATCCATGTCGAGTGCTGGCCTCAGGAATGGACCAGAGAGCTGATCGAACTGCTCTCTGTGCTGCGTCGCCTCACAGACATGGCCCCCGCTCAGGATGAGCTGCTGACCGAGATACTTGCCGCACCCGTGGTCTCGCACGCAGACCTGACTACGGCTGGAATTCTTCCGATCGCGGCTGCGAGCCGGAAGGCACGGCAACGTTCCGCAGACGTGCTCTTCCCCGAGGAGGACGTCAGCTGATCAGGATCTGCTCAATCCGAGTCACGCAAACTGGCCAGTGCTTCTTCGAAAGAGATGGAGCCCTGAGCCAGTCGCCGAACGCAACGAGCCAACGGGGACGCCTGGAGTTCGCACGCCTCGACAAGCCCGGCAACTCCGCTGAGGCGTTCCTCCGCCAACTCGTACAAAGAGCGAAAATGAATGGCCGTTCCAAGGTCGGTGGCCAGCAGTCGGCCACGGTCCCGGGCGACGAACTTCAGCCAGATCAGGGACGGGAGATCGGCGCGCACCTGGTCGGGGTCGAGGCCGCATGCGACCACGGCTTCCGCGGCGCCCCCATTGCCACCGGGGTCAGGCAGGGAGGCGGATACCAGATGGGCAAGCAGCTGCCACTGCGAGTCAGTGAGGTCTACGTGGGGCAAGGGACCCGTGGGGTGCATACCGCCATGCCTAACACATGGCACTGACATCGATGCTGATACTCAGGTTCCGGTGGTCGTGGCTCGGGCACTGACTGGCGCCCTGCTGGGCTGTCTTCCGATTGTTCTGTCCGGCTGCCGGAACCTGTTCTCATGGCTCCGGCCGGGCGGAACATGACCTGACAGGAGCTTGGCCAGAAGCCCCCTCGATGTCCTGTCTGCGCCACCCGGCCGGTGCCCACCTCCGGTTGGGAAGGCATCAACAGCATGACATCAGAGGCCGCAGCGGACACCGTGGACCAGGATGTGTTCGGCGGGGTCGACTCCCACACCGACACCCTCCGCGTCGCGGTCATCAGCGACAACGGCAGCCACCTCGCAGACGCCGAGTTCATCACCATCGCCGCCGGATACGCCGCGGCCCTGGCCTTCCTGACCGCCCACGGCAACGTGATCGCGATCGGCGTGGAAGGCACCTCCTCCTACGGAGCCGGCTTCACCCGCACCGCCCGCTCACACGGGCACCCGGTCATCGAGGTCAACCGCCCCGACCGGGCCGAACGCCGCCGCAGGTCGCGGGGCGTGAGGTGGGTTTCGGCGTGATGGGCGGCCCGCTCTCGTAGAGACCCCTCTCGCCAGCCTCCGCCGATGGGGCGCAGTCCGTAGGCCAGCACCGTGCTGGAGACCTCGTCCGGCGTGACGGACACCAGCCGCCACAACGCGCACCGACCTGCCGCGTTGCCGGGGAGGTCAGCGTCGTTGCCCAGGGTGATGCCGCGTTGGACGAGGCGGGCGAGCCAGGTGCGCGCCGTCCAGACCGTGTGCCGAACCGGTCGCCGTCGCGGCGAGTTCCCCTCGGCCCCGTGTGCCGGTGCGTTCCGGATCGAGCAGTACGGTTCCCGTTCCCTGGCCTGCCGCGCGAGTTCCCCGTGCGTATGGATCATTCTCGCCCGCCACTGCTTGCCCCCAGGTCAGTGCGTGATCAACCGGAATCTGCAGCAGTATCTCGCACCGGGCTGATGGCGTCGGCAGGCACTGGCTGACTGCGGATGGTCCCTGCTGCGGACTGCCCCTGCCGACCTGCGGCCGACCTGCTGCCAAATGTCATGTCACTCTTCCGGACATGGCGGAGCAGGGTAAGGGCGTGTTCACTGGCCATCGGACACAAGGTCGCCGCTCCTGCGCCAAGCGTTCCGGAAGAACGTGCGGGGTTGTTGACGGTCACTGTCAGTCGCAGCGGTTGCTGTGCTTTGCCGCTGTACTTATAGTTCTGTGTCCGCAGATGGTGGGACTTACCCACAAAGGCTGACGGACCGTCGTCAGACAGTCTCAGGCGAGCACGTCTTCGCGCTATCGGTTCTTCTCGCGTGATGCCCTTGCGTGCTCTGCCGCCCCTTCTTGTCTCTGCGCTGCCCGCCTTTGTGCCGCCCGGGCTTGCTTCTCCGCCGGGGTGTGCATGGCCTTCAAGAAAGCCGCCTCCGGAAGCGGCTCGTCCTCCCCGAGCCGGTCGGGGCTCGTCCCGTCGACAGCGTCATCGGGTGTACGGACTGTATCCAGCGTGTCCCGCACGTCTTCGGTCTCACGTCTTCGGTCTCTCACGTCTTCGGTCTCTATGGGTGTGTCGTACACGAATCCAGCGCCGGCGGGAGTCTGTTCGAACTCGCAGCTTTCCCGGTAGGCCCCGCGGCAGCGCCTTGAACCACCGCACCCGCCGAGAATTTTGAGACCCACGGTCTCCAGCCCTGGCCCTGGACCTTCGCCTCACCGGTCACCGCCAGAGCCACCACCACAATGCGATCGATCCCGGGAGCACGGATCATGGGTGGGAGCGATCGAAGGGACGACCACTCGTTCGGGCGCCGGCACGGGCCCGACCCGCACCGTGAGGGATCTGGAATGAGAGACTTTGCTGGGGCCAAGTGGGGCTATGTGACACGCAGAATCAACGACCGGGACGCGACCGTACCCGGTGGGTCGGTTCGCGAACCGCAGCTCGGGGATCTCGTGGTCGCCACCGTGACCCACCTCGGCGAGCTTGACCATCTGGAGGATGTCCACGGTCGGCGCGTCCGTCTCTACTCGGGCGACATCGTCGTGGGTGCGTACGGCAACCGGTATGCCACGGACTTCTACGAGGGTTACCTGCCGACCGGGCCCAACGTTCATCTGCTGACGGCGGGCGGCCTTGTGGGAACGGTCGCCTCGGCGCATACGCGACGGCTGCCACCGACCGAGTTGAAGGTGATCGGCACGCTGAACGACCGGTCCGGGATGCCACTGTCGCTGGAACACTACGCGCGGACGCCGTCGCCGCACACGGCGCCGGAGTGGGGCACTCTCGTCGTGCTCGGCTCGTCGATGAACGCGGGCAAGACCACCACGGCGTCGGCCATGGTGTGCGGCTGGACGCGAGCCGGACTGGCTGCCGGGGCGGGCAAGGTCACCGGTTCCGGCAGCGGCAAGGACCGCTGGATGTACATCGACGCGGGCGCCAGCACTGTAGCCGAATTCCTCGACTTCGGCATGTCATCCACGTTCGGCTATCCGGTCGAGCGGCTCCAGACCACGATGATCGCCATCCGTGACGCCCTGGTGGACGACGGTGCGGACGCGGTCGTCCTGGAGATAGCCGACGGGCTGCTGCAGTCCGAGACACGGGCGCTTGCCGAGTGCCTGCCCGGATTCGCCCACGGTGTCGTACTGGCGGCGGCCAACGCGCTGGACGCGGTGGCCGGGGTGACGATCCTGCGCGGACTGGGGGTCCCGGTACGCATGGTGAGTGGCCTCGTCACCGCCAGCCCCCTCGCCTCCCAGGAAGCACACGCGGCCACGGGACTGCCGGTCCTGTCCCCGCCACAGTTGGCAAACGGCGCGGCCGTGGACCTGGTGCGTGCGCCGGCCCGGCAGACCGCCGCCACGACGGGACCCTTCGCCGACGCTGCTGCCTGGGGCTGATGCCCCGTGATCCCGGCGATCGTCTACCTACCTGACGGGCGTCCCCGGCCGGGGGAGTTGCGCGAAGCCGCCCTGGACGTCCTTGAACTGCGGCCGGCCGAAGTGGTGCTGCCCGAGGCCACGGTCCGTGACGAGCGCGGCGGGCGGCTGTTCGACGGTTCGACGTTGATGTTCGACCCCGCGGCCGGTGGCGGCCCCCTGTCTGACGCCGCCGCAGACCGGCAGGCCCGAGCATTCGGCGTGACCAACACGGCCTTCCACGTCCAGCGCGCCCTGCGGTTCGCTTCAGCCCTGCTCGGCCACCCTCTCCCTCACCTGCTGGTCAGAATCGGGATGCACAACCAGCCCCGCCGCTGGCACGGAGGGCATTACCGGGTTCCCAGGCCGTCACTCACGGACGAGCCCGCCGCTCTCAGCAGTGCGGGTGAGATCCATCTGGGGGGCGGCGCCGGATTCGTCCCGGCACCGGACGGCAGCCGGTATTTCCATGCCCCCGCGCACAACGTCGCGATCATCTGTCACGAGGTCGGCCATCATCTGTGCCGGCACACCGCGGACTTCCGGCTCAACCGGCTGCGTCCTCCGGCGCAGCAGACCAACCGGAAGATCGCCCTGGACGAGGGCACAGCAGATGTCCTCACGGCCATCCTGATGGGCACCCCGGACATCTACGGCTGGCATCGCGGGGCCATCGCCGAGTGGGACCAGCGGCGCCGCAAACTCCAGCCCCGGTGGACAATGGCGCACTTCTGGGGCGGGCGGGACCAGGACCCGCACGCCGACGGCACCGTATGGGCATCGGCATGCTGGTCCGCTCGTGAGCGGGTCATCGCCACGGGTGCCGACGCCGCGCGCTTCGACGCGGCGCTGCTGCGCGGCATGGAGTCGGCCGGAGCCGACCCCGCCCGGCTGACCAAGGACGCCTTGAACCAGCGCAGCCAATTCTCACGGCTGCTGTCCGCGATCACGCGTGCCGACCCCGGACTCGCGCCGCTGGTGCTGACCGCCATGGCCGAGCACGGCATACGCCCCGGCGCGAGCAACGCGGCTCTCAAGGACGCCGCCCGCGCGGACCTGACCGGGGAGGTGGGCAGATGAAGGACCGCCGTGCCGACGTGGGAATGATGCGACACCTGTGGCGATTCCGTTCCTACGGCCGCCCGCACCTGGGCACACTCGTGCTCGGCGTGGGACTGCGTATCGGAGAACTGATCGCCGACCTGGCGGCACCCTGGCCGCTGGCGCTGGTCATCGACAACGTACTCAAGGGCCGGACCGGCGGCCCACTGGTCTGGCTCACGGGCATCGTGGGCGATTCCCCGCTGGCCATGCTCACCGTGGCCGCCGTCGCGCTGCTGCTGATCACCCTCGCCTCGGGGGCCTTCGACTACTTCGGTGACCGTGTGATGAACAGTGCCGGAGAGCGCATCACCGCGGAGATCCGTACGGACGTCTTCGCCCATATGCAACGGCTCCCCATGAGCTACCACGACAGACAGGCGGCCGGGGAACTGACGAGCCGCGTCGCGGTCGACACCACCCGGATCCAGGACGCTCTGGTCGACCTGTTCTCCACACTCCTGCCCGGACTGCTGGCCTTCGCGGGCTACGCCACCGTCATCCTCTCCGTTGACTGGCGCCTGGGGCTGATCGCGATCGGGGGCGCCCCGCTGATTCTCTTCACGGCCGCCCGCTACACCCGGTTGACCCGCCAGACGGAACGGCGGCAGCGCGCCGCCGAAGGACACCTCGCCGCCTTCGTCACCGAATCCCTTCAAGGCATCCGCACCATCCATGCCTTCGGCCGCCAGGATCTGCACGACGCGCATTTCGCCACCAGCAACGGCACCACCCTCGACGCCGGCCTGCGCAGCGTCGAACTGCGGGCCCGGTTCACTCCACTGCTCGAAGCCGCCGCCGCGGTGGCCACCGCGGCACTGCTGTGGGCGGGCGGCCTCGGTGTCGTGAACCACTGGTGGACCGTCGGTCTGCTGGTCGTGGTGACCAGCTACCTCAAAGACATGATCAAGCCCATGCGATCGATGTCCCGCCTTTCGATCACCTTCCCCCAGGGCGCGGCCTCCGCGGAACGCGTCGCCGGCATCCTCGACCAGCCACCGCCGCCCCCGACACCGCCCCGGCGCCTGCCCGACCGCGCCGCCGGCCGAATCGACCTGCGCGACATCACCCTCGACTACGGCCGCGGCCCCGTCCTGAACCACTTCGACCTCACCGTCCATCCCGGCGAACACCTCGCGCTGCTCGGACCCAACGGCTCCGGCAAATCCACCGTGCTCTCCCTCATCGCCGGGCTCTACCCGCCCACCCGCGGCCACTTGCTCCTCGACGGCCTCCCCCTCACCGACATCCCCGCCATCTGGCTGCACCGCCAGATCGCGGTCGTGCTGCAGGACACGTTCCTGTTCTCCGGCACCATCGCCGACAACATCAGCTACGCCCGACCCGACGCCGGCCCGCACGAGATCGCCCAGGCGGCGGAGGCGGCCCTGGTCACCGAGTTCACCGAACGCCTGCCCGATGGCCTGGGCACCCGGCTCGCCGACCGAGGCGCCGGACTCTCCGGCGGCCAGCGCCAACGCGTCGGCATCGCCCGCGCCATGCTGGCCGACGCCCCCGTTGTGCTGCTCGACGAACCCACCACGGGACTGGACAACGCCGCCGAAGAACTCGTCGTCCACGCGCTCGGCCGCCTGGTCGAGAGCCGCACAGCGGTCATGACCACCCACCGGCCGGCCCTCACCCGCCTCGCCACCCGCACCATCCATCTCCACGACGGCGCCCTGCACATGTGGCGCAGTCCGGCCTCGGCGTCGGCCCACCGGCAGGCCGCGCGGGCGACCCGACGGACCGCCTGAACGGCTTAGCCCCTGACGTGGCCGGAGCTGCCGCCCCGCCCAGCAAGACGCACGCGCGGGCGCCGCCCGAGGACTCGGCTCCCAAACGGCTTCCAGGGCGCCCCCAAAAACCACTCAGGGGCCCGACCCGCGATGCGGATCAGGCCCCTGACCTGGTGTTTCGGCTGTCGGGGTGGCGGGATTTGAACCCACGACCTCTTCGTCCCGAACGAAGCGCGCTGCCAAGCTGCGCTACACCCCGATGTCGCTCGTGTCGCGGCGACATCGATTACTTTAGCCCACCGCTGGCCGGAGACGAAATCCGGTTTCGGGGTGGCTCCTGGGGGTCAGGGGCGGGCTGTGAGGGTGAGGAGGGTTGCTTCGGGGGGGCAGGCGAAGCGGAGAGGGGTGTAGCGGTTGGTGCCGCAGCCCGCCGAGACGTGCAGGTAGGCCGTGTGGCCGGCGGAGCGGTGGGTGGACAGGCCCTTGACGCGGTCCGTGTCCAGGTCGCAGTTGGTGACCAGCGCTCCGTAGAAGGGGATGCAGAGCTGGCCCCCGTGCGTGTGGCCCGCCAGGATCAGGGGGTAGCCGTCGGCGGTGAAGGCGTCCAGGGAGCGCAGGTACGGGGCGTGCACCACGCCGATCGAGAGATCGGCGTCCTGTTCGGGGCCGCCCGCGACCCGCTCGTACCTGTCCCGCTTGATGTGCGGGTCGTCCACTCCGGTGAAGGCGATCTCCTGGCCGTCGATCTTGAGCCGGCCGCGCGTGTTGTTCAGGCCCACCCAGCCCGCCGCGTCGAACGCGTCGCGCATCGGCTCCCACGGGTTGTGCACCGCGGAGACGGCCGGAGCGTTGCCGTTCAGACCGTGGCGCCCCTGGGCCTTCTCGAAGAGGTAGCGGGCCGGGTTGCGGAGCTTCGGACCGTAGTAGTCGTTCGAGCCGAAGACATACACGCCCGGAAACTCCATCAGCGGCCCCAGGGCGTCCAGCACCTCCGGTACCCCCTCGGGGTCGGAGAGGTTGTCGCCGGTGTTCACGACGAAGTCCGGACGCAGCCCGGCCAGCGACTGGAGCCACCGCTGCTTCTTGCCCTGCCCGCTCACCATATGGATGTCGGAGACCTGGAGGACCCGGAGATCACGCATGCCCCGCGGCAGCACCGGGACGGAGATCCGTCGCAGTCGGAACGAACGGGCTTCGAAACCGGCGGCGTAGGCGAGACCGGCAGCGCCGACTGCCGCGATTCCCAGGGGTACTCCGTAGCGTGCGCGCATGCGCCCATCGTCGCAGACGCCGTGCCGACGCGTAATCCGTGGGCGGCCACGACGGGCCACCTGCCACACTTGCCCTCATGACCAGCCTTAAGTCCAAGCTGAAGGAAGACCTCACCGAGGCCATCAGGGCGCGCGACGAGCTCCGCTCCGCCACGCTCCGGCTGACGCTCTCCGCGATCACCAAGGAGGAGGTCTCGGGCACCAAGGCGCGCGAGCTCTCCGACGACGAGGTGCAGAAGGTGATCGCCAAGGAGGCGAAGAAGCGCCGCGAGGCGGCGGAGGCCTTCACCCAGGGAGGGCGCCCGGAGCAGGCCGAGCGGGAGCGGGCCGAGGGCGTACTCCTCGACGCGTACCTGCCGAAGCAGCTCACCGACGAGGAACTGGGCGCCATCGTCGCCCAGGCCGTCGAGGAGGCCAAGGCGGCCGGAGCCGAGGGGCCGCGCGCGATCGGTGCCGTGATGAAGATCGTGAACCCGAAGGTCGCGGGTCGCGCCGACGGCGGCCGCGTCGCCTCCCTCGTCAAGCAGTCCCTCGCCTGATCCGTCCGGCCCGTCTGCACCCGTCCGGCCCGTCTGCACCCGGCCGGTGCGTCCGTCCTGCCCGACCCCGCCACCCCGTCTGACCTGCCTGATCCGTCCGGCGTGGTCCGTCGCAGGCATCCGTGACCTGCACCTGACACCGGTGTCTGTCGCCTGGCCGCCCGTGGTGGTGCCCCTGTCTTCGGGGCCCCGCCCGGGAGCTGGCCCAGGAGCCGGTCCCCTCGGGCCGGTCCCCTCGGAGCGGGTGGGTCGGCCTTCCCGGGCCCGGTGTCCGTGAAACCCGCGGCCTCCTTCGCGCAAGCCCCCGCCCGCGCGGGTCCGCCCGCGCCAGGCCACCCCTACAGGCCCCCGCCCGCGCAGGCCCGCCCATGCGGGTCCCCGCAGGCCCCCGCACGCAAGGGCGCCCGGTCCGTGATGTCTCACGGACCGGGCGCCCCTTCATGTCCTACCTGGCACGCACGTCCTACCTGGCACGCATGCCATCCCTGCCATCCCTGGCATGCCTGGTGAACCAGCCGTGCCCGCCGGTTTACGGGAAGTCGCCGCCGCCGTCCTGGCCGCCGCCGTTCCCGTTGCCACCGCCGCCGTTCCCGTTCCCGCCGTTCCCGTCGCCGCCGTTCTGGCCGCCCTGGATCAGGCCCGGCGGGATCGCACCGCCGGGGCCCTGGTTGCCGCCCGGCCTGCCGTCCTGGCCGCCGTTGTCCTGACCGCCGTTGTCCTGCCCGGCGTCGGCCCCCGGCTTGTTGGGGTCCTCCTCCGGGGCCTTCGGCGCGTCCGGGATGCTGATCTCGTTGAAGCCGAGCGCCGGCCTGCCGTCCAGCGCGCCGGACATGGCGTCCTTCCAGATCGGTCCCGGAACCTCACCACCGAAGACCTTGTCGTAGTACTCGCTGCCGATGGTGATGTCGACCATCTTCCGCGAGTGCTTCGGGTCACCGACCCACACCGCGCCCGACATGTTGGGCGTGTAGCCCACGAACCAGGCCGCGTACCGGAAGTCGGTCGTACCGGTCTTGCCCGCGCTCGGCCGGCTGCCGAGGCCCGCCTGCTGGCCCGTACCGTCCTCCACCACGCCCTTCAGCAGCGTGTTGATCGTGTCGGCCGTCGTCTCGGACATCGCGCGGTCGCACTTCGTCTTCGGGACCGGCATGGGCTTCTTGTTCGGGCCCAGGATCGACTCGATCGCGATCGGGGTGCAGTACGTGCCGCGGCTGGCGAAGGTGGCGTACGCCGACGCCATGGTCAGCGGCGACACCTCCTGGGTGCCCAGGGTGATCGACGGAACCTGCTGGATTTTCTTCCCGTCGGCCCGCTTGACGCCCATCTTGGCCGACAGATCGGTCACCGGGCAGACGCCGATCTGGCTGATGAGCTGGACGTAGTAGGTGTTGACCGACTTGGCGGTCGCTTCCTTCATCGTGTACGGCCCGACCTCGGACTCGTTCTCGTTCTCGACCGGGATGTCCCGGTCGGTCCACGGACCGTCGCAGGTCTGCACCGGGGTCGGATACGTCATCTCGTACGGGGAGGGGAAGGTCTGCGTCGCCGGGATGCCCCGCTCCAGCGCCGCCGCCGCGACGATCGGCTTGAAGGTCGACCCCGGCTGGTAGCCGGCCCCGCCGCCCATCTTCTGGTCGACGGACAGATTGATCTGGGTCTCGTTCTTCCCGAAGCCGTACGGCCTCGACTGGCCCATCGCCAGGATCTTGCCGGTCCCCGGCTCGACGATCGTCAGCGCCGTCGCGACCGGGTCGCTCTGGAACACATGGTCCTTGATCGACTCCTGCGCCGAGTTCTGCGCCTGCGGATCCAGGGTCGTACGGATCGTCAGCCCGCCCTGGTTCCAGAGTTTGGCGCGCTCCTCACGGTCCTTGCCGAAGACGGGGTCGGTGAGGAAGACCGAGCGCACGTAGTCGCAGAAGAAGCCCGCCCCGGTGACGGCCGTGATGCAGCCGTTCTTGGGGCGGCTCACATTGAGCTTGATCGGCGTGGCCTTGGCGCGGTCGGCCTCCGCCTGGGAGATGTCCCGGACGTCGGCCATCCGCTGGAGCACGGTGTTGCGCCGCTTGGTGGCCTCTTCCTCGTCATTGACGGGGTCGTACCTGCTCGGCGACTGGACGATGCCCGCGAGCATCGCCGCCTCCTCCACCTTCAGTTCCTTGGCGGGCTTGGAGAAGTAGCGCTGGGCGGCGGCCTCGATGCCGTACGCCTGCTGCCCGAAGAAGGTGATGTTCAGATAGTTCTCGAGGATCTTCTTCTTGCCCAGTTCCTCCTCGACCTGGATCGCGTACTTCAGCTCCTGGATCTTGCGGCCCAGGGTCTGCTGGGTGGCCGCGGCGACCTTCTCGGGGTCGTCGCCGGCCTCCTCCACGAATACGTTCTTCACGTACTGCTGGGTCAGGGTCGACGCGCCCTGGGCGACGCCGCCCGACTGCGCGTTGCGGTTGAGCGCCCGCAGCACACCCTTGAGGTCGACGGCCCCGTGCTCGTAAAAGCGCGCGTCCTCGATCGCGACGATCGCCTTCTGCATGTACGGGGAGATGTCCTTGAGCGGTACGACCGTGCGGTCGCGGGAGTAGACCGTGGCGATACGGCCACCCTTCGAGTCCAGGATCTCGGTGCGCTGGCTCAGCGGCGGAGTCTTCAGGTTGGCGGGGATCTCGTCGAATCCCTCGACCGTTCCCTTGGCCGCGAGCCCCAGCGCGCCGAAGGCCGGCAAGGCGATTCCCGCCAGCACCGCTCCCGCGAGCACGCTGACACCGAGGAACTTGGCGGCCTGCTGGGTCCCGGTCAGACCCCCGCCCGAGCGCTTTTTTGGCATGGGGGCAGCCTACGTTCTCATTCGCCGGACACGCGTCAAGGCTCTGGCCTAAGCTGGACTCAACTGTCACAGCCAAGTGGTTGCGCATCAAGCCTCGGACGTGAACTTCCCGTGAACCCCGAAGCACGGGAAGCGATGTCCGATACGCCCAGGCCTGGTATTTGATGCCCGTTGTGATTCAAGTGAAATGCCCGACTGTGTCGGATGGGTCCTTTATACCCTCGGGTCACTCCCCTGGGTGATCTGCCGCGTACGCATAGTCCGTTCGGACCATTCAAGATTGGGCCCGAAGGGGGTGTTGCGCCGTGCCCGCCTTCCGTAACGTCCTCAACTGGCAACGGTGAATATGCCGCTGCCGCCGTGGGGGAGCCTCAATTCGGGAGAGGACGGCGCCAGCATGGGCTGGGTAACCGACTGGAGTGCGCAGGCAGCTTGCCGCACTACCGATCCAGATGAACTGTTTGTGCAGGGTGCGGCGCAGAACAGGGCCAAGGCGGTGTGCACCGGATGTCCGGTGCGGACGGAATGCCTGGCCGACGCGCTGGACAATCGCGTCGAATTCGGCGTGTGGGGCGGGATGACCGAGCGGGAGCGCCGCGCACTGCTGCGCAGGCGTCCGACCGTCACATCGTGGCGGCGGCTGCTCGAGACCGCGCGCACGGAGTACGAACGCAGCGCGGGCCTGTTGCCCGTGGGCTTGGAGGATGACGAGACGTACGAGACGTACGCGGCGGTCGGGTAGCCGGCCCGGTGACCACCGGTCAGCCGCCACGGCTCACCGGCTCATAGCGCCACCACCCTGTGGATTCCGACCCGTGGACCAGCAGGTCGGGCACCATGTCGACAGGAGGCCGGGCGCGGTCCGGGCAGGTCGCTCCGTCTGAGCGGACATGTCTCAGCGACATGTCTGAGCAGGCACGTTTGAGCAGGACGTGTGAGTGAGCGCGTCCGAGCAGGCACGTCTGTGCACGTACGCGGTTCAGAGCAATTGCGCAGTTCAGAACGTTCCCGAGGGTGTTCCGGAAGGACGTTATCCAGGACGTCCACGCCCCCCGAGGGAGTTCCTGGGAGGCCGTCGCGGCTCGATCAGCCGCGCCGTCCCCGCCCACCATCGCGTCCCGCCGTTCAGGTCGCAGGACGACCGTTCGCGAGACGATCACCGATGATCCTGAGCCCCGCGAGGTCATGAACATCGCCCGGCAGGGCGGCCACTTCGGCCACCGCCACCTCGGGATGGAGCGCGGTGAAACGATCACGTGTCCGCTGTTCGCGCGCGAGCACCTGCATGCGCTCGGCGTGCAGGCGCAGCAGACCCGCGGTCAGTTGTTCCACACCCAGTTGTTCCACACCTGTGACAGAACCCGTGACGAAATCGCCGGCAGGACCGGTGACGGAATCCGTGACGGAAGTGTCTGCGGCAGCGGCCCGCGCGGGCGGGAGATCCGGCGCGAGCGCGGCAGACTGGGCTGGTTCGGATGATTCGGACGATGCTGGAGTGGGCGGCTCGGGCAGGGGGGATGCGGGCGCGTCAGGGTCGGGCGAATGATGTTCGGCGGCTTGTGCGGCCTCGTGCGCCTCGGCGGCTTCGGGAGAAAAACCGTCCGGGGCAGCACTGCCACGAACAGGAGCATTCCCAGCGACCTGATCCACAATGCGGCCCTCTTCAAGATTTTCTGCCGCGGCCAGTGCCCGCTCGGCCGACAGCCGGGCGGCGCCGCTGCCATGGACCCGGTTGAGGACCAGTCCGGCCAGGGGCATCTCCTCGGCCGCCAGCCGCTCCACGAAGTACGCGGCCTCCCGCAGGGCGTCCCGTTCCGGCGCGGCGACCACCAGGAACGCCGTGCCCGGCGCCTGGAGCAGCCGGTACGTGGCGTCAGCGCGCGTACGGAACCCGCCGAACATCGTGTCCATCGCCGTCACGAACGTCTGCACGTCGCGCAGGAACTGACCCCCGAGCAGCTTTCCGAGCGTGCCCGTCATCATCGACATACCGGCGTTGAGGAACTTCATCCCGGCCCGGCCGCCCATCTTGGCGGGAGCCATCAGCAGCCTGATGAACTTCCCGTCCAGGAAGGATCCGAGGCGTTTCGGCGCGTCCAGGAAGTCCAGCGCCGAGCGCGACGGCGGAGTGTCGACGATGATCAGGTCCCACTCGTCGCGGGCCCGTAGCTGGCCGAGCTTCTCCATCGCCATGTATTCCTGCGTGCCCGCGAAGCCGGCCGAGAGGGACTGGTAGAAGGGATTCTCCAGAATCGACCGGGCCCGCTCGCCGTCGGCGTGCGCCTCGACGATCTCGTCGAAGGTCCGCTTCATGTCGAGCATCATGGCGTGCAGTTCGCCGGGGCCCACGATCCCCTTGACCTGCCGCGGGGTGTTGTCGAGCGAGTCGATGCCCATGGACTGGGCCAGCCGCCGGGCCGGGTCGATGGTCAGGACGACGACCTTCCGGCCGCGTTCCGCCGCCCGTACGCCCAGGGCCGCGGCGGTCGTGGTCTTGCCGACGCCGCCGGAGCCGCAGCACACGATGATGCGGGTGGTCGGGTCGTCGAGCAGCGGATCGATTTCGAGCGGGGCGGCCGCCGGATCCAGCGTCATGCGAGGACCTCCCGGTCCTTCGGGGCCAGGGGGGTAGTACGTGAAGTTCCGGAGCAGGGACCGGGGCCGAGGCAGGGGCCGGGGCCGGGACTGGACCCGAGCCCAGGAGCGAGCCGGAGCCCCGGACCGAGCCGGAGCCCCGGACCGAGCCGGAGCCCCGGACCGAGCCGGAGCCCCGGACCGAGCCCGAGCCCCGGACCGAGCCCGAGCCCGGGACCGTCGGAGCGGACAGGGCGACCACGGTGGGGGCCGACAGGGCGGACACGTCGGCGGGCGGCGGAGCGGACAGGGCGGACGGGGCGGACCAGATGGGCAGGGCGGACAGGGCGGGCAGGGCGGACGGGGCGGGAGCCCTGGACGGTCCCGGGCCGGGACAGGGTCATGAGAAGGCCTTCCCGAGTTGCCGTAGCTCCCTCGCCAGACGGTAGAGACCGGCGAGGTCCATTCCTTCCCCGATCAGCGGGAGTTCGTACGCGGGCAGCCCGAGCTTGGTCAGAACAGCCCTCTGCTCCCGCTCCAGCTCCACCCGCTGGGCGTGCTCCGCGGCCTGTTCGAGCAGTGGGCCCACCAGCTTGGTCGGCGCGCCCACCCCGGCCGTCGCCAGCGCCTTGGCGACCTCCTTGCGACGGTTGCCCGCCGCGGCGCGGACGGCGGCCTCGTCGAGGAGATGCGGACGCACCATGTTCACGATGACCTTGCCCACGGGCAGCTCCGCGGCCCGCAACTCGGCGACCCCGTCCGCGGTCTCCTGGACCGGCATCTCCTCCAACTGCGTGACCAGGTGCACCGCCGTGTCGGGCGACTTCAGGACCCGCATCACGGCCTGCGCCTGATTGTGTATCGGGCCGATCTTCGCCAGCCCCGCCACCTCGTCGTTCACATTCAGGAAGCGGGTGATACGGCCGGTGGGCGGGGCGTCCATCACCACGTAGTCGTAAGTGAAACGTCCCTGCTTGTCCCTGCGCCGTACCGCCTCGCACGCCTTGCCGGTCAGCAGGACGTCCCTGACCCCGGGCGCGATCGTCGTGGCGAAGTCGATCGCCCCGATCTTCTTCAGCGCCCGGCCCGCGCTGCCGAGCTTGTAGAACATCTGGAGATAGTCGAGGAGGGCGCGCTCGGCGTCGATGGCCAGCGCGTAGACCTCGCCGCCGCCCGAGGCGACGGCGATCTTCCGCTCCTCGTACGGAAGGGCTTCCGTTTCGAAGAGCTGTGCGATCCCCTGCCTGCCCTCGACCTCGACGAGGAGGGTGCGCTTGCCCTCCGTCGCGAGGGCGAGCGCGAGTGCGGCGGCGACCGTGGTCTTACCGGTACCGCCCTTGCCGCTGACGACCTGGAGCCTGCTCACATAATCGAGCCTAACCAGTAGGGCCCCGGGCTACGCACGAGGCCGCCACACGGTGCGGATACAGTCGGCCCATGACCAAGTGGGAATACGCGACTGTGCCCCTTCTCGTGCACGCGACCAAGCAGATTCTGGACACCTGGGGCGAGGACGGCTGGGAGCTCGTCCAGGTCGTTCCCGGGCCGAACAACCCCGAGCAGTTGGTGGCCTATCTGAAGCGGGAGAAAACCGCATGAGCGGAGCTGTCGAGGCGGCCCTCGCCGAGCTCGGGCTGAAGCTGCCCGAGGTCGTACCGCCGCTGGCCGCCTATCAGCCGGCGGTCAGGACGGGTTCGTACGTCTACACCTCGGGGCAGCTCCCGATGGTGGAGGGCAAGCTTCCGGTCACCGGCAAGGTGGGCGCCGAGGTCACTCCGGAGGAGGCCAAGGAACTCGCCCGCACCTGCGCGCTCAACGCCCTGGCCGCCGTGAAGTCGGTCGCCGGTGACCTGGACCGTATCGCCCGCGTGGTCAAGGTCGTGGGCTTTGTCGCCTCGGCCACGGACTTCACCGGGCAGCCGGCCGTACTGAACGGCGCGAGCGAACTGCTCGGCCAGGTGCTCGGCGACCGGGGCGTGCACGCGCGCAGCGCCGTCGGTGTGGCGGTGCTGCCGCTGGACGCGCCTGTCGAGGTCGAGATCCTGGTCGAGCTGACCGAAGACTGACCGGGGCTGACCGGGACTGATTAAGGCTGACCAGGACTGACGACGACCGACGAGGACTGGCGAGGACCGGCGAGGACTCGCGATGGCCGGCCAGGGTCGGCGGCCCGCTCGGTGCAAGACGCGGATACGGATACGGATACGGATACGGCCGGGGTCGTCGGCGGCCGGTCCTTTCCTTCTCCGAAGATCCCGCTCGGTGCGCGCGTGTCCGCGAACCGGGCGTGATCTTCGTGGTGCCGTACCGCTCCGTTGTGGGGCCGTCTGCTGTGTGGCCGGACCATATGCCCCACTAGGGCCTCTCGAACATCACCGCTTCAGCGCATAGCATCCGGCCATGCCCAATGGTCAGTGGTACCCGCCCGAGTGGCCCGAGCGGATTCGTGCCCTCGCCGCCGGTGAGATCACGCCGGCGGCTCCGCGGCGGGCCGCGACGGTGATGCTCCTGCGCGACGGACCCCCGGATGGTCCCGACACCGCGGGCGGCTCCGACCACGGTCCGGCCACCGGGGGCGGCTTCCACCACGGTTCGGCCACCGCGACCACCGCAGGCGGCTCCGTCGGTCCGGAAGGTTCCGGTGGGTCCGGCGGGGCCGGTCCGTTCGTGCACATGCTGCGGCGGCGTACCTCCATGGCCTTCGCCGCCGGCGCGTACGCGTACCCGGGCGGCGGGGTCGACCCACGGGACGACGACCGGCTCATCGGCTGGGCCGGTCCGGGCCGCGACGTATGGGCGCGCCGTCTCGGCGTGGACGCCGCCTCCGCGCAGGCCATCGTGTGCGCGGCGGTACGGGAGACCTACGAGGAGGCCGGTGTCCTCCTCGCGGGGGAGCACGCGGGCAGCGTGGTGGGCGACACCACGGGCGACGACTGGGAGGCCGACCGTGCCGCCCTGGTCGACCGAGAACTGTCCTTCGCCGACTTCCTGGACCGGCGCGGGCTGGTGCTGCGCAGCGATCTGCTCGGCGCGTGGACCCGCTGGATCACGCCGGAGTTCGAACCGCGCCGCTACGACACCTGGTTCTTCGTGGCCGCGCTGCCGACCGGCCAGCGTACGAGGAACGCCTCCACGGAAGCCGACCGTACGGTGTGGATCAGACCGGCCGAGGCGACGGCGGCGTACGACAGGGGCGAGCTGCTGATGATGCCGCCGACCGTCTCGACGCTGCGTCAGCTCCAGTCGTACGGTAAGGCCGCCGAGGCGCTGGCCGGTGCCGACGGCCGCGATATGACGCCCGTACTGGCCACGGCACGGCTGGAGGACGGCGAACTGGTGCTGAGCTGGCCGGGGCACGACGAGTTCACCAAGCGCGTCGACCCGAACGGAGGCCCCCGATGACCGATGCCGCCGCCCTCCCCGGTCAGCCGCGCGGCCGGGTGTTTTCGGGCCCGGCCACCGCCCGCGCGGTCAATGTCCTCGCCCCGAACCCCTCCGCGATGACGCTGGACGGCACCAACACCTGGATCGTCTCGGAGCCGGACTCCGACACGGCGGTCGTCATCGACCCGGGCCCGCTCTACGACGTACACCTCGAAGCGGTCGTCGCCGCGGCCGAGAAGGCCGGGAAGCGGATCGCGCTGACCCTGCTCACCCACGGTCACCCGGACCACGCGGCCGGCGCGGCGCGCTTCGCCGCGCTGACGCGTACGCCGGTACGGGCCCTGGACCCGGCGCTGCGTCTGGGGGACGAGGGCCTGGCGGCCGGGGACGTCATCACCACCGGCGGTCTTGAGCTGTGGGTCGTGCCCACCCCCGGTCACACCGGCGACTCGCTCTCCTTCCATCTGCCCGCCGACCGCGCCGTACTGACCGGTGACACGGTCCTCGGCCGGGGCACGACGCTCGTCGCCCACCCGGACGGCAGGCTCGGCGACTATCTCGACTCCCTGCGCCGGCTGCGCTCGCTCACGGTCGACGACGGGGTCCATACGGTGCTGCCGGGCCACGGGCCCGTACTGGACGACGCCCAGGGTGCCATCGAGTTCTATCTCGCCCACCGTGCCCACCGGCTGGCCCAGATCGAGACGGCCGTCGAGAACGGGTACCGCACGCCCTCCGAAGTGGTCGCGCATGTCTACGCGGCCGTGGACCGGTCCCTCTGGCCGGCGGCCGAACTGTCCGTCAGGGCACAACTGGAGTATCTGCGCGAGCACGGGCTCATCCAGTAGCACGAACGGGACTGTCGGCCGGGCGGGACTGTTGGCCATGTGGGGCTGTCGGCCGACGGGACCACCGCCCCACTGCTCCTGCTACCGCCGCCAGGGCTGCCGGTACCGCTGCCGCTGCGCTTTTGAACATGTGGCTGAACACGTGCCGACATGCCGAAGGGCCCCTCCGCGCGGAGGGGCCCTTCACGCGGTCCTGGCGTAAACGCGCCACTTTGCGGTGCACACGGCCGGCGAGGCGGCCGGTGGCCGGTCGCGACCGGTCGCACGAGGCCGGTCGCTGTCGGCTGCCACAGTCGGCCCGGCAGCCGTTCGCGGCAGCCGGTGTCGCCAGCAGCCGGTGTCGCCAATCGGTCGCGGTGGTCGGTCGCGGCAGCCGGTCGCGGTGGCCGGTCGCGGTGGCCGGCGCGAGCGCAGCCGGCCGCCGCGGTCAGCGCGAGCGCTTCGCGAGGCGCTCCACGTCCAGCAGGATCACCGCCCGCGCCTCCAGCCGCAGCCAGCCGCGCTGCGCGAAGTCGGCGAGGGCCTTGTTGACCGTCTCACGGGACGCGCCGACGAGCTGGGCCAGCTCCTCCTGCGTCAGATCGTGCACGACATGGATGCCCTCCTCCGACTGCACACCGAAGCGGCGCGACAGATCGAGGAGCGCGCGGGCAACCCGGCCCGGCACGTCGGAGAAGACCAGGTCGGACATCTGGTCATTGGTCTTGCGTAGCCTCCGCGCGACGGCGCGCAGCAGCGCCGTGGCCACCTCCGGACGGGCGTTCAGCCAGGGCTGGAGATCGCCGTGGCCCAGACCGAGGAGCTTGACCTCGGTGAGCGCGGTCGCGGTGGCGGTGCGCGGGCCCGGGTCGAAGAGCGAGAGCTCTCCGATCAGCTCGCCGGGGCCGAGCACGGCCAGCATGTTCTCGCGGCCGTCGGGGGAGGTGCGGTGGAGCTTGACCTTGCCTTCGGTGACCACGTACAGACGGTCGCCGGGGTCGCCCTCGTGGAAGAGCGCGTCACCGCGCGCGAGCGTCGCTTCACTCATCGAGGCGCGCAGCTCCGCCGCCTGCTCGTCATCGAGCGCCGCGAAGAGCGGGGCACGCCGCAGAACGTCGTCCACGTGTTCTCTCCTTGTCGACCTGCTCAGGGAACCGTGGTCCCCACCTGCGCGGGGACCGTCGTCCCCATGATGCCGTACGTGCCGCTTCTTCTCGGGTGGCTTGGCATCCCTGGACCGTTCGGCCCTCCGTCGGATTCCGCTTGTCCGAAACCGTGCGATCGATCACAAGTTTGGCGTACGTATGTGCTGCCGTGTGTGCGCAGGGCTGATTCGAGTGGTGATCGGCCAGGGCCGGGGCGGATGTCGGCGGGGGGCTTTACGCTGGCCGGGTGTCGAATCCGCCGGTGACAGCGCAGGCCAAGGGGGCTGAAGGAGTGTCCGTGGAGCCTCATTCCGCTGTGGGCGAACAGCCCTCGGCGAAACCGAAAAAAGTTACAAAAGGGATGAAAGTAGAGTCGGAACCGGGAAAGTCGGAGCAGGGAAAGCCCGAGCAGGGAAAGCCTCAGTCGAGGAAGCCGGAGGCGAGGAAGCCGGAGTCGAGGCTGGCGATGATCCGCAGGGCGCGGCGGATCAACCGTGAGCTGGCCGAGGTCTACCCGTACGCCCATCCCGAGCTGGACTTCCGGAACCCGTTCGAGCTGCTGGTCGCGACGGTCCTGTCGGCGCAGACCACCGATCTCCGGGTGAACCAGACCACGCCCGCCCTCTTCGCGAAGTACCCGACGCCCGAGGACATGGCCGCCGCCGTGCCGGAGGAACTGGAGGAGGTCATCCGGCCGACCGGCTTCTTCCGGGCGAAGACGAGGTCCCTCATAGGGCTGTCCACGGCCCTGCGCGATCAGTTCGGCGGCGAGGTGCCCGGCCGGCTGGAGGATCTCGTCACCCTGCCCGGCGTGGGCCGCAAGACGGCGAATGTCGTGCTGGGCAACGCCTTCGGGGTTCCCGGCCTCACGGTCGACACGCACTTCGGCCGACTGGTGCGCCGCTGGAAGTGGACCGAGCAGGAGGACCCGGAGAAGGTCGAGGCGGAGATCGCCGAGATCTTCCCCAAGAGCGAGTGGACGATGCTCTCGCACCGCGTGATCTTCCACGGGCGCCGTATCTGCCACTCCCGCAAGCCGGCCTGCGGGGCCTGTCCGATCGCGCATCTCTGCCCGTCGTACGGCGAGGGCGAGACGGACCCGGAGAAGGCGCGGAAGCTGCTCAAGTACGAGATGGGCGGCTACCCGGGCCAGCGGCTGAGCCCGCCCGCCGACTATCCGGGCAAGGCCGCCCCGCCGCTGGGCGCCGCGTGAGGCACGACGGGTGGTCGGGACGTACGACCATGTGACTGGCCTGATGCGGCAGCGAGGCAGAGCTGTACGAGCGTCCGGGCAGGGCGGGGCGCGGGGCGTGGGCGCGGGGCGAGGGCGGGACGATCCGCTGCACGGGCGGAACGATCCGGCCGGTAGAAGGCGTTGAGCGACAGGGGTGTGTATGACACGAACCGACAGGACCTACGACGAGCCGATGACCGGGTTCGCCGGTGGGGTCGCCGTCACCGCCGACGGGCTGCCGGACTGGCTCACGCCCGTCGAGCG
This sequence comes from Streptomyces sp. NPDC002018, assembly GCF_042890865.1. Classification (NCBI taxonomy): domain Bacteria; kingdom Bacillati; phylum Actinomycetota; class Actinomycetes; order Kitasatosporales; family Streptomycetaceae; genus Streptomyces; species Streptomyces sp. NPDC002018. The sequence continues at coordinate 193,298 of NZ_JBIASO010000004.1, forward strand.
CGCCGCGCAGACCGTGGCCCCGGAGCAGCTCAGCCGTTTTCTGCCGCCAGAGAGCGGCGCCGGACGCCAGTCCGCCGTGCTCGTCCTCTTCGGCGACGGCCCCCGGGGGCCGGAACTGCTGCTGATGGAACGGGCCAGCAGCCTGCGCTCGCATCCGGGCCAGCCCTCGTTCCCCGGCGGTTCCCTCGACCCCGGGGACGGCGACCCCGCGACCACGGGGCCGCTGCGGGCGGCACTGCGCGAGGCCGAGGAGGAGACCGGCCTCGATCCGTCGGGCGTCCAGCTCTTCGGCGTGCTGCCGAGGCTCTACATCCCGGTGAGCGGCTTCGTGGTGACGCCGGTGCTCGGCTGGTGGCGCCGCCCCACCCCCGTCGGCGTCGTCGACCCCGCCGAGACGGCCCGTGTCTTCACCGTGCCCGTGGCGGATCTCACGGATCCGGCCAACCGTGCGACGGCCCACCACCCCAGCGGTCATCACGGCCCGGCCTTTCTGGTGGGATCTGCCCTGGTCTGGGGTTTTACGGCCGGGGTGATCGACCGGATTCTGCATTTCGCGGGCTGGGAGCGTCCGTGGGACCGGTCGAAGCAGGTCCCGCTCGACTGGCGCGCATGACAGGCTGACCCCCATGCTCTGCCCTTCCGGGGAGCGGTAACCCCTTCCGGGGCCCTGTGACCGTGGTGATCCCGCCACCGGCCGCCGGACCCGTGCGCCAGCGGCCGGTCGGGGGCCCGTACCACCGGCGGGGCGGCAGCCCGCACCGCCGGCCGGACGGGCGACCGAGACGTATCTGCGAGGCTAGCGAGGCTATTGACGGTGAACGTGCTGGACATCCTGCTGCTGCTCGCCGCCGTATGGTTCGCGATCGTCGGATACCGCCAAGGCTTTGTCGTCGGCATCCTGTCCGTGATCGGCTTTCTCGGCGGTGGTCTCGTCGCGGTCTATCTGCTCCCTGTGATCTGGGGCAGGCTCACGGCCGACTCCGAGGTCTCGACCACGGCCGCCGTGGTGGCGGTCGTCATCGTGATCGTCTGTGCCTCCGTCGGCCAGGCCTTCACCACCCATCTCGGCAACAAACTGCGCCGCTACATCACGTGGTCGCCCGCCCGCGCCCTGGACGCCACCGGCGGCGCGCTGGTCAATGTCGTGGCCATGCTGCTGGTCGCCTGGCTGATCGGCTCGGCCCTCGCCGGGACCTCACTGCCGACACTGGGCAAGGAGGTCCGCGGTTCCAAGGTGCTGCTCGGGGTCTCCCGGGTGGTGCCGACACAGGCGTCGACCTGGTTCACTGACTTTTCCTCCGTGCTGGCGCAGAACGGCTTCCCGCAGGTCTTCAGCCCGTTCGACAACGAGCCCATCACCGAGGTCCGGCCCCCGGACCCGGCGCTCGCGGGCAGCCTCGTCGCCGCCCGCGCCCAGAATTCGATAGTCAAGGTCGTCGGTACGGCGCCGAGCTGCGGCAAGGTCCTGGAAGGCTCCGGGTTCGTCTTCGCCGAGCGCCGGGTCATGACCAACGCGCATGTGGTCGGCGGCGTCGAGGAGCCCACGGTCCAGATAGGCGGTCAGGGACAGCTCTACGACGCCACGGTCGTCCTGTACGACTGGCAGCGCGACATTGCCGTACTCGACGTGCCGAACCTTCCCGCGACGCCGCTCGAATTCACCGACGCGGACGCGGTGAGCGGCGACGGCGCGATCGTCGCGGGCTTCCCGGAGAACGGCGCGTACGACGTGCGCTCCGCGCGTGTGCGCGGCCGTATCAACGCCAATGGCCCGGACATCTACCGCCGCGGCGAAGTCCAGCGCGATGTCTACTCGCTGTTCGCGACCGTACGGCAGGGCAACTCGGGCGGCCCGCTCCTCACCCCGGAGGGCAAGGTGTACGGAGTCATCTTCGCCAGGTCGCTCGACGACCCGCAGACGGGCTACGCCCTGACGGCCGATGAGATCCGCGACGACATCACGCTCGGCAGGACCGCCAACCAGCAGGTCGACACCGATCAGTGCGCGCTGTAGCCCTCGGCGCGGCTTGGGCACGGCGGAGTCGTCATTTCCCGAATCACCGAACCCCGGGGCCTCCCGGGCCCCGGGTTTTCTTGGTGCTCCCCTGACGGACAGCGCCTGGGGTCTTTCGTTTGGATCTGGCTGGGCTCAGCCAGATCCAAACGAAAGACCCTAGCTCCGTTGATGGCGGAGCCGGGCCGAGACCCAGCGCGCCCTGCGGCGGAGAATCAGGGAAATGCCGAGCCGCGGATCATGGCCCTGACCTTCCGGGCCGCCCCTTTTGCGGGTGATCGGCCCAGCGGCCGAGCGGCGGTTGCGTGCTGCGTCACCGTAGTCGTGCGTCCAGCCCATACCCCGACGTCTGCCCCTGCCCCAAGGTCGGTAACCGCGCGGGAGAGGGCCAATTGGCCTATGCGCGAGGCAATTGGCTGTTCGTAGGACAAGCGTTCAGAGGGTGACCATATCGGCGCCCTGAATCAGTCGTCCGGGTTACGTCTTCCTCATAGGCGCAGGTACCACCGCATGCGCAGCCAGACGCGTCGGGCACGGTCCGTATCCGAGCCTGCCCCGCACTGCATCGCCCCGCTCTCGGCTCCCGCACCGCCCCGCCCTCAGCCCCTGCACCGCCCCTGCCCCGGCTCCCGCCCCTGCCCTCGCCCCGCTCTCGCCTTCACCCTCGCTCCGGGGCGTTTGACGATTGTCCGGTCAACGATCCGGCTCGGGGTCCTTGAGCCAGTTGATGAGCTCCGCGGAGAACGCCGCCGGATCCTCCTCGTGCGGGAAGTGTCCCAGCCCATCGAACAGCCGCCATCGGTAGGGCGCTTCCACATACTCGGCCGATCCCGCCGTGCTGCGCGTCCGCATCGCCGGATCGAGCGACCCGTGCAACTGGAGCGTGGGCACCCGCACCGGGCGCTTCATCCGCCGGTTGAACTGGATACCGTCGGGCCGTGCCATCGACCGCACCATCCAGCGGTACGGCTCGATCGAGCAGTGCGCCGTGGAGGGAATGGTCATCGCGCGCCGGTAGACGTCGATCGCGCCGTCGTCGGGGAGCGTGGGCCCGGACCAGCCCCGGATCAACTCGCCCACCAGCGCCGCGTCGTCCGCCACGAGCTGACGCTCCGGCAGCCACGGCCGCTGGAAGCCCCAGACATAGGAACCGGCCCGGCTCTGCGCGAAGTCGGAGAGCATCGCCGAGCGCCAGCGGCGCGGGTGCGGCATCGAGGAGACCGCGAGTCTGCGGACCAGCTTGGGCCGCATCACGGCCGCGGTCCAGGCGAGATAGCCGCCCAGGTCATGCCCGACGAGCGCGGCGTCCGGCTCACCGAGGGAGCGCACTACACCGGTGATGTCGAGGGCCAGATTGGCGGGGTCGTACCCGCGGGGCGTGCGGTCACTGCCGCCCACCCCTCGCAGATCCATGGCCACCGCGCGGTAGCCGGCGTCCGCGAGCGCCGTGAGCTGATGCCGCCAGGTCCACCAGAACTGCGGAAAGCCATGCAGCAGCAACACCAGCGGTCCATCGCCCAGCTCGGCGATATGGAAGCGGGCACCATTGGCCGCTACATCCCTGTGGGTCCAGGGACCAGGAAGACGGACGGCCGAGGTGGGCGTCGTACCCGAGGCACCCGAGGCACCGAAGGCACCGAAGGCACCCGCGCCCGAGCCACCAGGGGCGCCGGCGGCGCCAGGGGCACCAGCGGTACCGGAGGTCGCGGGCGAGCCGAAGGTCTTGCCCGGGTCGGAATCAGCGGCGGTCATGCAGATGAGCGTGCCACAGACTTGACGCGCTTCCCCACCTCGCGCGGGTGAGGCTTGACATTCTGGAGCACGGCGGCTGTCTGCTTGGCCGAGGCGATCGTCTTCTCCGGCGGCTTGACCTTCTTGAACTTCAGCAGGGCGAGCCCGGCGGCCAGCCCGGCGAGCACCAGGAACGCTCCCCCGACGATCAGGAACGACCAGGCGAGACCGAGTCCCAGATTGTGGATCCCGTACGCGGCGGCGAAGCTCAGCACCGGCAGCGAGAACAGCGCGAAGACCCCCGCGACGGAGATGGCGGCCCCACCCATCACGCCCCGCCTGACGTCCTGTCGGAGCTCGGCCTTGGCCAGGGCGATCTCATCGTGCACCAGTGCGGACATCTCGGCGGTCGCCGTGGCGACCAGTTGACCGATACTGCGGTCGGTACCGACGGCCTCGACCACCGTCCCGGTCCGGACAGCGTCGGCGACGTGCATGCCGGGGTCGCTCATCGGTGACTCCCTCTTTTCGCTTCTCTGCTACGGATCCGATGTCCGATCATGCCGGACTGTCGCGGTTATCGCTCGCCGCCCCCGCGTGTTCAGCCAGCCGACGGTGCTCCGCCGCCTTCGCCTCGTACAGCTCCGCCATACGCAGGTGGTACCCGGGATCGTTCTGTTCATAGATGTCGGGGATGCCGTCCAGGTCCTCGTCGCGCTCCTCTTCCTCGTACAGCGCCTGATAGGTACGGACCCGCAGCTTGAGGAGAATGCCGGACACGACGGCGGCGATCAGCGAGCCCGTCAGTACGGCGGCCTTCACCTCGTCGGTGAGCGCCGGGTCGTCCGAGAAGGCCAGCTCGCCGATGAGCAGCGACACCGTGAAACCGATGCCGGCGAGCGAGGCCAGCGCGAACACATCGGGCCAGGCCAGGTCGTCGTTGAGTTCGGCGCTGGTGAAGCGCGCGGCCAGCCAGGTACCGCCGAAGATCCCCACCGCCTTGCCGACCACCAGCCCCAGGACCACGCCGAGGGTCTCCGGCCGGGTGAAGACCTGGCCGAGCGCACCGCCGGAGACCGAGACCCCTGCGGCGAAGAGGGCGAACAGCGGTACGGCCAGTCCGGCGGAGAGGGGGCGCACCAGGTGCTCGACGCGTTCGCCGGGGGACTGCTCCTCCCCTTCCTTACGGTGGCAGCGCAGCATCAGCCCCATCGCGACACCGGCGATGGTGGCGTGCACCCCGCTGTTGTACATCAGGCCCCAGACGATCAGGGCCAGCGGGACATGGACGTACCAGCCGCGCACCCCCTTCCTCAGCAGCAGCCAGAAGACGGCGAGGGCCGCGACCGCGCCGCCGAGCGCCAGGAAGTTCAGGTCGCTGGTGAAGAAGACGGCGATGATCAGGATCGCGAAGAGATCGTCGACGACGGCGAGGGTCAGGAGGAAGGCGCGCAGCGCGGCGGGGAGCGAGGTGCCGATGACCGCGAGGACGGCGAGCGCGAAGGCGATGTCGGTGGCCACGGGCACGGCCCAGCCGCCCAGGGAACCGCCACCGACCGTGGTGACCAGCACATAGACCAGTGCGGGTACGGCCATGCCGGACAGGGCGGCGATGACGGGGAGCGCGGCGGCCCTGGGATCGCGCAGCTCTCCGGCGACCAGCTCCCGTTTGAGTTCGATTCCGGCGACGAAGAAGAAGACGGCGAGCAGCCCGTCGGCGGCCCAGTGCTGCAGGGAGAGATCGAGGCCGAGCGCACCGGGCCCGAAATGGACGTCGCGTACGGACGCGTAGCTGTCGCGCAGCGGGGTGTTCGCCCAGATCAGGGCGGTGAGGGCGGCGACGAGCAACAACATGCCGCCGACGGTCTCGGTGCGCAGCGCGTCCGCGAGGTAGTTCCGCTCGGGCAGTGGGAGGCGTCCGAGGAACTTACGGGGCGTGGTGGGCGCGGGCGCTGGCACGGTGCAGAACCTCCGGGGCGGCACGGCGGACATGACGGATCACATGCCGACCAGACTTCCCGGCGCACCCAGAGTTCTCATTGTGTTGTTGATGCTCGGCGTGTTGTTGACGCTCGGCCCACTTTACCCGGGGCAGGGTGCCCGGCACTTCCTGTGCCGGGCACCCCGCCCAGGTGCTTCTGTCACCCAGGTGTGTCTGTCGCCCGGGTCTCTCTGTCTCCGTGGGCATCCGCCCCCGGTGGTGCTCAGTCCTCGCTGGCCGCGCTGGGCAACTGGCTCTGGATGAGCTCCATGACGGAGGAGTCGGTGAGGGTGGTGACATCACCGAGCTGACGGTTCTCCGCGATGTCGCGCAGCAGCCGTCGCATGATCTTGCCGGAGCGGGTCTTGGGAAGTTCCGCGACAGGCAGGATCCGCTTGGGCTTGGCGATCGGGCCGAGGGCGGTGCTGACATGGCTGCGGAGCTCGGCGACGAGCCCGTCGTCGACCGTGGCGCTGCCGCGCAGGATGACGAAGGCGACGATGGCCTGGCCGGTCGTCTCGTCGGCGGCGCCGACGACCGCGGCCTCGGCGACCTTGGGGTGCGAGACGAGCGCGGACTCGACCTCGGTGGTGGAGATGTTGTGGCCCGAGACCAGCATGACGTCGTCGACCCGGCCGAGCAGCCAGATGTCGCCGTCGTCGTCCTTCTTGGCGCCGTCCCCGGCGAAGTACTTGCCTTCGAAGCGCGACCAGTAGGTGTCGATGAAGCGCTGGTCGTCGCCCCAGATCGTACGGAGCATGGACGGCCACGGCTCCGTGAGGACCAGATAGCCGCCGCCCCCGTTGGGCACCTCGTTGGCCTCGTCGTCGACCACCGTCGCGGAGATGCCGGGCAGGGCGCGCTGGGCGGAGCCGGGCTTGGTCTCGGTGACGCCGGGGAGCGGGGAGATCATCATGGCGCCGGTCTCGGTCTGCCACCAGGTGTCCACGATGGGGGTCTTGCCGGCGCCGATGTTCTCCCGGTACCAGATCCAGGCCTCGGGGTTGATCGGTTCGCCGACCGAGCCCAGGACGCGCAGGGAGGTCAGGTCGAACTTGGCGGGGATGTCGTCGCCCCACTTCATGAACGTACGGATCGCCGTCGGCGCGGTGTAGAGGATCGTCACCCCGTACTTCTGGACGATCTCCCAGAAGCGGCCCTGGTGGGGGGTGTCGGGGGTGCCCTCGTACATGACCTGGGTGGCGCCGTTGGCGAGCGGCCCGTAGACGATGTACGAGTGGCCGGTCACCCAGCCGATGTCCGCGGTGCACCAGTACACGTCCGACTCGGGCTTGAGGTCGAAGACGGCGTGGTGGGTGTAGGCCGCCTGGGTGAGATAGCCGCCCGAGGTGTGCAGGATGCCCTTCGGCTTCCCCGTCGTGCCCGAGGTGTAGAGGATGAACAGCGGGTGTTCCGCGCCGAACGCCTCCGGGGCGTGCTCCGCGGACTGGCGGCCCACAATGTCGTGCCACCACACATCACGGCTGTCGTCGAAGGCCGTGTCCTGGCCCGTACGCCGTACCACCAGCACATGCTCGACCTGCGGGCACTTGGTGACGGCCTCGTCGATGGCGGGCTTGAGGGCGCTCGGCTTGCCCCGGCGGTAGCCGCCGTCGGCGGTGATGACCAGTTTGGCGTCGGCGTCCTGGATACGGGAGGCGACGGCGTCGGCCGAGAAGCCGCCGAAGACCACCGAGTGCGCGGCCCCGATCCGTGCGCAGGCCAGCATCGCGACCGCGGCCTCGGGGATCATCGGCAGATAGACCGCGACCCGGTCGCCCTTGCGCACACCCAGCTCGGTGAGCGCGTTGGCGGCGCGTGACACCTCGTCCTTCAGCTCCGCGTAGGTGATCGCGCGGCTGTCGCCCGGCTCGCCCTCGAAGTGGATCGCGACGCGGTCGCCGTGGCCGGCCTCCACATGGCGGTCGACGCAGTTGTAGGCGACATTCAGCTCACCGTCCGCGAACCACTTCGCGAACGGCGGGTTCGACCAGTCCAGCGTCTCGGTCGGCTCGGTGACCCAGGTGAGCCGCCTCGCCTGCTCGGCCCAGAAGCCAAGCCTGTCCGCCTCGGCCCGCTCGTACGCCTCCGCCGTCACATTGGCGTGCGCGGCCAGCTCGACCGGCGGAGCGAACCGCCGCTCCTCCTTGAGCAGGTTGGAGAGGGAAGGATTCTCGGTCACAGTCCCATCTCCTTCCTGAGCGGATTGGCCAGGCTTTCGTTGCTCACGACATCTCCCTTTCCCAGGGCGTCCTATGTGTCCCGGGCCTAGCTCATCAGGCGGATGCCCGGGTGACAAGGGTGTTCCGGAAATTGGTTTAGACCTATGCGGCGCCAGCCCCGATGTGATCCTCCGCACGGCGGTGAGTGGCCCCTCTCCCCGGGGCAGGTGGGAAAGGGGGGCCACACACTCTCACGGATGGGGCGGGGGCACGGTTCAGGCGCGCGACTCCTCCAGCGTGGTCGGTGCCACCGGGTTGAACACCTCTTCGCCGGCCCTGCCGCCGCTCCTGATGCCGTCCGCCAGCAGATAGGCCTGGGCCTCGCCGACATGGAAGTACATTCCGTGCAGCTCCAGGGTGCCGTCGGCCAGTCTGCGGGCCACCGACGCATGGGCCCGCAGATGCTCCAACTGCTGGACGACATTGGTCAGACAGAGCTGCTCGACCGTGTCCGCGGGCAGCCGCCCGGAGATCCTGGCCCAGGACTGGTCCCGGCTCCTCATCCGCTCCAGGCTGGGCACCCCATGGCGCAGCCAGCGCCGCAGGGGGGTCGTGGGCTCGTCGTCCATGCCCTCGGGCGCGCTCAGCAGGGCCTGCATCGCCCCGCACCCCGAATGCCCGCAGACGGTGATGGACTCCACCCGCAGCACATCGACCGCGTACTCGATCGCGGCGGCCACCGACTCGTCCCCGCCGTCCGTCCCCGGCAGCGGTACGAGATTGCCCACATTCCGTACGGTGAAGAGATCGCCGGGCCCGCTCGATGTGATCATGCTGGTGACCAGCCGGGAGTCGGCGCAGGTGAGGAAGAGCTGCGAGGGCCGCTGGCCTTCGCGTGCCAGTCGCGCCAGCTCTTCGCGCACCAGCGGAGCCGTGTTGCGCTGGAAGGAGCTGAGCCCGCTGGTCAGTTGGCGGATGCTGGATGTACGTCCGCTCCCGCCGGGATCTCCCCGTCCGAGTTCCGTACGCGCCTCGTCCGACTGCCGCTCGGCGTCGGAACAGGTGGACCCGGGATGACCACCGCCGGACGGAGACCCGTCGGAGGGCACCCCGCCGGACAGGGACCCGCCGGACAGGGACCCGCCGGGCGAGGACCCGTCGGGGAGGGGCCCGCCGGGCAGGGAGCTGTCGGAGAGGGATCCGCCGGACCTCGTACCGCCGGGCCCCGCACCGTGGGACCGCGCGTCGCCGGACTGCGCGTGCCCGCCGCCGGACCGGCCGACGGCCGACTGCTCCTTCTCCATGGCTTCCGCGCCGGACTCCCCGGCTCCGGACCGGCCGCTGTCCTTGTATCCCGCATGTCCTGCATGTGCCGGGGCGGGGTGTGCCAAGAAGCTCTGCTCCATAGCGGCCCGCCCCGCGACGGCGTGCTCCGTGGAAGCCTCCGCGGAGGCCTGATCCAAGGAGGCGTGCCCCATGGAGGCCTGCTGCGAGGCGGCGTGCTCCCCGGCGGGGTGCCGGTCGCAGTGGTGATTGCGCCAGGGGGTCCAGGGACGGCAGCAGGCATGGAACTCACGCGCGGGCTCCGCGATCCGCGCGCCCGCCCGGCCGGTGAACTCGGCCCTGCCGCCCCGGGCGATGTGCGCGACCCGCCAGTCCTGCAGGGTCTCGTGGGCCGCGTGGTCCATGAAGGACCCGTCCAGTTCGACGACACAGTCCGCGCCCTGCGGTACCTGATGCAGCATCCGGCTGAGCCGTGGCACGGCGAGGAACGTCAACTCACCCCGCGCGTGCACCCGGTGGACACCACTGCGCACCTCCGTGGTGATCCTCGTCCTGGTCAGCCGGTGCAGCGAGACGGCCACCGCCACCGCGATCCCGATGGCCACACCTTCCAGCACGCCGGTGAGCACGACGGCGGTCAGCGTGATCACGTACACCAGCAGCTCGCGATTCCGTCTCACGCTGCGCATATGCGTGAGATTGACCATCTGGATCCCGACGAACATCACCAGCGCGGCCAGGGCCGCCAGCGGGATCAGATCGAGCACGGGGACCAGCAGCAGGGCCGCGACCGCGATCCACAGGCCGTGCAGCATGGCCGAATTCCTGCTGACGCTGCCGGCCGCCACATTGGCGGCACTGCGTACGGCGACTCCCGTGATGGGCAGTCCGCCGAGCGCGCCGGAGACGACGTTCCCCGCGCCCTGCCCGGCCAGTTCCCGGTCGAGACGGGCCCGTGGGATATGGACGGCCGGCTCCTTGCGGGCGGCCACCAGCTTGTCCACGGCGACCGCGGAGAGCAGTGACTCGACACTCCCGACCAGGGTGACCGTGAGGACGGCGGCGAACAGTCCCAGCACCGGCCCCTCGGGGAGTTCGGGCAGGGCATGGCTGCTCCAGGAGGGCAGGTCGACGCGCTCCAGGCTGATGCCGACGAGCGCGGCGGCGGTGGTCGCGACGGCCACCGCCGCGAGCGCGGCCGGCAGCTTCCGCACGGCCCGGCCCACCCGCCCCGGAATCCGTGGCCAGACGAGCAGCACCGCGATGGTCAGGAGGCTCACGGAGAGCGCGCCCGGATGCAGATTGGCCAACTGGGACGGCAGCCCCAGCACATTGGCGACGGCGGAACTCTGGGGAGAGCCGCCCAGCACGATATGGAGCTGGGCCAGTGCGATCGTCACACCGATGCCCGCGAGCATGCCATGCACGATCGCCGGGCTGACGGCGAGTGCCGACCGGGCCACCCGCAGCCCCGCGAGGACGAGTTGGGCGAGCCCGGCGCAGATGGTGATGGCGCAGGTGGTGCGCCAGCCGTACCGCTGGATCAGATCGGCCGTGACGACGGTCAGCCCGGCTGCGGGTCCGCTGACCTGGAGCGGAGCGCCTCCCAGCCGGCCGACGACCAGACCGCCGACGGCCGCGGCGACGAGGCCCGCCTGGAGCGGAGCGCCGGTCGCGAGCGCGATGCCCAGGGAGAGCGGCAGCGCGATCAGGAAGACGGAGATCGAAGCGGAGAAGTCTGCTCCGGCGATGCGGAAGCCTCGGTGGTCCGGAGGCGGGTCGTGCGGCCTCCGGAACCGTGAGAGGCGTGGGAAGCGCGACGCGGATCCTGTGCGGCTCTTCCGAGGGGTCTGGTCGGTCTGCGGGATGACGCTGGTGGACATAGTTCCCGTCTCCTCCGGGGCGGCGCGGACGCGGCCGTGGTGCGTGGCCGAGGGACACGGCGTGCAGCGGCGAGGGATGCACAGCTCAACTCTCGGTAAACGAATCGTAATGGAGAGTAAAGATTGTGGCAGGACTTTCCGGGCAAATGGCCCAAGCATTCACCTGTCATGGTGATTAGTGATTTTTTACGGCTTGTCGTTTCTTCATTTCTTAGGCCTGGATGTGACGGTGTCCGCGCTCGGCGCCGTGCCGGCAGACGCCGCTCGGCACTTCGGTACTGAAACCTGAAGGAAGAGGGTGGGCGGATGCTGGCCGCCACAAAGAGGACCGCCTTCGGCGCCGCCGTCACGGCGCTCGCCGTCGGCGTTGCCGGATGCTCCGGACCGGAGGGCGGCGAGGGCGCCCGCAAGGGCGCTCCGGGGGCCAAGGAGGCCGCCGGACCCCCCAAGGCCGTGATCAAACTTCTCGGTGACGGCTCGACCGCTTTCACCGGCGCCCAGCCGAATCTGGCCAAGCCCGAGCGGCTCAAGCCGGGGGAGAAGCCCCCGCAGTTCGTGGTGTTCTCGTGGGACGGCGCCGGCGAGGACAGCCAGAAGCTCTTCTCCCACTTCCGAGGGCTGAGCAAGAAGTACAAAATGACCATGACGTACTTCCTGAGCGGCGTCTATCTGCTTCCCGAGGAGAAGGCGGAGCAGTACCGGCCGCCCCAGCACTCACCGGGCAGCTCGGACATCGGTTTCAACGACGTCAAGGGCATCAAGGCCACCCTGCGGGAGCTGCGCGCGGCCTGGCAGGACGGCAATGAGATCGGCACCCACTTCAACGGCCACTTCTGCGGCGACGACGGCGGTGTGGGCACCTGGTCGGTCGACGAGTGGAAGAGCGAGATCAACCAGGCCAAGTCCTTTGTGAAGAACTGGAAGACCAACGCGGGGCTGAAGAAGGAGGCCCCCCTGCCGTTCGACTACGACAAGGAGATGGTCGGCGGCCGCACGCCCTGCCTGGAGGGGCAGAAGAACATGATGAAGGCGGCCCGGGGCATGGGCTTCCGCTATGACTCCAGCGGGATCAGCAACCAGGTCTGGCCCAGGAAGACCGAGGGCATGTGGGACATCCCCCTGCAACTCGTCCCCGTCCCGGGGCGGGACTTCGAGACCCTCTCCATGGACTACAACTTCATGTACAACCAGTCGGGGACGGTCAACGGCGACCCGTCGCAGCACACGTACTGGGGCAACCAGATGCGTGACGGCCTGCTCCAGGCCTTCGACCGCGCCTACAAGGGCAACCGCGCCCCCCTGATCATCGGTAACCACTTCGAGTCCTGGAACGGCGGCACATACATGCGCGCCATCGAGGAAACGATCAAGAAAGTCTGTGTGCAGAAGGACGTGCGGTGTGTGTCCTTCCGGCAGCTCGCCGACTGGCTGGACGTGCAGGACCCGGCCCACCTGGCCAAGCTGCGCGGTCTGCGTGTGGGCCAGGCGCCCAAGGGCGGATGGGAGCGGTTCCTGCCCACGGCGGCCGCGGGCCCCAAGTCCTCCGCGAGCCCGTCGTCCCATCCCTCCGCCCACTCCGGGAAGCACTGACGGCTGCGCATCGGCCCGGGTATGGGTTCCGGTCGCGGTTCCGGCGCCAGCCCCGCCCCGCCCCGCCCCGCCCCCGGCCCCGGCCGCGCGGGGCCGGGGTCGGGGCCGTCCTTCCGGATGACGTGCCGCTGACGAGGTGCCCCGTCACGCGGCGGTGGGCGCGTTCTACGACGGCTGGGGTACGGCCAGGGTCTCGCTGAGGACGAAGGCGGGGTCGACCTGGGCGGCCAGGTCGACCCCCGTCTTCGCGTTGCCCCAGCTCTGCGCGTTCTTGAGATGGAAGTGGACCATCTGCTGTGTGTACCGCTCCCAGTCGCGGTCCTCGTACGAGTCCTCCGCCGCGTCCTGGAGCGTCTGGAGCGCGCAGCGGTTGTCCGCCTCCAGCAGATCGAACGGGCGCGGCCTGCCCTTCTCCATGGCACGGACCCAGTTCGAGTGGCCCACCGCGATCAGCAGGTCGTCGCCCACCTCCGTGCGCAGGAAATCGAGGTCGTCGTCGCCCTGGACCTTGTTGCCGACGACCGCCAGCGGGACGCCGAAGTCCCGCGCGTACTGCTTGTACTGGCGGTAGACGGACACACCCCTGCGTGTCGGCTCGGCCACCAGGAACGTCATGTCGAAACGGGTGAACATTCCGGAGGCGAAGGAGTCGGAACCGGCCGTCATGTCGACGACCACGTACTCCTCGGGCCCGTCGACGAGATGGTTGAGGCACAGCTCCACCGCGCCGACCTTGGAGTGGTAGCAGGCCACCCCGAGATCGGACTCGGCGAACGGGCCGGTGGCCATCAGCCGGATCTCGCCGCCGTCGAGCGCGACGGGCCGGGCGCACGCCTCGTACACCGGGTTGTTCTCCATCACCCGGAGCAGTCGCGATCCCTCGCCGGGTGGTGTGGTCTTGATCATCGCGTCGGCGGAGGCGATCCGGGGATTGTTGCCGCGCAGATAGTCCTTGATCAGCGGAAGGTGTGCTCCCATCGCGGGGAGCGCGGCGGCCTCGGACTCGTCGAGACCGAGCGCGACCCCGAGATGCTGGTTGATGTCGGCGTCCACGGCGATGACGGGGGCTTCGTTTGCGGTCAGATGGCGGATGAAGAGCGAGGACAGCGTCGTCTTGCCGCTGCCGCCCTTGCCCACGAAAGCGATCTTCATGTTCACGTAGGGTAGTCGCAGTCTCGCACATGGTGATGGTTTCGCGTGAGGAAGACCACTCCAAGGTGGGGCGCGCGCCGCAGGCGCGTAGCCTCCCTACTTATGAGTACGACAGCCTCAGACGGCTTCTTCGCGCCGCGGCCGGAGGATCCCCTCGCCGCGCTGGCCGCCCTGCCGGGGGTACCCGAGGCGGTGGATTCGGTACGCGCGGCGGTCGACCGTGTCTACAGCCACCGTGTGATGCGGCGCCGCAGCAACGAGGTCACCTCGGAAGCGGCCCTGCGCGCGGCGCGCGGTTCCGCGGCGCTCTCCGGCGCCGACTGGGCGCTCGAAGAGGTGCGCCGGCGCAGCGACTTCAGCGCTGGGGCCGAGGCCCGTACGGTTGGCGCGGCCCTGCGGCTGAACGCGGAGGCCGGCCAGCTTCTCTCCATCTGGGTGCAGTCGCCGCTGCGGGTACTGGCCAGGCTCCACCTGGTGGCCGCGGGGGGCGCGGGTATCCCGGACCGTACGGTGGGCCGGCCCCGGCTGGCGGGCGAGCCGGTGGTGGAGGCGCCCGGGGGCGACATGGCCGGGCCGCTGGCCGAGGCTCCACTGCCCGGCGCGGACGAGGTGGCGGGACGGCTGGACGGACTGTCGGCGCTGATCGTCGCGGCGAGTGCCGCGCCGGCACTGGTGACGGCCGCGGTGGTGCACGGCGAGCTTCTCGCTCTGCGCCCCTTCGGCTCGTACAACGGCCTGGTGGCGCGCGCGGCCGAGCGGGTGGTGCTGATCGGGAGCGGTCTGGACCCCAAGTCGGTCTGCCCGGCCGAGGTCGGGCACGCGGAGCTGGGGCGCGCGGCCTACGCGGCGGCCTTCGAGGGCTACCTCTCGGGCACCCCGCACGGCATGGCGGTATGGATCACCCACTGCGGACGCGCGGTCGAGCTGGGTGTCAGGGAATCGACGGCCGTCTGCGAGGCGCTTCAGCGCGGCGCGGCCTGAACCCGTCCGAACAGGGTTGCGGCGGCACCGTGTCGGCGCCGCCGCTGGCATGTCCACCGAGTTACCAGGCGTCCTCGTTTGTATTGCCCATCAGGCCGGGTACTTTGCCCGTCACCTGGTGCGGCTGGCCCGTAATCGACGGGTCGACGTCGCGTGGGTACTCGGTTTTCATGCTTCGGTCCGTGGGGCCTTATGCGTTAACTGGTGATCCTCTCGGATGTCCTTGGTCTCGCGGGCCGTTGAGTCCTTTCTACTCCTGCCCATGAGAATGCGAAACCCCTGACCGTGCTTCTTTACTTTTAGTTTCAAACAGGGGTGAATCGGTCATGTGTCAAAGCTGTCCCGGCCGGGCGGATTGTTCCTCGCCCGGAGGCGGCCGCCGCTTTCAGGCGAGCGTGGACTGCCGGCGCCGGCTGGCGTACCAGACCAGCCCGGCCGTCGCCGCCGCCGCGCCCACGGCTGCCGCCGCGACCAGTGCCGGGCGCGCCGGCATGGAGAAGGCGGGCAGCCGCTGCTTGAGCCGGACGGGCCGGTTGAAGACGAGAATCGGCCAATCCCGCGCGAGCGCCTCGCGTCGCAGGGCGCGGTCCGGATTGACCGCGTAGGGGTGGCCGACCGACTGGAGCATCGGCACATCGGTGATGGAGTCGCTGTACGCGTAACAGCGGGACAGGTCGTACCCCTCGGACTCGGCGAGCGCCTGGACCGCCTCGGCCTTGGTCGGTCCGTAGGCGTAGTACTCCACCTCGCCCGTGAAGCAGCCGTCGGCGCCGACGACCATGCGGGTGGCCACCACCCGGTCGGCTCCCAGCAGCTCGCCGATGGGCTCGACGACCTCCGCGCCGGAGGTGGAGACGATCACCACATCGCGGCCCGCGGTGTGGTGGTCCTCGATGAGGGAGGCGGCCTCGTCGTAGATGATCGGGTCGATCAGATCGTGCAAGGTCTCGGCGACGATCTCTTTGACCTGCTGGACGTTCCAGCCCTTGCAGAGTGCGGAGAGGTACTCCCGCATCCGTTCCATCTGGTCGTGATCGGCGCCTCCCGCGAGGAAGACGAACTGTGCGTATGCGGTGCGCAGTACGGCGCGGCGGTTGATCAGACCGCCTTGGTAGAAGGACTTGCTGAAGGTCAGCGTCGATGACTTCGCAATGACCGTCTTGTCCAGGTCAAAGAAGGCTGCTGTGCGCGGCGAGGAGTGGTTTTCCACGAGGGCGAGCATATGCGCCCACCATTCGGCGTAAGCTCGCGCGTGTGGGTTTGCCTGAGAAGGCTCTCGGGTACACCATGGAAGTCACGGATCGTTCGCGACCGTGCTAACCCGGTCCGGCTCCTCCCCCCCCGAGTCGGCCGTGGGGACGACCCCCGCTCTCCCCCCCGGCGGGGGTCGTCGCATGTCCGGACGCGTTTTGGGTTCTCCATCCCGTTGTCCTCCTCTCCTCGACGGCTCTGTGTGGCGGTCTCTCTCCCTGTATACGCGTCACGGTGTGTAGTCGAAGCGCTGCTCTCCGGAAGTCACCGGTATGAGCGAGCTGGATATTCACAACTGGTGAGTTGTCCACAGTTTTCGAGCAAGATCCACACGATTTCCGGTTCTGTCGCACGGTGATTCCCGTTGTGAAGTTCACGGAAGCCGGAATCGCCGATACCGGATGGGCGCGAGATCGCGTTCGCAGTTCCGGGTCGGGGCGGAGATAGATATAGGGGGCGGAGATCGTGGCTGGATCCATGACATCCGATCGTTCACAGACGGCCGAGGGACGCGGGACGGGGCCGCTGATCGTCACGGAGGATGTGGAGCTCCTCGACGATCTGCTGCGGCTGTGCGCGGCGGCGGGCGCCGAGCCCGAAGTGCATCACTCGGTGCCGGAGCGGAAGGAATGCTGGGACGACGCCCCGATGGTGCTCGTGGGGGACGACGCGGCGGCCCGCTGCCGAGGCACCACCCGCAGACGGGGCGTGATGCTCGTCGGACGGGACCAGGACGACCCTGGGGTGTGGCGGCGGGCGGTGGAGATCGGCGCCGACTGTGTGCTGCGGCTGCCCGACGCGGAGAGCTGGCTCGTCGACCGGATCGCGGATGCCGCCGAGGGGGTGGGACGGCAGGCGCTCACGGTCGGCGTGATCGGGGGGCGGGGCGGCGCCGGGGCGTCGACGCTCGCCTGCGCCCTGGCCGTGACCGCGGCGCGGACCGGTCGGCGCACGATGCTCGTCGACGGCGATCCGCTCGGCGGAGGGCTCGATGTGCTGCTCGGGGGAGAGCAGGAAGAGGGCAGACGATGGCCGGATTTCGCGGCATCCAAGGGGCGGGTCGCGGGCGGCGCGCTGGAGGAGTCACTGCCGCGCCTCCATGAGCTGCGGGTGCTGAGCTGGGACCGCGGGGACGCGGTGGTGATCCAGCCGGAGGCCATGCGCTCGGTGCTCGCCGCCGCCCGCAGGCGGGGCGGTGTCGTGGTGGTGGATCTGCCGCGACGGGTCGACGAGGCCGTGGCGGAGGCGCTGGCCCAGCTCGACCTGGGGCTGCTGGTGGTGCCCGCCGAACTGCGGGCCGTCGCGGCGGCCCGCCGGGTGGCCTCGACGGTGAGCATGGTGCTCCAGGATCTGCGGGCGGTGGTCCGCGGTCCGTACGCGGCCGGGCTGGACGAGCGGTGGATCGCCGACGCGCTCAGGCTCCCGCTCGCGGGCGAACTGCCCCTGGAGCCGGGTCTGGCGCAGGACCAGGACGGCGGGGCGCCGCCGGGCTCCCGGGCGCGAGGACCGCTGGCCGCGTTCTGCACGGCCTTCTGGGAGCGGGCGCTGGCCGGGGACGGGAGCGTGACGTCATGACCGGCGGGACGGCCGCCGACGGGCTGCTGGACGCCGTACGGCAGCGGCTCGCGGAGAGCGGGGCGGATCCGACACCGGCCCGGGTGGCCGCCGCGTTGCGGGCGCAGGGGCGGTTGCTGGGTGACACGGAAGTGCTGGGCGCCGCCGCGGAGTTGCGGTGCGAACTGGTGGGGACGGGGCCACTGGAGCCGCTTCTCGCCGATCCGGCGGTCACCGATGTGCTGGTCTCCGCACCCGACCGTGTCTGGGTGGACCGGGGCGGGGGGCTGGAGCTGACCGCCGTGTCGTTCGCCGACGCCGCCTCCGTACGGAGGCTGGCACAGCGGCTCGCCGCGGTGGCCGGGCGGCGGCTGGACGACGCGCGTCCCTGGGTGGACGCCCGGCTCCCCGACGGGACCCGCATGCACGCGGTACTGCCGCCGGTGGCGGTCGGCTCCACGTGCCTCTCGCTGCGGGTGGTACGGCCGACGGCGTTCTCGCTGGCGGAGCTGACCGCGGCGGGGACTGTGCCGCCGGGCGGTGAGCGCGTGCTGCGGGCACTGATCGAGGCACGGCTGTCGTTCCTGATCAGCGGCGGCACCGGCACGGGAAAGACCACGCTCCTCTCCACCCTGCTCGGCCTGGTGGGTGCGCGGGAACGGATCGTACTGGCCGAGGACTCGGCGGAGTTGAGGCCCGACCATCCGCATGTGGTGCGGCTGGAGGGCCGCCCGGCGAACCAGGAGGGCGCGGGCCTGGTGGAGCTGCGGGATCTCGTCCGGCAGGCGCTGCGGATGCGGCCGGACCGGCTGGTCGTGGGCGAGGTCAGAGGGCATGAGGTCACCGAATTGCTGGCCGCTCTGAACACGGGACACGAAGGCGGCTGCGGCACCGTGCACGCCAATACGGCGGCGGACGTGCCCGCGCGGCTGGAGGCACTGGGGACGGCCGCGGGCCTCGACCGGGCGGCGCTGCACAGCCAGTTGGCCGCCGCGCTCTCGGCCGTGATCCATCTTGTGAGGGACCGCGACGGGCGCCGGAGGATCGCCGAGGTGCATGTGCTGGAGCGGAATGCCGCGGGGCTGGTGGTTCCGGTGCCGGCGCTGAGCTGGGGCGCCGAGGCTTTCGCTCACGAACGGGGCTGGCCACGGCTGCTGGAGCGGATCGGGGGCGCGCTGTGACGGGTCTGTGGACGGTGGTCTGTGCGGGGGCGTCGGCCCTGTGCGCGGGGGCCGCGGCCTGGCTGATGGCCGGCCACGCGCGCGGGCTCCGCCGGGCCGTGCTGCTGTTCGGGGAGGGGGGTGGGCCCGGCCCCGTGCCGGGGGTCCCGTCGTGGCGGCGCTGGACGGCGCTGGTCCAAGGGCGGGTACGGACGCTGGGCCGGGAATGGCTCTGTGTGCCACCGGCGGTCGCGCTCGCCGTGCTGGGGGAGTCGCCGCTGCCGCTGGTCGGGGGCGCGCTGGCGGTGCCGCTGATGAGGCGGAGGCTGCGCTCCGGGGAGCGGAAAAGGGCGCGGGAGCGGCGGGCCGACGGGATCGTCGCGCTGTGCGGCACGGCGGCGGGCGAGCTGAGAGCTGGTCTCCAGCCCGTTTCGGCGCTGCTGGTGGCCGCAGGGGCCACCGGCGGGCTGGGAGGCGCGGAGGCGGCCGTGCTGGCCGCCGCGCGGTTCGGCGGCGACGTACCGGGCGCCCTGCGTCTGGCGGCGCGTGAGCCGGGCGCTGACGGGCTTGTGGGACTCGCGGCGTGCTGGCGGGTGACCGTGGACGGTGGAGCGGGGCTCGCCGCGGGGCTGGACCGGCTGGAGGGCGCGCTGCGGGCGGACCGGGAGAGACAGGAGGCGTTACGGGCCCAACTGGCGGGTGCCTGGTCGACGGTCGTGCTGCTCGCGGCGCTTCCGGTGGTGGGTCTGCTGCTCGGCTCGGCTCTGGGCGCGGACCCGCTGAAGGTGCTGCTGCACACTCCGGCCGGCTGGGGACTGCTGGCGGTGGGCGGCGCCCTGGAGGGCGCGGGCCTGTGGTGGGCCACCCGGATCGTGCGGGCCGGGGAGGCGTCATGAGTCAGGAGTTCGCCCACAGGCTGTGGGTAACGGCTCAGGCGCTCGCCGCCCTCGGGTGCGCGGTGCTCGCGGTGGCGGCGGCGCGGCGGGAACGGCGCGTGCGCGGGCGGCTCGCGGCCCTGCTGGCGGTCGAGGACGGACAGGGGCGATCGCGGCCTGATCCGGTGGTATGGGTACGGCTCTGGGGGCCGCCGTTCTGCGCGGTGGTCATTGGCTGGGCCCTGGTCGGTGGGGCGGCCGGCTGGCTGGTGGGGCTCGTGGGCGCGTACGGGGTGCGGAGATGGCTGCGTAGCCGGAGGCCGGGAGACGGCGGGCCGGCCGACGAGGCGGCGCGTCAGCTCCCACTCGCGGCCGATCTGCTGGCCGCCTGCCTCGCCGCCGGAGCCGGGCCGCGTGAGGCGGCCGAGGCGGTCGGCGAGTCGCTGGGCGGGCCCGTGGGCGACCGGCTGGCACGGACGGCGGCGGAGCTGCGTCTCGGCGGCGAACCGGCCGAGGCGTGGGGGCGGCTCGGGGAGATACCGGGAGCGGCGGGGCTGGCCCGGTGCCTGGAGCGGGCGGCGGCCACGGGAGCACCGGCCGCCGAACCGGTGTCCCGGCTGGCGGAGGGCCTCCGGGCGGAGCGCTCGCGCGCCGCCCTGGCCAGGGCCCAGCGGGCCCAGGTGCTGATCACCGCGCCGGTGGGGCTGTGTTTCCTGCCCGCCTTTCTGGCGGTCGGGGTGGTGCCGGTGCTCATCGGCCTCGCGAGCGGACTCCTGAAGGGCCGTTGAGCCTTTCGGCGGGGCCGTGTCGAGCGGAACTTCTGTTCAGCGTTTTCTACGGGGAGGCAAACATGTGGATGACCATGCGCCGTACGGGCCATAGGCGTCGGACGACACGGATGATCCGGATCGGACGGACCTTGTGGAAGGGCCGCGGGGGCCCTGTGGGCCGATGGTGTCTGAGCCGGTGGGGAGGGGCGAGCCAGGTACGGCGGCGTCTGCGTGCCGACACGGGGATGGCCACGTCCGAGTACGCCGTGGCGACCATCGCGGCCTGCGCGCTCGCCGCCGTGCTCTACAAGGTGGTCACGAGCGGGTCCGTCTCGGCCGCGCTGGAGTCGGTGATCGGGAAGGCGCTCCATGCGCAGATCTGAGGCCGTGCGTTCCGGGCGCTCCGAGCGGGGCTCGGTGACGGCGGAGGCGGCCGTGGCGGTGCCGGCGCTGGTGGTGTTCACCATGGCCCTCGTCTGGGCGCTGACAGCGGCCTCGGCGCAGATCCGGTGCGTGGACGCGGCACGGGCGGGCGCACGGGCCGCCGCCAGGTCCGAGCCACGGGCCGTGGTGCTGGACGCCGCGCGCTCGGCGGCCCCTGAGGGCGCGAGGGTCACGCTGGGGCGTACGGGCGATCTGTGGCGGGTGCGGGTGGAGGCTCCGACGCCCGGGGCGGGCACGCTGGGCGTGACGCTCACGGCGGAGGCGGTCGCGTCGGCCGAGGACGCCCTGGACGCCTCCGGAGACGGCCTGGGAGGCCCGGGGCCGTCATGGGTGGCGCCGTGACCAGGGACCGGGGTGCGGCGACGGTGTGGGTGGCCCTGGCGGCCTCCGCGATGTGCGTGGTGTTCGCGGTGGTGCTCGCCATGGGGCAGGCGGTCCTCGCCCGGCACCGGGCGGCCGCGGCGGCGGACCTGGCGGCCCTCGCCGCCGCGGACCACGCGCTGCTGGGACAGGCGGACGCCTGCCGCCGGGCGGCAGGCGTGGCGTCGGCACAGGGGGCGGAGGTGGTGAGGTGCGGGCTGAGCGGGGGCATCGCGGATGTGACGGCTCGGGCGGCCTTCGGACCGTACACCCCGACGATCAGGGCCCGCGCCGGCCCGCGGCTCGCGACACTTCCGCCCGGGGCGGGAAGGGCCGTGCCATGAGATGACAGCCGTCGCAGGCCACTCCACGGGACGGCTGCTCCACGGAGGGCCGACGGCTACTACTCCACGGAGGGCGCGACCGGCGCGGCCACCGGCGTGCCCGGAGCTGTGGGGGGCGCCGGAACGTTCGAGCCTGCCGGAGTGCCCAGGGCCACCGGAGCCACTGGGGCGGTCCCGGTCCTCTGGGCCGCCGGGGCCTCGGGGGCCTCGGGGGCCTCGGGGGTCTCGGGGGCCGCCGGGGCGGTGGGATCCGGGGCGGAGCTGAGCAGCTCGGTCAGGAGTCGTACGGCGCCACGCTTGTGCAGGGGGTCGTTGCCGTTGCCGCACTTGGGGGACTGGACGCAGGAGGGACAGCCGGCGTCGCACTCGCAGGAGGCGATGGCCTCACGGGTGGCCGAGAGCCACTCCCGGGCCGTCCTGAAGGCCCGTTCCGCGAATCCGGCGCCTCCGGGGTGGCCGTCGTACACGAAGACGGTCGGCAGCAGGGTGTCCGGGTGGAGCGGTACGGACACTCCGCCGATGTCCCAGCGGTCGCAGGTGGCGAAGAGCGGGAGCATCCCGATCGAGGCGTGCTCGGCCGCGTGCAGCGCGCCGCCGAGCTGCTCCGGATTGACCCGGGCCCGGTCGAGCTGGTCCTCGGTGACCGTCCACCACACGGCCCGGGTGCGGAGTGTCCGCGGCGGCAGATCGAGCTTGCTCTCGCCGAGCACCTCGCCGGTGATCAGCCTGCGGCGCAGAAAGGAGACGACCTGGTTGGTGACCTCGACCGATCCGTAGCAGAGGCGTCCGTCGCCCCAGGGGATCTCGGTGTCGGTTTCGAGCACGGAGATGGCGGTGGTGTCGCGGGCGGTGGTGGAGTACGGCGGTGAGGCCTCCTCGACCAGGGCGACCGAGTCCGCCAGATCGAGCCGCTTCACCAGATAGGTCCGGCCCTGGTGGAGATGGACGGCGCCCTCGTGGACCGCCGTGTGGGCGGCCGCCTCGTCGACGGTGCCCAGCAGCCTGCCGGTCCCGGCCTCGACGATCTGGACGGGACTGCCGCCCTCGCCCCGGATGTCGGTGAGGTCGGCGGCCCGCTCCCGGCGGGTCCAGTACCAGCCGGAGGCACGGCGGCGCAGCAGTCCGGCGCTTTCGAGCTGCGGCAGCAGCTCGGGGACGGCCGGGCCGAAGAGCGTCAGATCGTCCTCGGTGAGCGGGAGTTCGGCGGCGGCGGCGCAGAGATGGGGGGCGAGGACATACGGGTTGTCCGGGTCGAGGACGGTGGATTCGACGGGCTGCTGGAACAGCGCCTCGGGGTGGTGGACCAGGAAGGTGTCCAGCGGATCGTCCCGGGCGACGAGGACGGCCAGCGCTCCTTCCCCCGTGCGGCCCGCCCGGCCTGCCTGCTGCCAGAGGGAGGCGCGGGTGCCGGGGTAGCCGGCGATGACGACGGCGTCCAGGCCCGAGACATCGATGCCCAGTTCCAGGGCGGTGGTGGCGGCGAGGCCGAGAAGCTCGCCGGAGTGGAGGGCGTTCTCCAGGGCGCGGCGCTCCTCGGGGAGGTAGCCGCCCCGGTAGGCGGCGACCCGGTGGGCCAGGGAGCGGTCCACCTCGGCCAGCCGCTCCTGGGCGATCACGGCGATGAGCTCGGCGCCCCGACGGGAGCGTACGAAGGCGACCGTACGGACGCCCTGGACGGTCAGATCCGTGAGGAGGTCGGCGGTCTCCGCCGTGGCGGTACGGCGGACGGGAGCGCCTTTCTCACCGTGGAGATCGGTGAGCGGGGGCTCCCAGAGGGCGAAGACCAGCTCGCCGCGCGGTGAGGCGTCGTCGGCGACCTCGTGGACGGCCAGCCCGGTGAGCCGGCCGGCGGCCACGGCGGGTTCGGCGGCGGTGGCCGACGCGAGCAGAAAGACCGGATGCGCACCGTAACGGGCGCATACGCGGCGCAGTCGGCGCAGCACCTGGGCCACGTGCGAGCCGAAGACGCCGCGATAGGTGTGGCATTCGTCGATGACGACATAGCGCAGCGAGCGCAGGAAGGAGGACCAGCGGGGGTGGGACGGGAGGATGCCCCGGTGCAGCATGTCCGGGTTGGTCAGGACGTAATTGGC
The DNA here is from genome assembly GCF_042890865.1 of Streptomyces sp. NPDC002018. NCBI lineage: Bacteria > Bacillati > Actinomycetota > Actinomycetes > Kitasatosporales > Streptomycetaceae > Streptomyces > Streptomyces sp. NPDC002018. Next base: position 216,927 of record NZ_JBIASO010000004.1, read on the forward strand.
GTACTGCCGGACCCATTCCCGCTCTTCGACGGGGGTGTCGCCGTCGTAGACGGCGGGGCGTACACGGGTGCCGAGGGGTTCCGCGAGCGCTCGGACGGCACGGCGCTGGTCGGCGGCGAGCGCCTTGGTCGGGGCGAGATAGAGCGCGGTCGCGCCGCGGCCGTTCGGGGCCTCCGAGCCGTCGAGGAGCGTGGTCAGCACGGGAGCGAGATAGGCGAGGGACTTGCCCGAGGCGGTACCGGTGGCGATGACGACCGATTCGCCGTCCAGGGCATGCTCCGCGGCGGCGGCCTGATGCGCCCACGGATGGTCGATCCCGGCCTGCTGAATGGCGTTGATCACTTCTGGTCTGATGCGATCCGGCCAGACCGCATGACGTCCCGCCCTCGGGGGCAGGTGCTCCGTATGGGTGATGCGCGTAGCACGGCCCGCTCCCGCGGCGAGCCGGTCGAGGACCGTACTGGGGGAGGGGCGCCGGCCCCCGGTCGCGGGGGGCCCACTGGGGCGGGAATTCCTGGCCATCGGCATCGAGTGTGTCACTGGTGTGACGGACAATGGGCTCAAGGCGTCGTGCGCGACTGCTGGTAAGTGATTGAATGCCATCGCGGCTGGCGATACGTCCCCTGGCTCCGTCGGGGAGACCCGAGGGGCGACCGCTCGATAGCAAGGTGCTGGAGGATCCGTGGACCTGTCCCTGTCGACTCGCAATGTGTCCGGCCCTGGTGGCGACCGTACGGTCGTCGAGGTCGGTGGCGAGATTGATGTGTATACCGCGCCCAAGCTGCGCGAGCAGTTGGTCGAGTTGGTGAACGACGGCAGCTACCACCTGGTTGTCGACATGGAGGGCGTGGACTTCCTGGACTCGACCGGTCTCGGCGTGCTGGTGGGTGGCCTGAAGCGTGTGCGTGCCCACGAGGGCTCGCTGCGTCTGGTCTGCAACCAGGAGCGCATTCTCAAGATCTTCCGGATCACCGGTCTGACCAAGGTGTTCCCCATCCACACCACGGTCGACGAGGCCGTGGCGGCCACCGACTGAGGTCGGCCGGAGCCTTCCGGAAGAGGGCAGAGGCACCGGGCGTTACGCCCGGATGCCCTCGCTCGTGAGTTCGCACGCTCGTACGTTCGAGGGGGATCGCATGGCCACCGTTGAACTGCGCTTCAGCGCCCAGCCCGAACACGTCAGGACGGCCCGCCTGGTGGCGGCCGCCGTGGCGCGCCGGGCCGGTGTCGACGAAGCAGTGTTGGACGAGGTCAGACTCGCGGTCGGTGAAGCATGCAGCCGGGCGGTCGGGCTGCACCGCAGCCATGGCATCACCGACCCGGTGAGGGTCGTGCTGACCGAGGAGGAGAAGAACTTCTCCATCGAGGTCGGTGACGGCGTCACCGGGACGGGTGGCGGCGCCGGTGGCGCCGGATCGGACGCGCCCGAGGGAGCGTCCTCGGGCGATCTCCACGACGGCGATGCCGAGGGCGAGGACGAGATGGGGCTCGCGGTCATCAGCGGTCTCGTCGACGATGTGGAAGTCAGCTCGGGAGACGACGGCGGGGTCATCCGGATGACCTGGCCGACGACGCCGGCCGTCGCGATGCCCTGATCGCTCCGTCCCCGTGGCTGATCCGCCCCGTTCCGATGGTTGACCGACGCGTCTCCGTGCTCGACCGGCCTGTCTTGGGGCCTGATCGAGCCGTTCCGGTGCCTGATCGGGCCATCGTCGTCGTGTCTGATCGGACAGCCGGGATGTTGTGATCGAAGTGCCCTGTCACCCCCTCGAAAGGCCCTGCTGAGCAGGGCCTTTCTTATTTCTCGAAAGATCGTCGATCATTTTATCAATGTGTTTATCCCATTACCTATTTTCAGCGCGATCATTTACGTATAGATAAGTCACGGTCGATTGCATGTGGCGTGCTCTGTTTTGATCAGGTCCTGCTCCCTACAATCCGTCCATCTTGAACGCTGAGCGTCAAGGAGGACGAATGGCGGGGCACTTCCATCCACAACTGTCCGAAAACCCCACTTCTCTCGCGGCGGCCATACTCACGGACGACAACCGGCTCATCGTGATCGTCATCGCGGTGGTCGCGCTGGCGGCGCTGTTCGTCGCCCAGCTCCTGGTGCGCCAGGTTCTGGCGGCCGGTGAGGGCACGGATTCGATGAAAGAGATCGCGGCGGCCGTACAGGAAGGCGCGAATGCCTATCTGGCCCGGCAACTGCGTACCCTCGGCGTCTTCGCCGTCGTGGTGTTCTTCCTGCTGATGCTGTTGCCGGCCGACAACTGGTCGCAGCGCGCGGGACGTTCGCTGTTCTTCCTGGTGGGTGCGCTTTTCTCGGCCGCCACCGGTTACATCGGCATGCGTCTCGCCGTACGCAGCAATGTGCGGGTCGCGGCGGCGGCGCGCGAGGCGACCCCGGCGGAGGGCGAGCCGGAAAAAGATCTCACGGCCGTTTCCCACAAGGCCATGAAGATCGCATTCCGTACGGGCGGTGTGGTCGGCATGTTCACGGTGGGCCTCGGCCTGCTCGGTGCCTCCTGCGTGGTCCTCGTCTACGCCGCCGACGCGCCCAAGGTGCTGGAGGGCTTCGGACTCGGCGCCGCGCTGATCGCCATGTTCATGCGTGTCGGCGGCGGGATCTTCACCAAGGCCGCCGACGTCGGAGCCGACCTGGTCGGCAAGGTGGAGCAGGGCATCCCCGAGGACGATCCGCGCAACGCCGCGACCATCGCCGACAACGTGGGCGACAACGTCGGGGACTGCGCGGGCATGGCCGCCGACCTCTTCGAGTCGTACGCCGTGACCCTGGTCGCGGCGCTCATTCTCGGCAAGGCGGCGTTCGGTGACTTCGGGCTCGCCTTCCCGCTGATCGTTCCGGCGATCGGGGTGATCACGGCGATGATCGGCATCTTCGCGGTCGCCCCGCGCCGCTCCGACCGCAGCGGAATGAGCGCCATCAACCGCGGCTTCTTCATCTCCGCGGTGATCTCGCTCGTCCTGGTGGCTGTGGCGGTCTTCGTCTATCTGCCGTCCTCGTACGCGGAACTGAACGGTGTGGACGATCAGGCGATCCTCACGCACGCCGGGGATCCGCGGGTGCTCGCCCTGGTCGCGGTCGCCATCGGTATCGTGCTCGCCGCCCTGATCCAGCAGCTCACCGGCTATTTCACCGAGACCACCAGGCGCCCGGTCAAGGACATCGGCAAGTCCGCCCTGACCGGCCCCGCCACCGTGGTGCTCGCGGGCATCGCCATCGGTCTGGAGTCCGCCGTCTACACCGCCCTGCTGATCGGGCTTGCGGTGTACGGGGCGTTCCTGCTCGGCGGTACCTCGATCATGCTCGCGCTCTTCGCGGTGGCGCTGGCCGGTACCGGACTGCTCACCACCGTCGGTGTCATCGTCGCCATGGACACGTTCGGCCCGGTCTCCGACAACGCGCAGGGCATCGCCGAGATGTCCGGCGACGTCGAGGGCGCGGGCGCCCAGGTGCTCACCGACCTCGATGCCGTCGGCAACACCACGAAAGCCATCACGAAGGGCATCGCCATCGCCACGGCCGTACTCGCCGCGGCGGCGCTCTTCGGCTCGTACCGCGACGCCATCGCCACGGCCGTGGCGGATGTGGGGGCCAAGGCGGGCGAGCTGACGCTCAGTCTGGACATCTCCCAGCCCAACAACCTCGTGGGGCTGATCCTGGGCGCCGCGGTCGTCTTCCTCTTCTCCGGACTGGCGATCAACGCGGTGTCGCGGTCGGCCGGCTCGGTGGTCTACGAGGTGCGGCGGCAGTTCCGCGAGCATCCCGGGATCATGGACTACACGGAGAAGCCGGAGTACGGGCGCGTGGTCGACATCTGCACCAAGGACGCGCTGCGCGAGCTGGCCACGCCGGGCCTGCTCGCCGTCCTCACCCCGATCGCGGTGGGCTTCTCGCTCGGGGTCGGTGCGCTCGGCTCGTTCCTGGCTGGCGCGATCGGCACCGGCACCCTGATGGCCGTCTTCCTGGCGAACTCCGGCGGCGCCTGGGACAACGCCAAGAAACTGGTCGAGGACGGTCACCACGGCGGCAAGGGCAGCGACGCCCATGCCGCGACGGTGATCGGGGACACGGTCGGGGACCCGTTCAAGGACACGGCGGGACCCGCCATCAACCCGCTGCTGAAGGTCATGAACCTGGTGGCGCTCCTCATCGCGCCCGCGGTCGTGCAGTTCAGCTACGGGAGCGACGCCAGCGCGGGCATCCGCACCCTGGTGGCACTGCTCGCGCTGGCCGTCATCATCGGGGCCGTGTATGTCTCCAAACGGCGCTCGGTGACGGTGGACGGTGGGGACGGCAGCGGCGGTGACGGCTCGGGCGGCGGAACGGAGAAGTCACCGGACCCGGCCGTGGCGTCCTGAGTTCTCCGGCGGACGGCGGGCGGGCGGCGCCGCGGGACGCGCCGTCCGCCCGTCGGCGGGCTCGGGAACTCACGTTCTTGGGAACTCACGGCGTGCGTGAGGTGTCTCTCCCTTGGTGCAAATGGCTGCAATAGCACACGGACTGGACGACCTGGACATGGTTGTCGCCCACTTGGCGTGTATGTTCCGGGGCCGAGAGCCTTGGAAGGGACCATCCGGTGAACAAGAAGCTTGTGGCCGCGCTGTCCGGCGGTGCGGTACTGCTCATGACGCTGTCCGGTTGCGGTGACGACAGCGAGGGCAAGGTGAACGACTGGGCCAAGAAGGTCTGTGACCAGGTTCAGCCCGAGCTGAAGAAGATCGGGGCCGCCAACACCTCCATCCAGCAGGCGACCTCGGACAGCACCAAGCCCATCGACGTCCAGAGGACCGACTCGGCGGCCTTCCAGTCCATCTCCGGCGCCTACAAGGCGCTGGGTTCCGCCGTGAACAGCGCGGGCGCCCCGCCCGTCGCCGACGGCGAGAAGACGCAGCAGGAGGCCGTCAAGGAACTCAACGCCACCTCCACGGCGTACGCGAGCCTCCAGCAGAAGGTCGACGAGCTCAACACGAAGGACCAGGCGGACTTCGCCGACGGCCTCAAGGGCATCGCGGACGAGCTGGACAAGCTCAGCAGGAGCGGTGACAAGGCGCTCCAGCGGCTCCAGTCCGGTGCGGTCGGCAAGGCCATGGCGAAGCAGACCGGGTGCCAGAAGACCCCGCCGACCAGTGCCGGTGCGACCGGCTCTCCGGCGAACGGCGGCTAGGGTCTTTCGTTTGGATCTGGCGAGCCCAGCAAGATCCAAACGAGAGGCCCTGGGTCCTCTCGAACCGTCCACCCCGCCCGCCACCGTCCGTATCGGCGTCGCTGCCGCCGTTCCGCGGTGCGCGCGGCGATCCACGACATCCGCTCTTGGACGCTCTCGAACACGACCACGCGGCCCGGTCCCCCGAACGGAGGGACCGGGCCGCGGGCCGTTGTCAGTGGGAGCCGCCACAATGGGCGGGTGAGTACGACCAGCCTTCCCGCGCCCGACCACTCGCCCCGACTCCGTGCGGCCCTCCTCGCCGCCGACTTCACCGTCGACGGTCTGCTCGACCTGCTCGGCGCGCCCGCGTACGCCGCGCTGGCCCGCAGCGAGACCGTGCCCGCGCTGCGCGCCACCCGCGGCGACACCCCGCTCGCCACGCTCGTACGGCTCTTCCTGCTCCAGAAGCCGGTCCCGCAGGAGCGTGCGGCGGCCACGCTGCCGCTGGACGAGGCCCTGGCCGACGGCTGGGTCGTACGGGACGGGCGGGAGGTCCGGGCGACGGTGGACGTCCGGCCGTACGGCGGACCGGAGGGGCAGGACTGGTTCATCGTGTCCGACCTGGGGATGGCCGTCGGGGGTGCCTCGGGCGCGAGCGGTCATGACGAGGCGGTGGTGCTCGGTGTGGGCGGGGCCTCGACGACCCTGGCGGGGATCACCGTACGGACCCCCGTCGAGAAGGCGCTCGACCTCGGCACAGGCTCCGGTATCCAGGCGCTGCACGCCGCCCAGCACGCCGTACGGGTCACCGCCACCGATCTCAATCCGCGGGCGCTTGGCTTCACCCGGCTGACGCTGGCCCTCTCCGGCGCGCCGGACGCGGAGCTGCGCGAGGGCTCGCTCTTCGAGCCGGTCGGGGACGAGACGTACGACCTGATCGTCTCCAACCCGCCGTTCGTCATCTCGCCCGGCGCCCGACTGACATACCGGGACGGCGGGATGGGCGGGGACGATCTGTGCCGCACCCTTGTGCGGCAGGCGGGCGAGCGGCTGCGCGACGGCGGATTCGCGCACTTCCTCGCGAACTGGCAGCACGTGGAGGGGGAGGAGTGGGAGCAGCGGCTGCGTTCCTGGGTGCCGCCCGGCTGTGACGCCTGGATCGTGCAGCGCGAGGTCCAGGACGTGACGCAGTACGCGGAGCTGTGGCTGCGCGACAGCGGCGACCACCGGGAGGACCCGGAGGAGTACGCCGCGCGGTACGAGGCGTGGCTGGACGAGTTCGAGGCCCGTAAGACGAAGGCGGTCGGCTTCGGCTGGATCACGCTCAGGAAGTCGGGCGGGGAGCGGCAGTCGATCGTCGTGGAGGAGTGGCCCCATCCGGTCGAGCAGCCCCTCGGCGAGACGGTACGGGCCCACTTCGAGCGGCAGGACTATCTGCGCTCGCACGACGACGCGGGGCTGCTGGCCGGGCATTTCCTGCTGTCCCCGGAGGTCGTCCAGGAGCAGGTGGGGCTGCCGGGGGCCGAGGACCCCGAGCATGTGGTGCTGCGACAGCACCGCGGTATGCGGCGGGCCACGAGGGTCGACGCGGTGGCGGCCGGGTTCGCGGGGGTCTGTGACGGGAGGCTGAGCGCCGGGCGGATCCTCGACGCGATCGCCCAGCTCATGCAGGAGGACCCGGTACTGCTCCGCGACCGCACGCCCCAGGCGATCCGACTGCTGGTGGAGGAGGGGTTCCTGGACCCGGCACCGACATCGCTCTGACACGACTGCCCGATGGGGTGTCCGCAGGGCCGCCGCGTCCGGGCCGGTGACCGCGGGGCCGCCGACCGACGGGCCGGTGACGACGGGCCGGTGACGACCGGCCCGTGGGCGGCCCGTCCGCCGGGGCATCGGCCCGGCTCTCGCTGCCGACCCGGTCGCCCGTGGGTCTTCGTGGGTCCGGAAGGGCGGGTCCGGACAGCGGGTCCCGGCGAGCGGGCGGCGAACACGCGCGTGGCGTTCACCCGGAATTCGTGCCCCTGACGCCCCGGGGTGTCAGCCTCGGCCTCCTGAACCCCCGGCGCCCCGTGAAGGGCGTCATGCCAGGAGCGAGGTACGGACATGGAGAGCGGGCCGGCGATCTTCGCGGGAGCGGTGTTCGCGCTGTTCGGCGCCGGACTGCTGCTGTGGACGGTGGCGCGGGTGCTCCACCGCGCGCCGGTGGCCCACGGGGTGCGGCCTGCGGCGTCCATCACGCTCGCGACACTCTCGGGCGTGCTCTTTCTCGCTCTCGGCGTGTGGTGTTTCGGTCGTATCTGATCCGCTTCCCCGGAGCCGGTCCCGTACCGCCGGACCATGATCGAACAGACCCGCGCCGACCGCCGCCCGGGTGCCGGACCTGCACCGTACGGGTTTCGAAGCCCTCGGACGCGACCGTTCCGGAACGTTCCGGCGGCGGCCGGGCCGGTGCCGCGCGACGCGACGGGCACGGGGGTCCGGGCGGCAGGAATGCCTGGAGTCGGGTTACCGTTCGAGTGGCCGTTGCGGGCTTTTGCCGTTTGACACGGGGGCGGGTTGTACCGTCACACTCCGCAGCGAAGCAGCGTCACCGCTGGGCCGCCCGCGCCCGGCCGTGCCGTACGCCCGTACTGCTGTACGCCCCGTACTGCCGTACGGGCCCACCGAGCGTCGACCGGAGAGAAGAGCGAAGTTGTCCCCGACCAGCGAGACCGCACACGGCGGCCGCCGACTCGTCATCGTCGAGTCGCCTGCCAAGGCGAAGACGATCAAGGGGTACCTCGGCCCCGGCTACGTCGTCGAGGCGAGCGTCGGGCACATCCGCGACCTCCCGAACGGCGCCGCGGAGGTGCCCGAGAAGTACACCGGCGAGGTGCGGCGCCTCGGCGTGGACGTCGAACACGACTTCCAGCCGATCTATGTCGTCAACGCCGACAAGAGGGCCCAGGTCAGAAAGCTCAAGGAGCTGCTGGCCGAATCCGACGAGCTCTACCTCGCCACCGATGAGGACCGCGAGGGCGAGGCCATCGCGTGGCACCTCCAGGAAGTGCTCAAGCCCAAGGTCCCGGTCCACCGGATGGTCTTCCACGAGATCACCAAGGACGCGATCAGGGCCGCCGTCGCCAACCCGCGCGAGCTCAACACGCGCATGGTCGACGCGCAGGAGACCCGCCGAATCCTCGACCGCCTCTACGGCTACGAGGTCTCGCCGGTCCTGTGGAAGAAGGTCATGCGCGGCCTGTCCGCCGGCCGTGTCCAGTCCGTCGCGACCCGGCTCGTCGTCGAGCGGGAGCGCGAGCGCATCGCGTTCCGCTCCGCCGAGTACTGGGATCTGACCGGTACGTTCTCCACCGGCCGCGCCGGGGACGCCTCCGACCCTTCCTCGCTCGTCGCCCGGCTGAACGCGGTCGACGGCCGGCGTGTCGCCCAGGGCCGTGACTTCGGCCCGGACGGACGGCTCAAGTCCGACCAGGTGCTGCACCTCGACGAGGCCGCCGCGCGGGCGCTCGCCGCCGCGCTGACGGACACCTCCTTCTCGGTCCGCTCGGTCGAGTCCAAGCCGTACCGCCGCTCCCCGTACGCGCCGTTCCGTACGACGACGCTCCAGCAGGAGGCCTCGCGCAAGCTGGGCTTCGGGGCGAAGTCCACGATGCAGGTCGCGCAGAAGCTGTACGAGAACGGCTTCATCACCTATATGCGTACGGACTCCACGACCCTGTCGGACACGGCGGTCTCGGCGGCCCGTGCGCAGGTCACGCAGTTGTACGGGGCGAGCTATCTGCCGGACAAGCCGCGTACGTACGCCGGGAAGGTCAAGAACGCGCAGGAGGCGCACGAGGCGATCCGGCCCTCGGGCGACCGCTTCCGCACCCCGGCGGAGACGGGTCTGACCGGCGACCAGTTCAAGCTGTACGAGCTGATCTGGAAGCGGACCGTCGCCTCCCAGATGAAGGACGCGGTCGGCAACAGCGTCACCGTCAAGATCGGCGGCAGGTCGAGCGACGGCCGGGACGCCGAGTTCTCCGCCTCCGGCAAGACGATCACCTTCCACGGGTTCATGAAGGCGTACGTCGAGGGCGCGGACGACCCGAACGCGGAGCTGGACGACCGCGAGCGCCGGCTGCCGCAGGTCGCCGAGGGCGACGCGCTCAGCGCCGAGGAGCTGACGGTCGACGGTCACGCGACCAAGCCCCCGGCCCGTTACACCGAGGCCTCGCTGGTCAAGGAGCTGGAAGAGCGGGAGATCGGCCGCCCGTCGACCTACGCCTCGATCATCGGCACCATCCTCGACCGCGGCTATGTCTTCAAGAAGGGCACGGCGCTCGTCCCGTCCTTCCTCTCGTTCGCCGTGGTCAATCTGCTGGAGAAGCACTTCGGCCGGCTGGTCGACTACGACTTCACGGCCAAGATGGAGGACGACCTCGACCGCATCGCGCGGGGCGAGGCCCAGGCGGTGCCGTGGCTCAGGCGCTTCTACTTCGGCGAGGGCGACGACAACGCGGGTATCGCGTCGGGCGCGGGCAACGGGGACGGGGACCACCTCGGCGGTCTCAAGGAACTGGTCACCGACCTCGGCGCGATCGACGCGCGCGAGATCTCGTCCTTCCCCGTCGGCGACGGCATCATGCTGCGCGTCGGCCGGTACGGGCCGTATGTGGAGCGCGGCGAGAAGGACGAGGAGGGCCACCAGCGCGCCGATGTGCCGGAGGACCTGGCGCCCGACGAGCTGACGGTCGCGTACGCGGAGGAGCTGCTGGCCAAGCCGAGCGGCGACTTCGAACTGGGCGCAGATCCGGTGACGGGCCATCAGATCGTGGCGAAGGACGGCCGGTACGGTCCGTATGTCACCGAGATCCTCCCGGACGGCACCCCGAAGACCGGCAAGAACGCGGTCAAGCCGCGTACCGCCTCGCTCTTCAAGTCCATGTCCCTGGACACGGTGACGCTGGACGACGCGCTGAAGCTGATGTCGCTGCCCCGGGTGGTCGGCAAGGACGCCGAGGGTGTCGAGATCACCGCGCAGAACGGCCGGTACGGCCCGTATCTGAAGAAGGGCACGGACTCGCGGTCGCTGGAGAGGGAGGACCAGCTCTTCAGCATCACGCTGGACGAGGCGCTGGCGATCTACGCCCAGCCCAAGCAGCGCGGGCGTGCCGCGGCCAAGCCGCCGCTGAAGGAACTGGGCACGGATCCGGTGAGCGAGCGTCCCGTCGTGGTGAAGGACGGCCGTTTCGGGCCGTATGTCACGGACGGCGAGACGAACGCGACCCTGCGGACCGGGGACAGCGTCGAGGAGATCACTCCGGAGCGGGGTTACGAACTGCTCGCGGAGAAGCGCGCGAAGAGCCCGGCGAAGAAGACCGCGAAGAAGACGGCCAAGGCTCCGGCGAAGAAGGCCCCGGCCAAGAAGGCGACGACGGCGAAGAAGGCCGTCGCGAAGAAGACGACGGCGAAGACCGCGGCGGCCAAGAAGACGGCGTCCGCGAAGGCGGCGTCCGCGAAGACGGCGTCGTCCACGAAGACGGACGACGCGTAAGGCCCGTTGGGGCGAGTGGCGGCGAGTGGCAGGGCCTCCGCGAGTGGCGGGGCCTGCCGCCGCGTCCACGCCCGTACCCGTACCCGTGCTTACGTCCGTGCCCATGCTCTACGGGTACGGGTACGGGTACGGGTACGGTGGTGCGCGTGTCGGCCGGGCGTGGGCCGGGTGCGGGTAAGCGCGCGTGCGGTGGCGGGGCCGGGTGAACGGTCCCCGACGGGCCTCGTGTGCGCCGTTGGACCTCGTGTGCGCCCGCGTGTTCGGCTCGTGTGCGTCCGCGTGTTCGGACGGGGCCTCCAGGGAGGCAACAGCTCCGGATAGGCTGGGCGGATGACGCGAGCCGAGCAGCCAACGGTCGTGAGCCCCACCTCCGACTCCGACGCACTTGCCGCAGACTCACGAGAGCGTGCCGTGCGGTCCCTGCTGCGCCTTCCTCCGCTTCGGCGGTTGTGGGGGGCGCAGTTCGCCGGCGGTATCGGCGATGTACTCGCCGTACTCGTGCTTCTGCTGCTGTCGTTGCAGGCGGCGATCGCCGAGGGCTCATTCGGTGCGGGATACCGGGGCGCGGCGTTCGCCGTCGCGGCCGTGTTCGGCGCCCGGGTCCTCGCGACGCTGCTCTTCGGCACAGTCCTTCTGGGACCGCTGTCGGCGCTGCTCGCGCCGGGCGGCGGGAGGCGACCGGCTTCCGCGGCCGGGGCCGTCGGCACGGGTGGGGCCACGGGGGCCGACTTCGGCGCCGGCACCGGCGCCGGCACCGGCGCCGAGGGCGTGGCCGACAAGTCCGTCGAACGCGGCGGGCTCGGAAAGCTCGGGAAACCCGGCAAGGCCGGCAAGAAGGCCGCCAGGCCCGCCAAGCCGGCGAAGGACGGTGGTCCGCTGGACCGCCGCTGGACGATGATCGTCGCGGATGTGCTCCGCCTCCTGCTGCTCATCGTCGCGCCGCTGTGGCTCGAATGGTCACCGGACCGGGCGCTCCCGATCCTGCTCAGCACCGTCTTCGTCCTCGGTGTCGCCGAGAGGTTCTGGACGGTCGCCAAGGAGAGCGCCGCCCCCGCCCTGCTGCCGCCCCCGCCGCTGGAGGGCGCCGCGGTACGGCCACTGCCCGACCACCTCGACGCGCTGCGCCGGCTCTCCCTCCGTACCGCCTTCGCCGCGGTGCCCGTCGCGGCGTTCGTCCTGCTCGTCGCCACGCTGGTCGGCAATCTGCTCGGCCTCGGCATCGACTGGTTCTCGTCGCATCAGGCGGCCCTCGGCTCGTATGTCGCGGCGGGACTGTTCTCCGCGTCGGTGTCCACCCTGTACTTCCTGGAACTGCCCGACGGCCGTACGCCGCGTCCCCGCTCCCCGCTCGCAGGTCTGCGACGGCCGTCCGCCGTGGGCGTGAACGTGAACGTGGGCGTGGGCGTCGGTACGGGTGCCGCCGACGCCGCTGGCGACGCCGTTCCCGGCGGCCGGGGCGGCGGCCGGGACAAGGGGCGTACGGGTGCGCTGCCGCTGCTGGTCCTCGCGTGCGGCGCGATCGCGGGAGCCGTCGCGTCCGCCGTGGCCGTCTCCGTACTCCACGCCAAGGACCTCGGCGGCGGCCCCGTGGCCTTCGCCCTGCTGATCCTGGCCCTGACGGGCGGTACGGGACTCGGCATCCGCGGCGCCGCGAAGGTGCTGCCCGCCCTGTCACGCCGACGTCTGTTCGCGCTCGGGGTCGCGATCACCGGCATCGCGCTGCTGGCCATGGGGCTGGTGCCGGACATGGCGACCGTGCTGTTCCTCGCGGTGTTCGCCGGCCTCGCGGCCGGGGTCGTGGCGAGTACCGGACACGCGCTTATCGACCTGGAGGCGGAGGAGTACCGTCGAAACCGAGTCACCGAACATCTGCAAGCTGTCGTCAGGGTCTTTGTCGCAGTCGGCGTGGTTGTCGCCCCCCTCGTCGCCGCGGCCATCGGCCCGCACCGCCTCGCCAATGGAACCCTTGTCTTCGCGCACGACGGCGCGGCCTTCACGCTGATGCTGGTAGGCGCGCTGCTGCTCCCGGTCGCGGCGGTCGTCCTCGCCAAGACGGACGACCGTTCCGGAGTGCCGCTGCGTCGTGACCTGCGTGACGCGCTGCGCGGGGGCGCGGACCCGGCCCTCTCCCCGGCCGGGAGCGGCTTCTTCCTGGCGGTCGAAGGCGGCGACGGAGCCGGCAAGTCGACCCAGGTCGAGGCGCTGGCGGAGTGGATCCGTGCCAAGGGCCACGAAGTCGTGGTCACCCGCGAGCCGGGCGCCACCCCGGTCGGCAAGCGGCTGCGCACGATCCTGCTGGACGTGTCGAGCGCGGGGCTGTCGAACCGCGCGGAGGCACTGCTGTACGCCGCCGACCGCGCCGAGCATGTGGACTCGGTCGTACGCCCCGCCCTGGAGCGCGGCGCGATCGTCATCTCCGACCGCTATATCGACTCGTCCGTGGCCTACCAGGGTGCGGGGCGTGACCTGTCGCCGACCGAGATCGCCCGTATCTCGCGCTGGGCGACGGACGGTCTCGTACCGCATCTGACCGTGCTGCTCGATGTCTCGCCGGAGACGGCGCGCGAGCGGTTCACGGAGGCGCCGGACCGGCTGGAGTCCGAGCCGGCCGAGTTCCATCAGCGGGTACGGTCGGGCTTCCTCACCCTCGCCGCCGCCGACCCCGCCCGTTACCTGGTCGTGGACGGCGGACAGGAGCCGGAGGCGGTCACCACCGTCGTACGGCACCGGCTCGACCAGATGCTGCCCCTCTCCGAGGCCGAGGTGAAGGCCCGTGAGGAGGCACGCAGGGCCGCCATCGAGGAGGCCCGCCGCAGGGCTGAGGAAGAGGCCGCGCGCAAGGCGGAGGAGGAGCGGCTGGAGCGCGAGCGCCAGGCCCAGCTCGCCAAGCTCCGTGCCGAGGAGGAGGAGCGCAAGCGCCGCGAGCTGGAGGAGGAGCGGCAGCGCGAGGCCGAACGGGAGGCGGCGGAGGCCAGGGAGCGCGCCGAGGAGGCGCGGCGGCTGGCCGAGGAGGAGCGTACGCGCCGGGAGGCCGAGGAGCGGGCGTACGAGGCGGAGCAGGCGCGGCTCAGGAGGCAGGCCCAGGAAGAGGCCAGGCTGCGCGCCGAGGCCGAGGAGCGGCGCCGCGAGAAGCAGCGCAGGGCGGAGGAGTCGCTGCTCCGGGCGGAGGAGGCGCGGCGGCTCGCCGAGGAACCGGCGCCCGGTTCCGACAGCGGTCCCGGTTCCAGCGGTCCCGGTTCCGACAGTGGCCCCACTGCCTCGGCCGGCTCCGGGTCTGGATCTGGTTCCGGCTCCGGCTCCGGGTCTGCGATCTCGCCGAATGAGCTCACGGTGCCCACGCCGGTCATGCGGAAGCGGACGATCACGCCTGACGACGTGACCCAGGAGGTCCCGGCAGTGCGGCCGGCCGACCCGCGCGTGGCGGGAGCGCCGGACGCCGAGGAGACGCGGGTCATTCCGCGGGTGCCGGAACGGCCGGAGCCGTCCGAGAGGCCCGCGCCGCCCGAGCGCTCCGCGGATCGCGGGGTCGATGAGACCGCGGTGCTCCCGCAGGTGCCGTCGGCGCCGGTGCGGGACGGGGAGCGGGGCTCCGGCTCCGGGTTCGGTTCCGGCGGCTCCGCGGACGATCGGGGCACGCGGGGCACACAGAGCGGGCACCGGACTGGGAACGCACGGGACGCACGGGACGCGCGGGATCCGCGCGCCGTCGACGAGACCGCCGTGCTGCCGCCCGTACGCAACAGCGATCCCGCCGACCGGGTGCCGCGGGGCTTCTTCCGCGACGACGAATCGGCCGCGGCCGCCGAGGGCGGCAACGAGCGCACGCGCGAGATGCCGCAGTTCCCTCCGCAGGGCAGCCCGGAACGTGAGCCGGAGTCCCCCCGCCCGCGCCGTCGCTCGGACTGGGCGGAGGAGACTCCGCTGGACGATCTTCCGAGCCTGGCGGACGAACTGCTCGGCCCGCGCGAGGACGACGACGAGACCGACGGCAGGCGCCGCCGCTGAGCCCTCGCCGCTCATCCCTTGAGGGCGTACGGGACACGGCGCGGTGGCGGGGATCTCCGTCGTGTGCGGTCGCCGTACGCCCGCGTGTGGCGCCCTCATGTGGCGCCGTCGCGTGGGGCCGTCGCGTGGCATGTCCGCGCTGGCGGGGACCGGTTGTCGGACCCCGGCCCCACAATGGGATCGAAAGGGTTCGGAGCGGTGGGACCGGAGCCGGGGATGTACCGGGGGATGTAGGGATGCCCCCTGCGGCCCCGGCTGCCCCAGCGGCACGGCGGGCACGCCGCGACCACGCACACGGCAGGACAGCGGATGGCAAGGAGCGGTGACGGCGTATGACCGTATGGGACGACATGGTCGGGCAGGACCGCGTTCAGGTGACGCTCGCCGCCGCCGCCCGTGACGCCGACGCGCAGGTGACGGCCGACGGCTCGGGCACCCCGCCGCCCGAGGTGTCGAAGATGACGCACGCGTGGCTGTTCACCGGGCCGCCGGGTTCGGGCCGTTCCACCGCGGCCCGCGCCTTCGCCGCCGCGCTCCAGTGCACCAGTCCGGACCGCGCGCTCGGCGGTGAGCCGGGCTGCGGCTTCTGCGACGGCTGTCACACGAGCCTGATCGGTACGCACGCCGATGTCGAGGTGGTCCGTACGGACCTGCTCTCCATCGGCGTCAAGGAGACCCGTGAGCTGGTGCGCCGTGCTCAGCTCTCCCCGGCCGTGGGCCGTTGGCAGGTCATCGTGCTGGAGGACGCGGACCGCCTCACCGAGGGCGCGGGCAATGTCCTGCTGAAGGCGGTGGAGGAGCCGGCGCCCCGTACGGTCTGGCTGCTGTGCGCGCCCTCTCTGGAGGACGTCCTGCCCACCATCCGCTCGCGCTGCCGCCATCTCGTCCTGCGTACGCCACCGGTGGACGCCGTCGCCGACGTGCTGATCCGGCGGGACGGCATCGAGCCGGAGGCCGCCCACGCGGCCGCCCGCGCCACCCAGGGGCATATCGGCCGGGCCCGTCGCCTCGCCACCGACGAACGGGCCCGCGCCCGCCGTGCCACCGTGCTCAAGATGCCCCTGCGGGTGGATGACATCGGAGGCTGTCTCAGAGCCGCCCAGGAGCTGGTCGACGCCGCGGGGGAGGACGCCAAGCAGGTCGCCGAGGACGTGGACACCAAGGAGACCGAGGACATGAAGGCCGCGCTCGGCGCCTCGGCCGGCGGCCGGATGCCCCGGGGCACGGCGGGGGTGATGAAGGAACTGGCCGATCGGCAGAAGCGGCGTTCCACCCGTACCCAGCGGGACAGTCTCGATCTCGCCCTCACGGATCTGACCGGCTTCTACCGCGATGTGCTGGCCCTCCAGTTCGGCTCACGGGTCCCGCTGGCCAACGGGGATGTACGGGACGCGCTGGACCGTGTCGCCCGTGCCTCGACACCCGAGCGGACCCTGCGCCGGATAGAGGCGATCAGCGCCTGCCGCCAGGCGCTGGACCGCAATGTGGCGCCACTGCTGGCCGTGGAGGCGATGGCGGTGTCGCTGCGGGCGGGCTGACAAAAGGCCTATTCATCCGTACGGGCATCGACAGGCGGCGTACGCCATCCGGCGGCTAGGCTCCCCGAATGGACAACAGGCGCCTGTTCCGTGTCTCCGCCACCGCGCTGGCCGCTGCCGGTCTGCTGGTCTTCGGCTGTACGCCGACGTCGGGCTCGACGGCCTCCGATCCGGCGGCGTCGCATTCGGCGGCCTCCGATCCGGCGGCCCTGAAGAAGTTCTACGACCAGAAGCTCGACTGGCGCGCGTGCGGAGCCTCCGGGTTCCAGTGCGCCACGCTGAAGGCACCGCTCGACTACGCCAAGCCGGACGGGACGGAGATCGAACTGGCCGTCGCCCGCAAGAAGGCCACGGGCCCCGGCACACGGCTCGGCTCACTCCTGGTCAACCCGGGTGGCCCCGGCGGCTCGGCGATCGGATATCTCCAGGGGTACGCGGGCATCGGCTACCCGGCGCCGGTGCGCGCCCGGTACGACATGGCGGCCATCGACCCGCGCGGAGTCGCCCGCAGTGAGCCGGTGGAATGCCTCACCGGCGCGGAGATGGACGAGTACACCCAGGTCGACCAGACTCCCGACGACCAGGCCGAGACCGGACTGCTGGCCGCGTCCTTCAAGAAGTTCGCGCAAGGCTGTGAGAAGCGTTCCGGAGACATCCTCCCGCATGTCTCCACGGTCGAGGCCGCCCGTGACATGGACATCTTCCGCGCCGCGCTGGGCGACAAGAAGCTGTCGTACGTGGGCGCCTCGTACGGCACGTTCCTGGGCGCGACATACGCCGAGCTGTTCCCCCGGCGTACGGGGCGCCTCGTCCTCGACGGCGCGATGGACCCGTCCCTGCCGGCCCGCGATCTGAACCGTGACCAGACGGCCGGCTTCGAGACGGCCTTCCAGTCCTTCGCCCAGGACTGTGTCAAACAGGCGGAGTGCCCCCTGGGCAGCACATCGGCGGCCGAGGTCTCGACCCGGATGAAGGCCTTCTTCACGACCCTGGACGCCAGTCCTGTCCCCACCGGCGGGAGCCGCCCGCTGGGCGAGTCCCTCGCCACGACCGGTGTGATCGCCGCGATGTACGACGAGTCCGCGTGGCCCCAACTGCGCGATGCCCTGGCGGCCGCCATGAGCGGTGACGGTGCCCCCCTGCTCGCCCTCGCCGACTCGTACTACGAACGCGACGGCGACGGCGCGTACGCGAACCTGATGTACGCCAACTCGGCCGTCAACTGCCTCGACCTCCCGCCCGCCTTCACCGGCCCCGAAGAGGTCACCCGGGCCCTCCCCTCCTTCGAAGAGGCCTCCCCGGTCTTCGGCAAGGGCCTGGCCTGGGCCTCCCTGAACTGTGCCTACTGGCCCACCAAGGCCACCGGCGCCCCGCACCGCATCGAGGCGAAGGGCGCGGCCCCGATCGTCGTCGTCGGCACCACCCGCGACCCGGCCACCCCCTACAAGTGGGCCCAGTCCCTGTCCGCCCAGCTCTCCTCCGGCACCCTGCTGACCTACGAGGGCGACGGCCACACGGCGTACGGCCGGGGCAGCGACTGCATCGACACGGCGATCAACACCTACCTCCTGGAGGGCACACCCCCGCCGAACGCCAAGAAGTGCTCCTGACCTGCGAAAAGACCCCCACCCGGGGCAGGTACGGAGCACCCCCGGAAACTGTGTAGACTTGGCGGCGCCGCAGACCGCACCATGGTCCACACGGCACGCCGCCTTAGCTCAGTTGGCCAGAGCAACGCACTCGTAATGCGTAGGTCTCGGGTTCGAATCCCGAAGGCGGCTCATTCAAGGCCCAGGTCAGACACTCTCTGACCTGGGCCTTTCGCTTTTCCTCTGTGTGTCGCGGTCCTGCTGGTCCGGCTGGTGATGGCCGCCGGGGGCCGGGGGAGCGCGAGGGGAGCGCATCGGGACAGCGGGAGCGCAGCGGGCCGCCACGGAGGTGCGTACGGCGCGGGGCGTAGAGAACCTCTGCGGGCTGTGTGCGGTCGGCTGCCCGCTGCTTGCCACAGGTGCTTCCGGCCGCTCGGTGGGCATGGGCCAGCCACAGGAGGACCGTCTCGCGGAACAGTGCTCCGTCCTTGCGTACTTGTCGTTACCCGACAAGCGGCAGCCCGTAGGCTGGACGGGTGCCGGATATCCAGGAAAGTGTGGGCTTCAAGGCGATCGTTGCCCAGACGAGCGCGGTACTGCTGACGCGGGGCGTCGAGGTCGAACCGGTGGCCGTGCGCGACGTGGTGGCCCTGATGGTCCGCTCCGTGGCCGAGCGGATCGGTATGGACCAGGAGGAGGCTCTCCACTTGGTACAGCCGGAGGCGGTGGCCGGGGCCATCACTGCCGCTGCGGGCCCCGACCGCGAGGGTGCCGAAGATGTGCACGCCGTACGGCCGGTTCGGGTCGAAGCCCGCACCGTCGCGGTGCCGGTACGCGTGGCGGGCCGCCTGGTGATGGCCGCCGCCCAAGCCGGCAAGTACGCGACTCTGAATGGCGACGGCCGCACCGCGGCTCACGCGCTGGACCTGGCCACCGAGATCGGATCGGCGCTGTCCTCTGCCGCTGCTGGCGATGAGGCCGAGATGCCGGTCGGCGTGCTGACCGAACTTGCCAGCATCACCGAGACGGTAGCCGTACGCGTGGAACGCGACGGATGGAGCATTTGCCCCTGCGGCGAACGGCACGACCAGGGCGAAGTGGATGCGGGCATGCCCGCAACTCTGCGCACTGACGCCGCGCTCGCCCACCGCTGGAGCCAGAAGTAGATCACCATGGCGGGAGCTGTAAAATCGCCCTCTTGCCTCCCTGCCGACCAATATTCGCAGGGGAGGGGCAGCTGAGTTGCTGGATTCATTTGTCGATCAATCGAGGCGGAGGAGACTGCCTACGGAGTCCCGTTTCGCCACGGCGCGCGCCAGCGCCTGCGATACTCCCCTGGCGGCTCACAGTGCACTGACATGAGTAGCCTCGCAATGTACGCGTCGTGTACACGCTCCCGAAAGCCGGTCGCGTGCGGGCGAGTTCGGCGAATACCCTCATCCCGTGACAACGAGCACGGATGAAGAGCAGTACCTTCGGGCGATCTTGACGCGGCTGGAGCAGACGAAGCCATACGAGGCGCTCACCTCCATGCCCCTCTCCGCCTGGGACGTGCAGCCGGGCAGCGCCTTGGCGGGTGACGACGCCAAGATAAACCCATACCAGGTATCGCACCTGGCCTGGCAGGCGCTTACCGTCGCCAGCGATCACCTGCACTGCCTCCGTCGCAGCCTGGTCGGCGACGAGCAGGGCGATGAAATCACCGTCACGATGCACACGTACGCCCAGGCGACGCTGCTGCGCGGGGCGTTCGAGAACGGCGCTCGGGCGGTGTGGCTGCTCGCGCCCGGCAAGCGGCTGACGCGTATCCAGCGCCGGCTCGCCCTGCAGATGGAGGACAACGGTCACTCGGACCGTATGAACCAACTGCTCGGTACAACCCCGAGGCGCACCAAAGCTGAGCGAGCGAAGGAGATCACGGATCTGGCTGTTGGCGCCGGGATCCCGCCGAGTGACGTGAAAAAGGAACTGGCCTTCGGTTACAAGAAGATGGTTCGCACTGCTGGTGATTACCTAGCTGGTGTGGGAGCGGCCGAGGCCGAGGCCGTCTGGAGCGCGTGTAGCGCCCTCGCCCATGGAGACGTGCACAGCATGGGCTTCTTGGAACGCGAGATAGTCGGTCAGGTCGGGAACGTCGCTTTCACCAAGCTCTCTACCGACTACAAGATCATGGTCTGGGTCACCACGCGTGCGGTGCAGATGGTCGAGCACGGCTTCCACCTCTACAAGGAGCGAGCGACCGCGCCCGTGTGATGCGCCGCGGTCTCAGTTGTGGCGTGCGGCGGCCATACCACCGCGCAGGCCCTCACTGGCTCAGGCGGCTGAACGAAAGGCAACGCCCCGGTCAGTGATGCACTGACCGGGGCACGTGCAGCTGGATCGCCTACGCACTCGGGCTGTCGCCGGCTTCGTTGTCGCGGAGGCGCCTTGGCTGGGCCATCCCCGGCATGCGCTGGAACCGCCCCGTACTGCGGCTCGCATTGCCGCTGGTGCGGGCGCGAGGAACGAGCTTGATGACGGCCTCGGCTGCGGCACGCGCGAGGTCGTCGAGGACGGCTTGGTAGATGTCCCGGGTGATGCGGGTGTCGGAGTGGCCGAGGGTGTCCGAGACGACCTTGATGTCGACCCCGGCGGCGAGCATGAGGGTCGCGGCGCCATGGCGCAGATCGTGGAGGCGGACCGGGGGCAGTTCGGCGGCAGCCACCAGGCGCTCGAACAGGTCGGAGACCTTGCCGGGGTGGAGCCAGGAGCCGTCTTCCTGGGTGAAGATGCGTCCGGTCAGCTTCCACCCTGTGCCCCACTGGGCGCGTTCGCCGGCCTGTCGCTTCTTCTGCTCGCGCAGGTATGCGATGGACTCTTCGTCCAGCGCGATGGTGCGCACCCCGGAGTTCGTCTTGGGCGCGCCCTCGGTGATCTCCCAGCCGTCCTGGACGAGCTGGGTGGCCACGGCGAGCGAGGAGTCCGTCCAGTTGAGGTCCATCCACCGCAGCCCGCAGGCTTCACCACGTCGAAGGCCGCGGAACGCGATCAGGTGCCACAGACCGTAGAGGCGGTCGTCGGCGATGAAGTCGAGGAAGAGTCCTGTCTGTTGCGGGGTCCAGACCATGACGGGGGAGGGCTTCTCGCCGGTGGTCTGCCAGTGGGCGAGGCGCTCATCGGTCCACACCAGCGCCTTGGGCTTGGTGCCAGGCACCAGCTCGACGTGCTCGGCCGGGTTGAAGTTCGGCATGGCCTGCTGAGCGATGGCCACGTTCAGCGCGGCGCGCAGAGTGGCCTTGATGTGCTGCTGGGTGCTGGCCCCGGTGATCCGGCGGAAGGGCGGCATGGCCTCGATCGCTTCCTGGAGCGCGGCGCGCTGGGCCCGGCCGTCCGCGCCCTTGCGCGAGGTTGCCCGGAGCTGGGCGATGGCGGCCCGCCGCTGCGCGTTCTGCTCGCCGATCTCGATGTTGTTCTCGTTGATGGCGCCGAACATCGTGTCCAGGTGGTGCACCCGAAGTTTGTCCAGGCGTATCTCGCCCAGGTGTGGCTTGAGGTGGACACGCACGTCGAGTTCGTATCGCTTGAGTCCGGTCGGTCGCAGGCGCTTGCGGCCGGCGAGCCACAGGTCAAGCCATTCGGCGACGGTCGTCTTCGCGTTGAGGGGCTGGCCGGTGGTGAACCGGCGCCGGGTCTCGTCGTAGTCGGGCAGCGGCTCCTTGCTCCGGGCGCAGGACTCCAGCAGGTCGCTGATCAGCATCTGCCCGGCGGGGTCGTCCTCGTCGGGTATGGACAGCAGCGCCCGGACCTTGTCCAGTTCCTCGGTGGCCTTGGTGGCGGTGGGGAAGCCGGATCGGCGGTACTCGCGGCGGGTGCCGTCCTGCCGGGCCGGCAGTTCATGGCGGACGGCGTACGTGCCGTGGCGCTTGCTGGTGAACTTCGGGCATGCCTTGCCGTAGCTCTTCCCGGTCTTGGGGTCACGGCAGGAGCACCGCCGGGTAGTGGTTCCACTCACTGAAGGCCGTCCTCCGGTTGGCTGTCTGCTTCGTGCCGGTCGACGAAGGCGATCTCTTCGGGAAGGGCGGGGGGCACGAGGCTCCGCTCACACATACGGGTGCGGAAGGCGCGCAGGTCCTGGCAGTCCTCGAAGGCGTTCTCCTCGTAGCCTGCCGCGCGTTCCAGCAGAGCAGCTCTGAGCGCGCGGTCCAGAGTTGTGCTCGCCGCCCGACGCCGTTCCTTGGCCAGGGTGGTGGAGGCCATCGCGGCGGCCACCAGGTCACCGTGGGTGCGGAAGGTGTCGAGGACCTCGCGGGAGGTGCCTTCAGCGGCGGGCTGGGCCGTGGGGGTCTCGCCGGTGAACCAGGCGAGAGCGTCCCAGGTGGACACCGTTCTGCCGGGGAGGATCTCCACGGTGGCGGCGGTGCCGAGGGGGAAGAGGAGCGACACCGGTGGGACGGTCAGGACGTCGGCCAGGACGATGAAGTCGGCGATCGTCATGCTGGCCTTGCGCCCGGATTCCAGGTTCTTGACGGTCTGCTCGGTGATGTCCGGCAGCCCGCGGGCGGCGCAGCCCTGGGCGACGTCCCCCATGGTGAGGCCAGCGGCCTTGCGCGAGTCGCGCATGGCCTTGGCTACCCGTGCAGTCAGAGAAGCTGGCCATTGCTCAGGGTTCATGGCTGCACTTTATGTGGCAAGCAAGTGCGGCCGCAACTCCGTGATACACATTCTGGCGTGTGAAGGCACATTAAGACGCCAGGAGGGTACCGTGAAGGCACTTACTTCTTCTTGTGAGACGCGGGGGCTGACAAGCGAGGAACTGCTAGCTCTCCCGGTGGTTATCGACCTCGACACCGCGAACCGGGCCCTCATGATCGGCCGGTCCACTGGCTACGGGCTCGCCAAACAAGGGGTATATCCGGTCAAGGTCCTGCGGCTGGGTAACGCCTACCGCGTGGTCACAGCCGAACTGCTGAAGCTGCTCGGGCTGGAGCGCCGGCAGCCCGACACCGACCAGCCCGAGACGACGGTCGGCGAGCAAGATGGAATATGCGTATAGGGGTCACCGGTGTCCGGGATTGTCCGAAGAAACAACGTGCGCGGAGCTCTCCTCGAAGGAGAGCGTTCCGATGTTTCCCGCCGACGCTCATTGCATCGGATGCGCGGTAGCGGTTTTTGTCCCGAGTTTGTAGAGCATTGGGTAGGACTCCGACCCTGACCCGGCCGCTGGCATTGGTGCAGGGTGCGGCCAACGCTCGGCATGATGAAGTCCACGAGCGTCCACCATCCCCGTGATGGGGCCATGGGCACTCTTACGGTCGTGGGCGGTCCTGGCGAGGCATGAATGGCGGAACGCGTCCCTCCTCTCTGTCAGGCGAGGAGGGACGCTACGGTTGTGCTGCGCTCGATCAGTCGGTGGTAGCGCCAGATGCTGACGCCCCGGAACGGACCAGGTCCACGAAGGTGGTCCAAGCCGCAGCGGGAAGCACCAGGGCGGGACCGTTCTTCGCCTTTGAGTCGCGGATGCCGACCTGGCTGGTCAGCTCCACCATCTCGACGCAGGAGCCTCCCTGTTGGTCGCTGTAGGAGGACTTCCTCCAGAGGTGCTCGGGGGCTACTTCAGGTGCCATCAGGTGAGTGTTAATGGCTACTCGATCTCTCGTGCTAGTTGGTGTAGGAAGCCGGCGGTTGCCGAGGGCGCCAGAGCTTCGTCGCGCATGCTGTCGAACCTCTGGTTGTACTTCCAGACATCGCTCGGCTTGTCCGTGACCGAGATGCTGCCTGGAATATCTGACTGGACGACCGAGTCCACAGGGGCATCGAAGTCCAGGAGCGCAAAATTGATGTCTGCGCGGTATGTGACGAGTCTCTGCGGAAGGATCTGCACCACCACGTTGTCGCGAGCCGCGAGCCGTTCGATCTCCTCGTACTGCTCCCTCATGACGTCCACTCCGCCGATCACCCGGCGCAGTGCCGACTCATCCAGGATGACGCGAAGCATCAGAGGGCCGTCTGCACGAGTGATCAGGTGCTTTCGCTCCATCCGTAGGCGGACGTTGTTCTCGACGAACGCGGTGGTGGTCTCTTCGACGGGCTTGCCCGTCATGAACAGAGAGCGCACGTAGTTCTCCGTCTGGAAGAGTCCAAAGACGTACATGGGCTGCCATGCGCGGATCTCCCGTGCATCGGCTTCCAGTCCGACGTACATCGGCATTCCTGACGGCATGACATCCCGGTACGGGAGCCACGGGTCCCGGCTGAGCGAGTCCCGGTTCAGGGTCAGCAACGCTTCGCGGTCGTCGAGGTCTTCGACGCCGTATCGGTCAAGCAGCTTCACCAGGTCTTCTATACGCGGAAGGCTGTTGTGACCTGTCTCCACCCGGCCGAGCTTGGTTTCACTGAATCCGAGGCCGGCGACCGCTTCCTCGATCGTCAGGCCGACCTTCTCACGTAGGCGTCGGAGTTCCTTGCCCAGTTCCCGCCTGCGGAACGTGGGACCCCGTTTTGCTGCCACAAGTGTGACCTCTCCCTAGATCATCGAATACTTGTGTGGGTCGTCCGCTCGCCCTTGTGACAGCTCGCCGCGCCCCTGTAGGGGGTCGGCCAGCCCGTGTGTTGAGTCTCCCACGCTGTCCCTCCCCAAAGAAGACCGCTGCTCGTGCAGTGGCATGTGCCAATATTCCTGCCTTTGCAGATTCGGTTGAAGGTTAACCCCAAGGTGCAGCACGGTGGTTACCCCAGCGCATACGCAACCCGACGGCGTCTGAGAGCCGGAAGTCGGGGGTCGGTGTGTGCCGTTTCCCCAGGATTTGCGGAGGATCGTCATGTCGCTCGCCGCGAACTTCGAGGCATTTCACTGCAAGAGGGCCGCGATGGCGGCGGCCGAGAGGACTACGTGCCACGCCGCAATCACGTCTGCGTCTGAGGGGGCCCGGTGATCACGGTGCGAACCGAGCCGGTGCGCAGCGGGCTCGTGGCCCGTGAGTGGGCAATGGACTACGCGATGGTGCCCGGTTCTGTACGTCTCATCCGGATGCACCTCCGCCGGCAGCTCACGGTGATGGGCTGGCATGGCGATTTGGAGGACGCGGTCGTGATCGCATCCGAATTGGCGTCCAACGCGGTCAAGCACGCCTGGATCGCAGGCGAGTTGCTCACGGTGCGCGCGGCTGTGCTGGACGACAGCACTCTCCAGATTGACGTCGCCGATCCGGCTGGCGTGTTCCCCGGCTTCGGGGAGATGACCTACCCGCCTGCCGACGTTGAAGGCGGCCGAGGGCTCCTCCTCGCCCGGAACCTGGGTGCATCCCTTTCATGGTTCCTGCGTGAATCCGGTGGCAAGACGGTCCGGGCCCACCTCGCCATGAGGATCTGGCCGTGACTGCCGGGCGGATGGTCACCGCGGTGTCCCAGCCCCATCGTGTGACCCTGGAACGTCTTCTGGACGAGTTGAGGGACTGGCACCCGTTGCCGGTGGCTCTGGATGACGTCTGCGCGGACCTGGACCTGGTGCTCGATGAGTACGCCGATCCCACCCCGGGGGACATGACGGGCCTCGCAGACCGGTTGAGGAAGACCCTGGGCCGGCTTCTTCCGGTCGCCCGCCGAGAACAGACCAGCCCCTGCGGTAAGGACCTACTCAATCGAGCGGTGCTCCTCTGGGCCCTGGCTCTGCCTGCGTCAGCCGTGGAGGCCCTGGCCTACCTGCGCCGACTGGCCGTGATGACGCTGGACGTCCTCGAACTGCTTATAGAGGAGTCTTCGTGAACGACGCCGTGTCGCTGGCCGTCCCCGCTCCGCTGCATGTTCACCTGCGGCCCCCGTGGCAGGCGTACAACTACGAATACGTACGCTCACGGCTTGCTGATCCTCGTCTGGCGGCGGTCGGTGTCGCCATCCAGGTCTTCCGGGCCCCGCTCCTGGCTGTGCCGGTCGGCGGATGCCGCCGTGGCGGGTTCTTCATCGTGGACGACGAGCGGATCGCTCTCGCCGTCTGCGATGCCCTCTGGGGGCAGCCAGGCTTTCCCTCTCCGCGATTTCGGTGGGCTCCATCACCCGATCACTGCTACATCGTGGAATGGGGCGAGACCGCCCCCTCGGGAGACACCAATGCGCGAGGGCGTTTCTACGGCTACTCCGATCGCGCCATCACCGACGGCCGGTTCGACCTTCCTCCGCTTCCTGGCACTGATTCTGGCGCGGCTTCAGACTCGCTCTCCGGTCAGTCACGTGCTGATCCCCCGCAGCATCGAGACCAGCCGAAGAGGGGCCTCGTACATGGGGCTCCCGCTCCCTGACTCACGAGTCGTGGATCAGCCGTTGTCCGGCCTGCGCCACGGCCTGACCAGAACTCTCCGCTTGCGTAGTGGAGGTGCATTGCCCTGCCAAAACGTGTCCCGAAGGAGTATCTCTTGACCAAGCCCGAGCCTTTGCCCGATAACGACATCTTCCGGGTTGTCTCCTGGAATATCGAGCACAACGGAATCGGTCGTGACGGTGCCGATGAACGGTGGCATCTGGCGATGGATGTTCTCGCCGCTCTCAGGCCCCACGTGCTGCTGCGCCAGGAGCTGACGCGGGCCGATATGTACGGCGGGCGCGCGGTCTGGGCGGAGGCCGCCCGTCTCGGCGGCCACACGGCGTTCCTCGCCAAGGCCACTCCCGAGTCGGCCAATCCGACCGGCGTCTACACCGACCCGGCCCTGTTGGTGCCGACCGAGTACTACGAACACAGCACTGGCATGTGGCATCCGGTCTGCAATCCGGTGGTGAAGCTCAAGGGCGCTCGCGGCAAGCTGAGCATCGCCTCATTCCACCTGTGTTCCTTCGACCCCGGCCGACGGGCCAACGAGGCGAAGCGCCTGACCACTCTGGGCAAGCCGGGAATGGCGGCGATCATCGGTGGTGACTGCAACTCCTACCCCCACACCGCGGTTGAGGTGCAGTCACTGCCCGACTGGGGCAGCGTCGAGGACCGCAGTCACTTCGAGCACCGCACGATCGACCGGAACGGTGAACGGGTCTCCGACACCGAGCCGGACCGGATCCTCTCCGGAATCCATGACGACCGGCCGCCGGTGTTCGTGGAACTGGGGCACTACGCCGCGACCTGCCTGGGTCAGCCGTCGGCGCTGGCGCCCACTGCGTCGCTGTGGCGCAAGGACCAGGGCGAGAGGCACCGCATCGACCGCATATACGCCACCCCTCAGATAGTCGGGGCCCTGACCAAGCTGGAAGTAGTCGTCAACGACGAGATCCTCGAAGTGTCCGACCACCCCCCTGTGGTGGCCACCTTCAGTCTTGCCGCCCTGCGCCGCGCGCTGTCCACCGCCACGGTGACCGCCGTCTGACCCCGGAGAACAAGAGCGATGTCAGAGCAGTTGGATCTCCCATGGATTCCTCCGGGCACACGCCTGTCCGGCTCCGAAGCGGACGCCTTCGCCAAACAGGTGGTCGCGGCCTACGTCCTGCGCGGCGCCAGTATCCGCGCCATCAGCGAAAAAACGGGGCGGTCGTACGGCGCGATCCACACGGTCCTATCCGACGCCAACATCACGCTGCGCTCCCGCGGCGGGCAGGAAAGCGACGCGGAAGGGTGAATACAGCATGAGCCGCCAGATCACGGTCCTGTCCTGGAACTTCGAGAACAACGGCGCCGGCGACACGGCCAAGCGCGTTCGGGCACACGAGATGCTCGTCTCATTGAACCCGCACCTCGTACTGCGTCAGGAGATGTGGGGCTCGGACGCCAACGGCAACGAGACCATGTACCAGTTGGAGGAGGTGCTCGGCCTGCGCGGCTGGCTCGGGGCGAAAGCCTGCACCGCGGTCTTCGCCGACCAGAACCTATTCCAGCCGCTACGGGAATGGCCTGCCACCGGGCCCATGTGGGTCCTGCCGCCCACAGCGCTGACCCTGCGCTTCACACCGGCAGGCAGCCAGTCCACGCCCCTCGCCGTCGCCTCCTACCACCTGAACTACGCTTCCCCGACAACTCGCCTCGCCGAGACCGAATGGCTGTCCACCTGGGCCGACAAGAAATGGACCGCCCCGGAAGGCGAGACCGTACGGATACCCGCCCTCATCGGTGGCGACAACAACTCCTACCCCGCACCCGGTCTCGACGGAGATGTTCCGCTGCCGACCCTGGAGCACATCGCCGACGAACCTCACCGGTTACACCGCTCATACCCGGGCCCGGACGGGGCCCGGGTGATGGACACCCGACCGGACGAAGCCCTGCGTACAGCCGGCCTGGAAGACATAGCCCGCCATTGGGCCACGAATGCGAAGGACGGGGAAAGGACGGCGATGTCCCGCACCGTCAACGCCTCCGCCACGCACGGGCCGGACTCGCGGATAGACCGCCTCTATGCCACCGCCGACTTGCTGGGGGCGGTCACCGATATCGACATCATCGAGGTCCCCGAAACGATGTCGGATCATCACATCGTTCGCCTCACGCTCGATACTGACCGCCTCTCGGACATTCTCAACCGGCAGCCCAGCGCGCTCCAACAGGCTACGGCCTGACAGACGGCCACTTGGTGAGCCAGCTGCCACGGGGCCCAGCTCACCGAGCGGTGTCGCGCCTGGCGCAGGACAAGCGACCCCGCCCCTGGCGGGGAATGGCATCTCTCGCCGGGCACAGCCGCCCCACGCAGTACTCATGGCCACGCTCGGTATCACCACTTCCTCGGTTCCGTGTCCCAGCGGCTCGTTCCTCCACGGACGCTGGCGGCACGGCCTGACTCCCCCGCCGTCGGGGTGCTCGCTGAGCCTTCGGCAGCGGGGGCGCCAGAGACCATGGGGAGCGCAACCGGCTGTCATCCATCACCTTCGTCCCACTGGCACTTCCCGAAGACTTCCCAGCTTCCACGGGCCGACCGGCCTGGTGAGCTGGGATGGCCAGGAACCATCCAGGTGGGGTAACCACCTGGCTACGCTCCGCCCGATGGAGCCTGGTCGGCACCACCATCCGCAACATCCCTTCGTGATCAAAGGAGTTTCAGATGGCACCCACTACTGACCTGAGCACCACGCAGGTACACCCACAAGCGCCGCAGTCGGCGACGTCCGACGGCTTCGAGCTGGACGTCGCGCTCCTCGAAGTCGGGGACGCGGCCGGGCTGACCAACCTCACGGACGACGGCTGCGGCTCCACCTGCGGAGCCTGCACCACCAACGTGGCCTGACCGAAGGCCACGCCCTTCCCAGGCCGGTGTCGCTGTGCGAACGGTGCAGCGACACCGGCCAACCCGCCCCGACTCAGAGGTAACGGTGACTGCATTCCGATCCGGCCGAACCGCCCTCGTGCGCGCCGTCGCCCAGACCAAGTCGTCCTTACCTCCGTGGCCAGACCTCAACGATCGTTCCCCTGCGGGCACGGCCTCCCAGATCGCATGGCTGCGAGCGGTGTCGGGAAGTGACGACATCAGCGAGAGCCTGCACCATGCCAGCCCGGACCTCGCCACCCATATCCAGGCACTTTGCAGTGCCGAGGCGCCACGAGGCAGAGACGTACAGCGAGCTGTGCTCTCCGTGGCCCGTTACCTGCTGCGGGCGAGGAGCCGGCCCACCCCCTTCGGCTTGTTCGCCGGGGTGACCACGACCGCGCTCAACGGACCTGCGCGCGCCGAGTGGGGGGCTGGGCATTCCGTGACGGCACGCGCGTCTGCCGAATGGCTGACGGCGATCGTGGCACGCCTGGAGGGCTGCCCCCCACTGCTGGAGCGCCTTCCTGTGATGGCCAACGACACCCTGATGACCCGCGGGGACCGGCTGATCGTTCCGTATCAGCCGAACGTCCAGGAGCAGCGGACGCGGGCTGTGGAGGCTTCGCTGCCGCTGACCGATCCGGTGGCCGCAGTGCTCACCGCGGCGCGAACCCCGGTGCCCTTTGGTGCCGTCGCGGCGAAGCTCCTGGCGGACTTTCCAGCGGCGGGCCCGGAGAAGGCCGCGAAGCTGATCACTGAACTCATCTCGTACCGCGTTCTGATCACGAGTCTCAGGGCGCCGGCCACCGAGCCCGATGCCCTGGGCTTTCTACTGACCCGACTCGCTGCCGTGGCCGCCGACAGCGTGGCCTCGATCGCTGGACTTGTCCGCGAACTGCGGGCGATCCACGCCAGCCTGACGAAGTGCTCGGCCCGCTCGGACCGGGAAGCCGTGGCCACGCGGATGCGAGCCCAAGTGCCCGGCCTTCGGCGACACCCGCTCGCGGTCGACTTGCGGCTGGACGCTGCGGTCTCCCTCCCTCCGGCGGTCGCCAGCGAAGTCGAGAGTGCGGCCCTGGCTCTGGCACGTGTGAGTCCGGCTCCGTACGGAACCGAAGCGTGGAAGGCATATCACCAGCGGTTCTATGAGAAGTTCGGCATCGGATCGATGGTGCCACTGCGGGACGTAGTGGCGGACAGCGGAATCGGCTACCCCGACGGCTACCCGGGGGTGACCGGTGAGCGTCGCCCCCGGATTTCGGAACGCGATGAAGCCCTCGTTCGGCTGGCGCAGCGCGCCGCGCTCGACGGCCACGACGAGGTGGTCCTGGACGAGGCCATGATTGCGGCCTTGGAGCGAGGGCCCGAGCAGGTCCGCGTACCGCCGCACCTGGAGGTCGGCGTCAGCGTGCACGCGGCCGGCACAGAGGACTTGGAGCGCGGGGACTTCCGGCTGGAAGTCGTGAGCGTGTCCCGCGGGGCCGGTGTCAGCGTCGGACGGTTCCTCGGAGTGCTGGGACCGGCGGAGCGCACGGCACTCGTCGCGGAGCTGGCCGACCTGCCGACCGCCGACGACAACACCCGGGCCGCACAGATCTCCTTCCCTCCACTACTGCCGGAGAGCGCCCACGTCACCCGGACCCCGCAGGTGCTTTCCCTCGTCATCAGTCTGGAGGAGCACCGCGACGCCGCAGAGGACGTACTGACCGTCGAAGACCTGGCGGTCGGTTGCGACGGTCGCCGGATGTACCTCGCCGCCCCGGAACGCGGCCACCGAGTTGAGGCCGTGGGAATGCACGCGCTGAACCTGCGCACCCACACCCCGCCCCTGGTCCGCCTCCTGACCGAGCTGGGGCGTGCCCAGTGCGCCCAGGTGACGACGTTCGACTGGGGCGCGGCTCGCACCATGCCGTTCCTGCCCCGCCTGCGGTACGGACGGACCATCCTGTCCCCGGCGCGGTGGCGGCTGGAAGCGGCCGACCTTCCCGGGCGCGCTTGTCCGTGGGCGGAGTGGGACGATGCCTTGACGGCCTGGCGGACCAGCCGACGCTTGCCCGCGCGGGTGGCTCTGGTCGAGGACGACCGGCGCCTGGTGCTCGACCTCGACCACACCGGCCACCGCGCGCTGCTCCGGAACCATCTGGACCGCAGAGCGCTGGCGGTCCTTACAGAAAATGGGAGGCCCGGAGCGCTCGGCTGGTGCGGGGGCCGACCGCACGAAGTCGTCGTGCCGCTCAAAGCCGTCGAGCCGCCTGCCTGGCCTCGCCTTCCCGCGCCCACAACGGCACGGACCATCAGCCGCGACCAGGTGCAGACCCCGGCCGCGTCAACGGTGCTGCTCGCCAATCTGTATGGAGACGTGCGCCGACAGGACGCGATCCTGACGAAGCACCTGCCCGAACTACTCGAACGACTCGGCCACCCGGCGTGGTGGTTCATCCGTTTCCGCGACCCCGACCAGCATCTGCGCGTACGCATTGCCCTGCCGCACGAGAACGCCTTCGACAAGACGGCTCGCACGGTGAGCACCTGGGCTGACGAACTGCGTAACGTCGGCCTGCTGGCGGATCTGCGCTACCCCACGTCCTTCCGCGAGATGGGGCGCTGGGGGTCCGGCGCGGCCTGGGAGGCGGCCGAGGAGGTCTTCCGTACAGACTCGCGCGTGATTCTGACCCAGCTCTCTCAGCCGCAGCGCCCGCACCAGCGCTCGCTGGTCGTCGCCCACACCGTCGCCATCACCACGGCGTTCCTCGGCAGCACTCAGGCCGGGATGCGCTGGCTGATCGACCACATTCCGGCCGGCGCCCCCGAGCCGGTTCCCCGCCCGCAGTTCACCGAGGCCGTACGGCTTGCCGACCCCGGCGACAGTTGGGCGGCGCTGCGAGGAGAGGCCGGCGGGAAGAGCATCGTGTCGGCCTGGTCCGCCCGCGACGAGGCCCTCGCCACCTATCGGTCGCACCTGCCGGGGCCGGACACCCAGGGCATCGCCGTCGACGACGTCCTGACCTCCCTGCTGCATGTCCACTTCGTGCGCGCCGTCGCCGTGAACTTCCCTGAGGAAGCGATCTGTCTCTACCTCGCGCGTGCCGCAGCCCTGGCCTGGACCGGGAGGACATTTTGACCGCGCACCCGGCCCTCGCCTTGGTCGACGCCGTCGCCGACCGCCTCACCCACCCCGACACGGCACCCATCGGGCCCCGGGCTACGGATTGGCGCCGGCAGTCCCTCGCCCATGGTCTTCCCGGCATCGCCCTGCTGCACATCGAACGGGCCGCGCTCGACCTGGGCCCATGGCAGCGTGCTCACGACTGGCTTGCCGCCGCCTCTCGGACACCGTTCACCAGCGGGGCCGACAGCCACCTCTTCTACGGGGCTCCCGCCTTCGCTCACGCCCTCGCCTGCGCGGCCGACCACCTTCCTGGCTCCTACCAGCGCGCCCTGGACCTCTTGGACAGGCAGATGGCCGCGGATGTCTGTCGCCGACTCGGGGCCGCGCACCGCCGCATCGACGCGGGACACCTCCCGGCCCTGGCCGAGTTCGACGCGATCCGCGGTCTGTCCGGCTACGGCGCCTACCTCCTGCGCCGAAACCCCGGCAGCACCGCCCTACGGACCGTCCTGGACTACTGCGTGCGCCTCACCGAACCCATCTCCCACGACGGCGAGCCCCGGCCGGGCTGGTGGACCGGCACAGGACCCTCGGGTCGCCCGGACGGCCGATTCCCTGGTGGACACGCCAACAACGGTATGGCACACGGCATCGGCTCCATCCTCGCGCTGCTGTCCCTCGCTGCCCGGCACGGCACCCTCGTGGACGGCCACCATGAGGCAGTGCGCACGATCCTGGCGTGGCTGGACCGCTGGCAGGAGGAGACCGGCCCCGCCTGGCCGTACTGGGTCACCCAGGAGGAACTACGCACCGGCCGGGCCGATCCGTCCGCCCCGCGCCGCCCGTCGTGGTGTTACGGCACCGCCGGCCTGGCGCGCGCCCGGCAACTCGCCGCGCTCGCCCTTGGTGACACCGCAGGCCAAGTCGACGCGGAGAAAGCCCTTGTGGCCGCCCTTACCGACTCCGCCCAGCTCACCGCAACCACTGACATGGGCCTGTGTCATGGCTTTGCCGGGCTCGCCCACGTCGTCGAGCGTGTGGCTGCCGACGCCCATCCGTCCACGATCGGGCAGCTCCGGGGCGTGATCCCTGTGCTCCTGGCCACCGTCCACCCTCCGAGTACCGACCCCGTGACAGCCACCACGGGACTCCTAGAGGACGGGGGCCCGGGTCTGCTCGACGGCGCCGCCGGAATCGCTCTGGCCCTGCTCGCCCCCAGCACCGCCGCGCCGCCCCGATCCGCCTGGGACGCCTGCCTGCTCATCGCTTGACGACCACCGACCGAAGGACGCGGGATGCCCCCCAACGGCTGGCACCAGCACAACATCGTCTTCCCCGAACGCAGGACCGCCCAGGAGGTCATTGCCGAACGCCTCGGCCCGGCCCTGTTCGCTGCGGAGGCCGAAGGGCAGCTCACCGGCTGGTGGTTCATGAACAAGCAGCCATGGCCGCTGCGGTATCGCAGCGACGGTCCGGCCTCGCATATCGTCGAAGGGCTGCTCAACGACCTCGTCGACGAAGGCAAGGTCGTGGAATGGCTGTCCGGCATCTACGAGCCGGAGACGACCGCCTTTGGCGGCGAAGCAGCCATGGACGCCGCGCACGATCTCTTCCACCACGACAGCCGCCACCTGCTCACCCAGCCCGGCGGGGGGAGCCTGGGCCGCCGGGAGACAGCCGTCCTCATGGTGAGCGCGATGATGCGCGCCGCCGGTTTGGACTGGTTCGAGCAGGGCGACGTCTGGGCGAAGTACGCAGCCCTCCGACCAGCCGGCCAACCGCTCGCCCCCAAGCGCGCCGCTGCCTTGGCCTCCGCGATGCGCAAGTTGATGACCACCGACGCCCGCAGTCTGTGCAGGCCCGGCGGCCCGCTCGACGGACACAGCGAATGGGTGGCCGCCTTCGAGCGCGTCGGCGCGACGCTCGCCTCCCTCGCCACCCGTGGGCGCCTCACCCGCGGTCTGCGCGCCGTCCTCGCGCACCACCTGATCTTTCACGCCAACCGTGCCGGCCTCCCCCGGGACGACCAGCACGCCATGTCCCACATCGCACGAGAGGTAGTCATGGGATCGAGTGACAACACCGCGCCAGCGGCCGGAGAAACCCCCGAGACCGATAGCGTCAGCGCGGTGAACACCGACACGATCGCCACCCCCGAGGCCGACGCCGAACAACTCCGCAACGCTCTGGTTGACCAGATCCAGAAAGAAGGGCACGCCCTCGCGCCTGCCGTCGAGACGGCGCTGCGCACCGTCCCCCGCCACACCTTCGTGCCCGAGGCGTCGCTCGGGGACGCCTACGCCAACGCGCCGGTGAACATCAAGTACGACACCGACGGCACCTCGATCTCCTGCGCCTCCCAGCCTGGCGTTGTCGCCCTCATGCTGGACCAGCTCGAAGCCCAGCCCGGCGAGCGCATCCTCGAACTCGGTGCCGGCACCGGCTACAACGCCGCTCTCCTCGCCCACCTCGTAGGCGAGAGCGGACACGTCACCACCATCGACGTCGACGACGACCTCGTGGAGGGCACCCGCGCGCACCTCGCCGCCGCTGGCATTACCAACGTGGAGGCGCTGACCCGTGACGGGGCCGTCGGTCACGCTGAGGGAGCACCGTACGACCGGATCATCGCCACCGTCGGTGCCCACGGCATCCCGCACGCCTGGCTCGACCAGCTCGCCCCCGGCGGCCGACTTGTGGTTCCCCAGCGACTCAAGGGCAGCGTGTCCCGATCCATCGTCTACGAGTGCCGCGACGGCCGATGGGTTTCCCTCGGCAGTGAGATGAACACGTTCATGCCTCTGCGGCGTGGCATCGCCGACGACGACCGTCGCGTCGTCCCGCTGAGCACGGACGGCGCCGTACGGCTCCAAGCTCCCGCCGGGCAGTACATCGATGCCGACGCCCTGGTCGGCGTCCTGAACCAGCCGCGCACCGAGGAGTGGACCGGCATGACGGTTCGCGCCATGGAGTCGCCGGAGTGGATGGAACTGTTCGTCTCCTGCAGTCTGCCGTCCGGTTTGATCCGGATGCTGTTCCCGCAGGCCGCAAAGGGAACACTGCTCACAGAGGACCCATACCCCTCGTCGACCGCGGTGGTCGACAAGGGCGCCGTCACCTATCTCGCCCGACGCCTGTCGGAGAAGAAGACGCCCGAAGGCGGGAAGCTGTGGGAGTTCGGCGTTATCGGTCACGGGCACGGCAGCGACGAGCTGACCAGCCAAGTCGCCGATGCGATCCGCACCTGGGACCGCGAATACCGCAACCGCGAAGCCACGTTTGAACTGCAGCCCCTCGACGCCGCCCCTGTTGAGATCGTCCCCGGCCGCTTCACACTCGACACCCCGCTGAATCGCGTCGTCGTCAACTGGCAGTGACACCGATCGGCTCGTGAGAAGACGGTGCCCGTCGGCCAGGCCGACGGGCACCGCCCGCTCGTCACGCCGTCCACCAGCGTCGTCCCCCGAGGAAACTCATGGACCCGCACGGCCCTATAGCGAAGCGTTTCCCACTCGTCGCCCGTTTCCGCCCCGCCTGCCTGCCGCTGCCCGCGCGTGTGCGCGCTCTGGTCGACCTGGCCGGCACGGCGGGAGCGAAAGGCGACCAGGTACTGGGCTCGGCCGTCTACAACCAGGCCGCGCTCGTCGCCTCCGACCTCGGGCTTCCCGGCCTTGCCCGCGAGATGTGCCACCAGCACGCCGACGCCTACCTCGACGCCTGCCCGCTACCCGGAATGAGCGCGATCCGCGGCCTCGAACCAATAGTCAACCTTGCCCGCCTGCAGATTCGGGCCGGCCACACCGACGACGGCCGCCAGCGACTCCTCGATCTGTACGAAGCGGTCGACACCGGAACAGCCGCGCAGTTCGAAGGCATCACTGTCCCCGCCAACCTCACCGCGACTGCAGAAGACCGCCAGAAGGTACGCGCGTGGCTGTGGCGCGTGCTTCTTGCTGACGGCACCCGCACCCTTACCGCCACCGGCCGATGGGCCGAAGCCCTCCGCCACATCGAGCAACACCGTGGCGTAGGCCAGCGCATGCTTGACGGCCGCCAAGTCGCCGTGCTTGCCGCAATGACTACCGGCCACATGGAACGTGCCGAACACCTTCTCGCCGAGACGACACCCGGCGACCCGTGGGAGCAAGCCGTTACCGC
The DNA here is from genome assembly GCF_042890865.1 of Streptomyces sp. NPDC002018. NCBI lineage: Bacteria > Bacillati > Actinomycetota > Actinomycetes > Kitasatosporales > Streptomycetaceae > Streptomyces > Streptomyces sp. NPDC002018. Next base: position 253,225 of record NZ_JBIASO010000004.1, read on the forward strand.
CTGCCTGACTGCCCTATGCCACTGTGCTGCGAAGAAGTTGGTCAAGCACCAGGTGTCAGACCTCGTGAGTCACTATCTCGGACGGGGCGTCGAACCTGGCATGAACGTCTTCGACGCCCGGCTCGGCCTCACCGTCCTGGACGTCATCGGTTCCGCCGAGAACCCAGCCGCGCGGCGAGTCGTCGCTGAGTTGCACCGCCGGACGACGGAAGCGAACGACGGCCACGCCGCCCGCGAGAGCCTGGCTCACCCTCTGTTCACCGCTCTCGCCTCGAACCGGGAGACACAGGACTGCCGTGAACTCGTCCTCGCCTGCGCCCTCGGGGCGGCGGCCTTTCCCGACGAGTTGTACGACGAGCTGCATGCCGCTCTGCACGTCAGCGACCGTGTCATCCGGGACAGCGTTGCATCCTTCGGGCAGTGAAGGTGTTTCGGAATTACCTCAGCCCCCGCAGCAACCGGGCGGAGTAACGGGGACCTCGATAGCTTGCGGCAAGACCCGCTGTTTTGGCCGTGGACGCGAGGACGGGACGGCCGGGGGGCTTGTTATTCCGGCGGGCTGGTGGGCTGGGTGCCCGGCTCGTTGTCGGGTGCCCAGCTAACGATGGTGAGTTGCCAGTCGGGAAGGGCGCCGGGGCGGAGGACGTGGCTGACGACTTCGACGATGTCGGGGCCCAGGGCGGGTATGACCATGCGGTGGTGTGCTCCGTCGCGGCTGCCTGACATGGCGCTGCTGGATATCCAGATCGCGTCGCAGTCCGGGGCGCGGCGCACTTCCTTGATCAGCCGGGCAAGGTCGATGTCGTGCGGATGGCGGGCGCTGGCGAGGCGGAGCATGGCGATGTACTCGGCTGCGTGCTGATGCCAGTCGACGTACTGGGTGTGGCCTTCCTCGGTGAGCAGGGCCCAGCGCATGAAATTCGCGTCGGGCTGCTGTACCCAGGGCCACCAGGAGGCCATGGCGTCGTTGAAGCCGACGATGTTCCAGACGGAGTCGGTGACGAAGGCGGGCAGGGGCATCTGCCGGTCGAGTAGCAGTTGGACTGCTCGGCGTGTGGGGTCGTCGGCGCGCGGTGCTGGAATGGTGGGCAGATCACCGTCAAGGGCATAGAGATGCAGGGCGGCGCGCTCGTCGCGGCCCAGGAGCAGTACTTGCGCGAGGGCGTCGATGACCGGCCGGTCGAGCTTCGGCCTGGCTCCGCTTTCGAGCGCCTGGTACCAGCGCAGTCCGCGATGACCTAGGCCGGCCACCACTTCTTCTTGGGACATCGGCCGCCCCAGCCCCCGCTTTTCCCCGGCGGCGGCACGCCAGGCGCGCAGTAGGCCGGCCAGGCCCATGAGCTGACCTGGGGTGAGCGGCTCTTCGTCGGGCCCAGGCATGGGGACTCCTCCGTGTTCGTCGCACGGCGTCGCAACTGGGCCGACTGTGAGAACAGGCCCTGATGTCTCTAAATCGACATTATCAAGCGTGCGCGTGGACTGCCTGGCGCCAGCGGCCCGGGTGGGGATGGTCGGTGTGCGCTCGGTGCCACCGATCTGTGCAGCGTTCAACCTTCTGTGGGGTCGGGATCAGGGCGAAGGGATTTAAGGAGGACGAAACCGGCCGCACTTTTTTGCGGCTCCGATTCACCCGCAAAACTTTGCGGGATAGGAATTCGGAGAGGGAATCTTGATCCAGCCCCCAAATGGCTGCTCCATGCGGGCCCGGAAGTGCTGGTGTTTCCGGTTGGTTGGGGAGTAAACGCCTTTGCTTGCAAGGGGGTTAAGGGGTCGTGATGGGTTGGTGTCGATGCCGCACTCGCTCATCTGAGGTCGTATTGACCGTTTTGCATTCTCATTGACGTGGACGGTTGGTGGGGCTTAAATCTCAGAGGGTGTTTCACGTCTGCAGGCAGGAATCGCCTCGCAGGGGGGAGGGGTAATGCGAGCGGTGACCTGGACGGCCGTTGCGCTGTGGGAGATGGACACCGGATGTCGCGGGCGCGCGTGCGATGTGGCCGACATTTCCTCTTGCCTTGTCTGCCGATGGTCTTCCCCAAGTCCACGGACTGTCGCCCATCGCTTAGCAGACGCTGAGCCCCCACCAAGGTGGCCAATGCTTCGCCAGCTAGCTGCCTGGCGAATCGGGCCAGAGAGACGGAAAGAAGAGCCGCCACCGGGAGCGCCGGCGGGCCCCACGGTGTACCTCTCTGTCCAGGTCGCTTGCCGGACTCGCCAGCCTCCGCAGCCACACGGTGCCCGGCTGCGCCGGGCGGCACCGCTTTCGATGAATCGTTAGCAATTCCGGTGAAAACTAAGGACTTTGACGCTGTGTCGGTAAGGGGGTGCAGCGAAGTGGCGTTACTTCAGAGGAGTCTGGCATGCCGACCGCCCCGTGCAAAGGGCCGAACGTCCCAACCTGCCTCATACAGAGGCGCGGTCGGCCTATTTCCGCGGCTTGTGGGCGATGTGCGCGCGGTGCCTGGGAAGGGGGTGGATCTTTGCCGAGCGCGTGCATATGGTGCTGGTCGCTCGACGGACGACCCGCCGCAGCTCTGACCGAATGACGAGGGGGAGAACGGGATGAACGCCCTACCGCCACGCATGGCCGCCAGTCACAGGAGCCGCGCCGCGCCAGGCCGGGGCTGAAATGAGACCGGCGCCCGGGAGCTACCAACTCCTGGGCGCCGGACCGGTGTCCGAAGAGCACCGATTCACAACTACGCGGGCGGCTGGGCTTTTCCACGAGAACAGCCGCACCGCGCTCCTACAAATCACGGAGTATTGCATGCCCGTCATACTGAGCGGAACCCCAGCCTGCCCGAACAACGCCGACCGCCGGCGCCGCCTCGCCCTCCAGCTTGCCGACATGATCCCCGGCGCGGCCACCGTCCGCGTGAGCCTCCGGGACCCCCAGGTGGTCTGGCCGCACCCGCACGCCCGCGTCTGGGACGCGGAGGGGCAGCCGATTGAACTCAGCCGCACGAAGGCCACGGTCGCGGCCCGCTGGATTGTGCGGGTGTGGCCGGATGCCGACTGGACCCGGCCCCACACCCTCGACCTCGCCTCGGCGGTCCTCACCCGCAGCGATTCCGCCGCCTCTCGTCGGGGGCGCTGAGATGGCACGGATACGGACCATTAAGCCGGAGGCGTTCTTCTCCGAGTCGCTCGCCGAGGTGAGCGTCGAGGCGGAGCGCACCTTCTTCGGCCTGCTCACCCAGGCCGATGACCATGGCCGTCACCGGGACAACGCGGCGATCATCGCCGGGCTGCTCTGGCCGCTGCGCGCCGAGCACACCTCGGTGCACGTTGAGGACGACCTCCAGCAGCTCGCCAACGCGGGACTGGTCTGCCGGTACACCGGCTGCGACGGCCGCCGCTACCTCCATGTCGTGACCTGGTCCGAGCATCAGAAGATCGACAAGCCCAGCCAGTCCCGGCTGTCCTCGTGCCCGCAGCACCAGACAGCCGACCGGTGCGGTGCCTGCAAGGACACCTGCGCCAGGCACACCGAGGTGTCGCCCGCGCCTCTCGGAGGGCTCGCCGAGGCTTCGCCGAACACTCCCCGAGCCCTCGATCTGCCCGCACAGCCCGCACGGACGCCCCCCGCACCGCGAGGCGGGCCCCCGGCCGCCCAGTGGGACGCCCCTGTCAGCCTCGACGGCACCCCTGACCACAGTGGCGAGAAAACCCCAGGTCAGACGGCACTCGACGAGGACTCCCCGAAGGCTCCCCGAAATGTCGGGGAGGGCTCGGCGCCTGGATCTAGGATCTTGGATCCTGGATCTTCTTTCCCTACGGGGCGCACAGCGCCCGATGCCACCGTCTCGGCGAAGGAACTGGTCGGCGAGTACGTCGCCTCGTGCCAGGAGCGCCCGCCGGGCGACGTGATCGGGCACCTCGGGCGGATTACCAAGAAGCTCCTCGGCGAGGGCATCGCCCCCGAGCACGTCCGCGCCGGACTCAAGCGCTTCACGGACATCCAGGGCCACCCCAGTCGCCTGCCGAGCCTGGTCAACGACGCCATGAACGCTCCCGCCGCCGGTTTTGCGCGGCCGGGATCGCGGTCTACCGTGCCCGCTCACCAGGCGTGGACCACCCCGGTCGATGCCGCCGCTTACGCCGAGGAGCTGTGATGCGCACCCGTACCCGCGACCCGCAGACCCTCGGCGCCGGGGGTGCCCTGGACCGGATGGCCCGGATCCTGGCCTCCCGGAACATCGCCCCGGCAGCCGTCGTCGCCTTGGCCGACGAGCCCGAGCGCGTCTCCGCCCTTGATGCCCTGTCGGCGGGGATGCCCCCGCGCTACCGGGGTGCGGTGGCCGACCACCCCCAGGTCCTGGACTGGATCCGCGACGTCGCCCGCCAGGCCGTCGCCCCGAGCCGGGGAGCACGTCGGCAGCTGACCACCGGCCCGAGCTTGCTGATGGCCGGGGTGGTCGGCGCGGGCAAGACCCACCAGGCGTACGGCGCGGTCCGCGCCCTTGCCGGGGCCGGCATCGGGGTGCGGTGGCGCGCGGTCACCGCCGCGGACCTGTACGCGGAACTCCGCCCCCGGCCCGGGACGGACAGCGAGCGGGAGCTGGCGGTGGTTAGCCGGTGTCCGCTGCTGATCCTCGACGACCTCGGCGCTGCCAAGGCCAGCGACTGGACCGAGGAGATCACCTACCGGCTGGTCAACCGCCGGTACAACCACATGCTCCCCACGCTGGTCACCACCAACCTGGGTATCGGGGATCTGCGCGCCTATCTCGGCGACCGGGTCGCCTCCCGGCTCGCGCAGATGACCGCCCGGGTGGAGTTCGAGCCGGTGGACCGCAGACGCCTCCGCGCCGCCGCCTGACCCAGCAGGCCGCCGCCGCGCCTGCCCCGTGCGCCCTCGGCGCACCCCGAGTACCTCCCGACCCAGTGCACTCCTCCGCCGACGCCCCGTGCGCGCGGAGAGCGATCGGAGCAACCCCGCATGAGCACCACGACGAACGGCCCGGCCCGCCACCGCTCGCTCGGCGACCAGACCTGGCAGGACCAGGCCGTCTGCCAGAGCACGGAGTACCACCCGGTGGATCCGGAGATCTTCTTCCCCGAGCCGGACGAGATGGACCGTATCCGCGCCGCGAAGGCACTGTGCCGCCAGTGCCCGGTCCAGCGCACCTGCCTGGACGCCGCCCTGGAGAACAACGACGCCCACGGCATCCGAGGCGGCATGACCGAAGAAGAACGCGCGCCGCTGCACGCGAAGCTCGCCACCCGCCTCGACTACAGCCGGGTCAACGCCACCCTCGCCGGACGCGACATCCACCTCACCCATGCCGAACGCCGCGCGGTCATCCACGCCGCCTACCGCCACGGCCTCACCGAGCAGCACCTGGCCCGGCTGCTGAAGGTCACCGAGGAATACGCCAAGAAGCAGTACCGCGAGATCCGCCGTGCTCTGCGCAACCGCGATGTGGAGCAGAGCCGGGAGAACCCTCCGCCTCCCGAGGCCGACGGCAAGCGTCTCCGCCGGGACGACTTCGGGACGGCGGCGTGACCAGCACCACAGCGCCGATACCGGCACACATCACCGGCTGGGACCGCGCTGCCATCGTGGCCCTGGGCGCGGCAGGCTGCGCCCTGTCGTACGACGCCCTCCAGCAGATGGCCGTCGCGATCCACGTGCGGGGCCCGCTGACTTACCTTTTCCCTCTGGTGATCGACGGGTTCATCGCCTACGGCGTACGGGCCTTGCTCGTCCTGCGCACCGCCCCGCTGCGGGCCCGCGCGTACGTATGGCTCCTGTTCGGCACGGCCACCACCGCGAGCATCTGGGCCAACGCGTTGCACGCGGTCCGCCTCAACCAGCAGACGGCCTTCGCCAACGCGCTGCGCCTCGGTGACACGGTGGTTGCCGTCCTGTCCACTCTCGCGCCGCTGGCCCTGGCCGGAGCCGTCCACCTCTACATCCTCATCGCCCGGGGGCCGGTCAAGGACAGTGATCGCCCTGACCGCGATGACCTCGCTCAGGGCGGTCACTCCGGTCAGGCTGAGCGCGTCGCGGTCACTTGGACTGACCGGGCCGGTCAGCAGCAGCCGCTGCCCGGTCAGTTCGGCGCCGGAGAGCCGGTGACCGCGCTGACCGGGCGGCCCCGGCTGTCGCTGGACAAGCAGACTCCGGACACCCGGACACTGGCCCGGGACGGTGTCCCGGCGGGTGCCGCCCGCCGGGACACCGGTCACCGTGACCGGGGACCCGAGGCCGCTGACCTGGTCGGACAGCCGGACACCTTCCCGGCGGTCAGTGACCGGCCAACCACCACCGATCCGGTCCCCGGCCATCGGGACAGCCTTCCGCCGGTCACTGACCGGCCGGTCACTCCGCCGCCGGTCAGTGACCAGGACAGCCGGACGGCCAGTGACCGGCGGTCAGACCCGGACACCGAGGAGCTGCTGGAGATCGCCCGGTCGGCGGTCAGGGCCGAGGACAAGCTGACCCGGAAGGTGGTCGCGCAGGCGATCCGCGGTCAGCAGATCCCGCTGTCCAGCGACACGCTGACCGCCCTGATGGTCCAGCTCCGCAAGCAGCACGGACAGCCGGTCACCTCCTCCCGGGACTGACCGGACCCCACAGGAGTGGGTGACCATGCCGGAAGTTCTCGACCGGTCACCCGCCCCCAGACACGAGCCCCAAGACTTTCTGAAGCGAACCGGAGAGCACCATCATGCGCACGAACCCCACTACTGCGGCTGAGGTGGACTCCTGGCTCGCTGTCCTGCACCAGCGCGGCTACCTCCACCATGCCGAATCCGCTACCGACGGCACGTGGACCGTGCAGCGCCATTCACACGGCGGCCCGTGGACTCTGCACCACCCGGTCCTGGCCATGGACTGGATCGAGGACATCCTGCGCGACGTCCACCAGCAGGACACGGGGACAGGCCGTTGAGCGCCAACGACCCGGCGGCCACTGCCTCCGAACCTTCGCGTGAGTCAAAGGCGGCTCCTGGCGGAGCAAGTTGTCGCATACGACGGTCCTACGGCCCGTCGCACGCACTTGCCCCCGCCCAGGAGGGCGGGGGAGGTCCGGCTGGTTCCCGAGCGAGGGCGCACGGGAACCAGCCGGACCCCCGGCACCAGGGGGCGCCAGCCGTGGAGGGAGAAGCAGATGCCCGCGCACCGCGCGAGCAGCCGACTCCGAGCCCGCCCGCCTTCCCCGACCGCACGCCACGCCGCCGCGCCCGCAACCCGAGCCAGCGCACTCACAAGACGACCACCCGCCTGTCCGACACCGAGAAGACCGAGATTGCCGGCGCGGCCCAACAGCGTGCCGTCACCGTTGCCCGGTTCCTCGCCGCCGCCGGCCTCGCCGCCGCCCGCGGTACGACTGCAACGCAGACCAACGAGCAGCTCGACGCTGCCATCGACGAGCTGGCCGCCCTGCGCACCGCCCTCTCCCGCATCGGCAACAACATCAATCAGATCGCCTACGTCCACAACGCCGGGGGACGGCCCCGTCCCGGCGAACTCGACCGTGCGCTCACGGCCTTGACTCGCGTCCTGGCGCGCGTCGATGACGCGGCCGATTCCCTGGTGAAGAAGCGCCTGTGATGGTCCCCAAGATCCGGCGCGGCTCGCGCACCCATGGCCTGCTCGCCTACCTGTACGGGCCCGGAAAGCGCGACGAGCACACCGATCCCCATCTCGTCGGGAGTTGGGACGGCTTCGCGCCTGACCCCGGCCGCGACCCCGAGGCGACCCTCGCACGCCTCGCCGCAGCCCTCGATCTGCGGGTTAAGCAGGCCGGCACCAGGGCTCCGGCCCAGCACGTCTGGCACTGTTCGGTCCGTACCGACCCCGGCGACCGGCTCCTGAGCGACGACGAGTGGAACACCGTCGCCCGCCGCCTGGTCCAAGCCGTCAACCTCGTACCCCAGGGCGATCCGGACGGCTGCCGCTGGGTCGCCGTACGCCACGCGGACGACCACATCCACATCCTGGCCACCATGGTCCGAGGCGACCTACGCCGACCCCGGATGAACTACGACTTCAAGAAAGCCCAGGCCGAATGCCGCCGCATCGAACAGGAGATGGGCCTGCGGCAGCTCAAGCCTGGCGACGGCACCGGAGCCAAGGCGCCCACCAGCGCCGAGCGCTTCAAGGCCGAGCGCACCGGCCGCCCCGAGACCCCGCGCGAGACACTGCGCACAGCAGTCCGCCAGTCCCTCGCCGGTGCGGCCGGTGAAGAGGAGTTCTTCACCCGGCTCCGTGAGGCGGGCGTGCGCGTCAGGCTGCGGCACGCGCCGTCCGGCGATGTGCTCGGCTACAGCGTCGCGCTGCCCGGCGACCGTAACCGCGACCGCGAACCCGTCTGGTTCCCGGGCTCCGCCCTCGCCCCCGACCTGTCCCTGCCGAAGATCCGCCGCCGCCTGGCCGACGGTACGCCCGAACCCGTCATGCAGGATGATGCGGGCGAGGCCCGTACGGGCTGGTCTGCGCCGGCACACCAGCGGCGCCGGGTCACCACTATCGCCGAACGCGCCGCGACAGCACTCGACGAGGACGACGACGAAGCTGCCGGTCAGCTCGTCGGCGTCGGCGAACTCCTCGACGCCCTCGCCCAGACCTCCCCGGCAGCGACCCGCGCCGAACTGGGCGCCGCCGCCCGCGCCTTCGAACGCGCCACCCGCAGCCACATCCGCGCCGGACAAGCCGACACCCGAGCCATCCGCTCGGCGGCCCGGGGCATCATCCAGGCCGGCGGCGCACTCGGCCGAGGCGAGGACGGCGGCGCCACCGCCATGCTCCTGTCGACCCTGGTCCTCGTCACTATCGCCGCCGTCCGCTGGCACTCCGCCCGCGGACACGCCCAGCAGGCCGCAGCGTCCCAGCAGGCCGCCGAGCACCTGCGTGCCGCCTACCGCCAGGCCGCCACCGCACCCATGCGAACCCTGCGCGCCCAAGGCCACACCCTGCCCGAACCCGAACGCCGACGGTATGAAGCCGCCATCCGGGCTGCCCTGCCCGAGGCCGGAACCCGTGCAGGGGCCGAACCGACCCACTACGCTCTCGCCGCCACCCTCGCCCAGGCCGAACAGGCCGGGCACGACCCCGAGACCCTCCTGCGGAAGGCCGTCACCCTGCGCGAACTGGACACGGCCGAGGACGTGAACGACGTCCTGGTCTGGCGACTGCGCCGACTCGCCCACCTCCCCGCACACCCGGAAGACACCAGCCGCTCCACATCCGGCACCGGCAGCCCCAATGCCCCGGCCAACCGGACCGGCGTACGACCCACCCCTGCGACTACGGCTCGGCCCGCCCCACCGGACCCGCACAACCGGCCGCCGCGCCGCTGACCAGCAGTGCGGCAGGCTGGCTCCCGGCCGACCGGACTGCAGCAAACCTCTGGACAAGCGGATTCACCGGCTGTTATGGATGAACGAGAAGGCCCTCGACCGGGAGATGACGCTCGTGCCCAGATTGACCGACCGCACCGCAGAGCCGGCCCCCTCCCTGCCCTCCATCCCCCTCGCCGACGATCCACTGCTGCAGCTCCGGTACGAGACGCAGCCGCCCGACGGCCCCAGCGGCGCCCGCTGTCTCACCCACCCGCAGGAACTGGCCTTGCGCGGAATCCCCGTGAGGTGCTCAGCCTGCCGTGCACGCCGGGACTGGCTCCTGATCAACCAGGGACGCCACGTCTGGGTCCGCTGCCGCTGCAGCAACCAGTGGCTGGAGCCCGAGATCACCCGCGCCGACTACGACGCCATGATCGCCACCCCGCAGCGGACCATCTATCCCAGCGTCGAGCAGGGCCTGATCGCCATGGGCTTCGACGGCGCGTTCGCCGGCACCTACCTGGAGTAGGCGAGCGACGAGCCTGGGCCATGAACCTCACCGAACACAGAGGGGTGCCACCGCATGGCGGTGACACCCCTCTGTTCTGTACGACGGTCAGCCGCGGTTGCCGTGGTCCTTTGGGAATCGGCCCCGGAGCCGGGAGCGGGCTGTGCCGCCTTCTATGCTCAGGGTGTTCCGGTAGATCATGCAGGCAACGCCAGCGTGGAGCTTGAAGATCTTTCCTGTGATGATCTGCCGGCCCGCGACGCGCGGCCCCTGACCGAGGGCTGCAGTACTGGCGGACTGGAACCAACTTTGATCCACCATCTGATGACCTTGAGCCCAAGCGACCTTCGCGTGCGCGATGGAGCATCAGCTCGCTCGCCACGAGCTGGCCACCGTGATCACTCTCGGGGAGAACTACCGGCGATGGCAGCGGATGGGCCAACGGCATATTCAGGACACCCAGATGGGTGATATAGGACTTTCTTACGATACTCAGCCCGGGAGACCAGTCGTCGTGCACTATGAGCATCGAAGACATCACTGAGCGCACTGGTTATCGAGGAGTTGACGTGGGCCAGCAGTTGGCGGGCGCCGAGGAACCTGACGATAGTGTCGGGCAGAAGTCCAGCCCCCGGGTCCGATTCCTGAAGAATGAGGCGGCACCGTCCGCTCCTCGCATGGTGCTAGGCAAGGAACTGCGCCGTCGGCGCGAAGCCGTGGGGCTGCAGCAAAAGGAGGTCTCCTGGCGCCTGGGTTGGTCGCTGTCGAAGACCAGCAGAATCGAAAGCGGCCAGGTCAAGGTCAAGGAACAAGACCTGCTGGCTTTCTTCTCGCTGTACGAGATGAACGATGCGAGTGAGCAACAGCCGTTTCGCGAACTGGTACAGATCACCAGCCGGCCCATGTGGTGGAAGCCGTGGTCAGGGATCGCGCCCCGGTACCTGCAGGCCGTGGTGAGCTTCGAGGACATGGCCTGGCGCATCAGGTCCTACGAGCCCCTGTACCTGCACGGGCTGCTGCAGACTCCGGAATACGCTCGGGCGCTCATCGAACGGGGACGAGGGCCGCGGAGTCAACACACCGCCCTGGCGCAGCTCCGCAGCGAGCGGCAGGCCAAGTTCGCCGAGTCGCCTGGCAAGGAGCTACTCTGTGTGATCGATGAGGCGGCAGTCCGGCGGACCGTCGGCAATGCGGAGATCATGCGCCGACAAGTTGAGCATCTGATCGACTTGGGTGAGGACGGTCGCTTCCAGCTCCGGCTCGCCGAGCTGAACCGCCCCAACCTCCCTCTGGAACTCGGGCCCACCACCATCTTCGAATTCGCGGAGACCTTGCTCCCCACCATCGCCTACTCCGAAAACTTCGACGGTGGCCTGGTCATCCAGGACATGGACTCTGTAGACCGTAGGGTGAGGACGTTCGACGTTCTCCGTGCCCGTTCCCTGACGCAGGGTAAGACGACACAGAAGCTCCGCGATCTGCTGGCGTCCGGCTACTACCGCTGACGCCCGCTCCCGCGGCCTCGGTCACGGCTTGCGCGCCACACCTGCGTACAAGGACACCTGTGCGTTGCTGACGAGACTGGGGCCACTCCCGGGCTCCGGGCGCCAGTCGTGCGCCAGGACGACCCCGGGCTCAACGAGATCCAGGTTGTTGAAGAAGCGTAGAACCTCTCCCCGGGAGCGCACCTGCAGAGGGGTTCCCCGCTGCGAGTACGTCTCGACGATGGTCTGCCATGCTTCCGGGGCGAAGTCGCCGGTGCAGTGGGACAGGCTCAGATAAGAGCCGGCGGGCAACTGGTCCAGGAGGCGGGCCACGAGGTCGTACGGATTTTGCTCGTCGGGCACGAAGTGCAGTAGGGCGTGTAGGGACAGGCCCACGGGGCGGTCGAAGTCGATGATGTCCTCGGCCTTCACCGCGGCCAGAAGTTCATCTGGCCTCGTGGCGTCGGCTTGCGCGTAGCCAGTCCGTCCCTCAGGGGTTCCGTACAGCAGTGAATCCGCATAGACCAGGACGATCGGATCGTTGTCCACGTAGACGACCCGGCATTCCGGGTCGACTGCCTGCACCACATTGTGGAGGTTTGGTGCGGTGGGTATGCCGGTGCCCACGTCGATGAACTGGCGCACTCCCCGCTGTGCCAGATACCGCACGGCGCGGTGCATGTAGGCACGGTTCGCGCGGGCCACCGTCTCGACCGCAGGAAACGCCTTGATGACCTCCTGGGCCACCTCTCGGTCCACGGCGTAGTTCGTCTTTCCGCCGAGGTAGAAGTCGTACATCCGCGCACTGTGGGCCCGGTCCTGCCCTAAGTCCACTTCCATGCGTCCCTGTTCGGGTGCGGGCTGGTCTCCCACTGTGGTCCCCCGGTTCATTGATGTGTCCTGCTGCTCGTGCGGGGCGGCAGGATGCACTTGCATTATTCCCGTGCCTGCTGGTCGGTTATCGCCGATGTCCAGAGCTGAACGACCTTCTTGCCGGTGTGTCACAAGCGAGCTATGAAATGAGCGCGCAGCAGGCCCGGACCCGCTGCGCGCTAGTGGGCCATGTGAACGGCTATGAAGTTGCAGAAGCACACACGCTCTGCGCGGCGGTGCGCCGGCATCGCCTCAGATGCTGCCTGAGACCAACGCCGACACGAAGGCTGCAGCAGAGGAGTGGGACACGGTCACGACCGGACTGCGTCGGACCTTCGAATCGCGGAAGAAGACCTCCCCTGTGAACGGCTGTGCGATCTCAACGCATGCCCCCTCGGGAAGGCTGTGTGAACTCTTTCGCCAGACGACACCCGTAGGTCGTATAGCACTCGTCGGCTTCCTCACCGGACTACCTCCTGCGGTGAATGAACTCCCCGTCGTCGAGATGCAATTGCATCTGGACCCGACCAAGGGAGGATCACCGCCCTGCCGAGCATGTATGCAAGGTTGGGGGAGAATGTCTGGATTCCACCGTCGGCACTACGTGCAAGTGCTGCCCCGGCGCCTACGTGTTCATCGTGCTGTCGGGCACCTCGCGACGCCCCGTAAGACTCTGGTCGGCAGGTCGCGCAGGCAGGGGAACAGTGTCCGCAAGCCACCCCTCTAAGAGCCTCTCACCAGGGAGATTTCCGATGGTCGTACGGGGAGAGTGCGTGGAGGAGGTAGTACTGCGCGGAGGCGAAGGCAGTGAACCTGCCTCCCTCTGTGGCCCGTTCGTGAGCGCAGACGTGGAAACAGCCCGGGAAATATCGACACGCTCCGCTTAACGTCGACCGCGCTCAGCAATTGAGCTGAGCGGCATCAGGACCCCGGTGTTGAAGTTGAGAGCCTCAGCCGGGGCCCCGTGTCGACGACTCTCGAAGGAGAACGTGGTGGGGCTTTCCCCGCGCCGACGACGCCGCAAACCAAGGCATGCCCGACCTCGCCCCACGCCATGGGCGCGACTGTGCACGCCCTGCCTCGCGGACTGCCTGCAACTCCTGGCCAGCCACAGCGTGGGGCCGCTGTTGGTCCAGCAGCCTGAGACCTGGCTGAACACGGCTGTGACCGTGGCTCTCTTGGGCATGTGCGTGAAACGGCACGACTCCGCCCATGGGCCGAGCCAGTCCTAGTAACTCCCTGGGCGCTGCCTTGAGCAGCGCCCAGGCATTTCGTGACCCTCCTGCCCCCGGAGCCACCATGTACCAGTCTCAGCGTCCCACTGGAAGTCTCTCGGTACACATCGGACTTGTCCTGGATCAGATCCGTCTGCAGGCTCGCTTGACGCCCGAGGTGCTGGCACGGGAGACCGACTCCGACCTTACGTACGTGACTGACGTCCTCTCCGGCAACGCCTTCCCCAGCCGGCTGTTTACGCTCCGCTACGCGCTCGTCAGTGGAGCGGACCCTCAGCTCCTATTACGCGTCTGGGAAGACGAACAGGCACGCCGTCGGGCGCGATGACGAATTATCGAGGCCGAAACAGGGACGTACCCCTTGCGTGGGTGGCGTCAGCCTCGGGCCGTACGTTCGGCTTGTCCGAGTTGGGCTCTCTGAGCTGAGAACCGGACGTCGGGTGCAGCCGCCCGCACCTTCGAGCGCGCCGTCCGCAATCACCCTTCGGGTCGAGCGCGCCGACACCCGGGTCGTCCGCCCGGCGGCCCGGGGCAACACAGACGGCATTCGACCAGGGGATTGATCTGAACCGGATTTTGTAGCGGCCCTGAAGCCAGGCATGATCGCCACCCCGCAGCGGACTATCTACCCCAGCGTCGAGCAGGGCCTGATAGTCATGGGTTTCGACGGCGCGCTCGCCGGAACCTACCTGGAGAGGTGGCGAAGGACCTACACAGCCTCGGGTGCCGGCTGCCGCACTCGCCAAACACCGAGGAGTTCAATGGCTTGGTTATGGGCACTCCTCTTTTCTGTACGGCGGTCAGCCGCGGTTGCTGTGCTTGGGGAGCTGGCCCCGGAAGTCGCAGCCGGGGCAGTCGTCCTCCCCTTGGATGTGGCCCTCGTACCAGCCGTGGACGGCGGCATTAAGGATCGCCTCGTGCACGGTGGCCTCGCCGGTCTCGACCGATGCGATGGCGTTCCCGACGATCACGCGGAGCACGGTGCTGTCGGGTGAGGGGAACGGCGGGGACGGCATCGGGGCGTCGGTCATGAGCGTGAGCCTACGGGGGCCGGGACGGAGATTAGCCGGAATGAGACTTCTCCGTGCTGTGCAGGTCGTTGCGGAATCTCCGGCCGAGCGGCTTCCGGTTCTGGAAGGTGGCGGGCTTCCATCGGGGCCGGTCGGGCACGCTGGTGTCGTCGGGTACGGGCGGGGTTCTCCGGCTTTTGCGGCTGCGGGCGGCCCGGACGGCGATGCCCAGGTGGGCGGCGGCCTCCGGGTACCCCGGAATGGCTGTTTATCGGCCGTCGTCTCCTCCTGCTTTCCTCAGCGTTGAGCGTACGTACCGTCCGGGTGGCTGGGGATACGGCGAGGGCCGGGCCGCCCCGTGCCGGTCGGCGCGGGGCGGCCCTTGTGGAGTGCCGGTCAGGTCCTGGCGAGGCGGTTGGAGAGGTCCAGGGCGGCGGTGGCCACCCCGAGGGCGGCGCACAGGCCGGTCACCTCGTAGAGGGTGGGGCGGACCAGGTGCGGCCAGGTGCCGGGGGTGTTGGGCCAGGTGGCGAGGAGGACCTCGGTGGCGGGCAGGCCCAGGTGGGCGGTGATGGTCCAGCTTGCGGAGGAGGCGGGTTCCCAGTGCAGGCGGATACGGCCGGGAGGAAGTTGCGGGGCGTCCGCCGGGAGCCAGATGACGTCGAGCGGGCCGTCAGGGACGGCGGAGACGCGGTGGACGAGCGCTCCGCATACGCCCGGCGGCATGGGCCGCAGGGCGAGACCGTGCAGCGGGCGCGGCGGGGAAGGCCGGTGTGGCGGCGGGATACGGGTCTCCTGGTCGTGTTGACGTGGGGCCGGGTCAGTTCCAGGCGAGGGCGCCGCGGACGGGGGCGGGCAGATATCCCTCCTGGCCGTCCTCGGCGATGAAGACCACGCCGTCCCGTTCGATCACGTCGGCAGCGATGAAGTGGGTGAAGGGCCAGTCGGGGTTGACGGCGAGCCGGACCGGCAGGCCGGGGTCCACGTTCTGAAGCTGGCGGACGAGGTGGCCGACGGTCAGGTATTGCGGCAAGGGGAACCTCCAGGAGCGGGGCGGGCAGGACGGGTGTGCTGGCGCGGTGTTACTGCGGGTCGAGGCCGAGCAGGTTGCGCAGCACCTCCGGGCCGGCGCCGTCCTCCTCCTTCTGGTGGGTGGCGAGGTGCCGTCTGCGGCATTCGTTGACGTAGCCCTTGCCGGGGTGCTTGATCTCCCAGGTGCCGCAGGAGCAGACGGCCTGGGAGTAGAAGCGGCCGGGACACTCGGGGTGGAGCGGTTTGCCGGTGACGGTGTGCTTGTGCTCGGACGGGCAGATCGAGTCGTCGGCGTGGTGGTTGGTCAGCGGAGCGCGGTGCGGCAACGGGGGTTCCTCTCGGTCGGGGTGGGGTCCGGTCGGTTCGACGTCCGGACCAGCGAGCAATTGGGGCGGGGCCGGTCGAACAGCCGGCAGGAGTGCATCGGCAGCGTTTCGTTCTCGGTCTCCAGCACCACCAGGCCGTCCTTGACCAGGCGGGCCGGGGATGTGCCGACCACGGGGTCGTGGAGTTCCCGGGAGCGGAAGGGCGTTGTGGATTCCTCGCGGTGTATGGGCTGGAACCGGTCGGCCGGGTTCGGTGAGCCGTAGGCGTGCGCGGTCATTCGGCGAAGTCGCGCTGCCACTGGCGTCGTTCGGCACGGCGGGCAGTGCGACGGCGCACGGTCTTGGTACGGCGGCCGTACTGACCGGGTAGGTAGAAGCAGGTGCAGCGTCGGGCGTAGGCGCATTTGCGGCGGTAGCCGGGGCGGGTGGCCAAGAGCATGCGCATGATCGGAACCTCCTGTCAGTCGGTGCTGTTCGGGATCAGGGCGGTGCGGAGACGGAGTCAGCGGTGGGCGGCGACGGCGGCGATGAATCCGGCGACTGCCACGGACGGCGTGTCAGGGCCGAACTCCTGGACCCAGGGCTCTCCTCCGGCGGGGACGACCCTGACCTGCCAGACGATGTCGCGCTTCCACGCGGACGGGTCCTCGGGCAGCCAGCCGACGTAGACGCGCCGGTCCGGGCTGGTGCAGTGACGTTGGCCTCCGGGGTGTCGACAACGGCCCAGCCGAGCCCGCCGAGCAGGTCGAGGACGGGGCCCGCGCAGTGGTCGCTGGAGAGCCACGCGCCGTCTTCCACGGCGGGGCGGACGACATCGGGCAGGAGGATGCTGGAGGTGTTCACGGTGAGACGATCCCTTCGTTGACCTGCGGGTTTTCCCGACGGCCGTACGTTGGCATGGGGTGCGCCAATGTACGTAGTCGTTTCCCCGGGGGAGGGTGTCTGCCGTGGGCGAAATGGCCGCCGAAGGCGTCCGGCCAGGCTGGGGACCCCATCGTCGACGGCGTGCCGTATGGGAGCCGGAGTGACGATGCGGCCGAACACACCGGTATGAGAGGCGCCCGGCTGGGGCGCAGGTGCCGTGCGTACGGGCAGGCGTGGACGCCGGGCGGCATCGCTGTGGTCATGGACGGCCAGTGGGCGGTGCAGGTAGAACGGCGACCGACCAGAGCCTGGGCGTCGTGAGAAAACACCCCGTGCGGGACGCCGTTGGTGGGCGTCGGTGGCTGGTCTCTTCCCGCGTCGCGGCGCTTCGTTGAACTACGTGTTAGCGGCCTTTTGTTTGGGGCCCTCAGATGTGATTCGCCCGAGGTGATTATGGCCAAGTTGCCCCGCGTGCACCCGATGTGACGTAGCGTGTTGTCGAGCTGGCGTCACTCACCTCTCGCCCGCTCGGCATGCAACACCGTCGGCACACGCCGAGCCCTTGGTGCCGTGCGAATGAGAGGTGGACATGAGTCGTAGCAGGCCGCGTCATGCGGCGCCGCAGGACACGTCAGCGACGAAGAAGGGCCTCGGACGCTGGGCCGTCTGGCTGTTGATCCAGTTCCTGGTGAACAAGATCTTCAGCTAGCGGCCCGCGGGCGCCCGAGACCCCAGGAACTGAGAGCCATGATCTGTGAGGCAGATTGCTCTCATCTGTGCCGGGCACCCGCTGCGAACGGGTGCTCGGCACAACTCCGCCCCTCTCCTGCGCGTGCCCCACTACAACGGGGCACGTTGGGCAAGTGGAGAGCAGTTAACAACCTTGGCGCGTTCTCTCGTACCGGCCTGACATGTCAGGTGTCACTCACACTAACGAAGCTTGGGAAACCGCGGAGTGAGTTTCACGAATTGCGACACATAAAATGTAACGCGAGGTACTTGGCTGGGTACTTCAGAGACTGGGCTTCTGGACGATCGTGGACGTCTCTCGGAAGCGCGTCAGGGCTGGTCACTCGTGTGCTTTGACGACGAGCTGGGCATGGCTTGGAGCCAGCGGGTGTAGGTCATTCGAGTGGGGGCCTTACACTTCTGGTCCTCCTGGAAACAGGGCGCCGATGGACCTGGTCGGCCTGCGGAAAGCCAGTCCCCGTGCGCAGCCCGGTCCCGCGCTGCCGGAGATCTTTCCCGTCGATCGACGAGATCCCGTTGACGGCCTGGACGTCTTGTCGGTCGACGCGTTGTTCCGGCAAGGGAGTTCTGGCGGCGCCCCGAACAAGGTCAGGGGCTGGGAGCCGTGCGGGATGCCCCCGGGCGATATGGCTGGGGCGGGGATGGCGGTGGGTGGCTTTGTCCACGAGAACGGGTTCTGGCTCAACTTCCGTGGTCTGCACACGGTGAGTGACGACGTGCCGGTGCGGTAGGTGTCGGGAAGTTGCCCGGAATTCGCCAGCGGCCGGGTTGTGGTGGCTGACAGTGCGGGACCGTGGATGATCTGGTGCCCCGGCTGGAGGGGCTGCTGTTTCCATCGGCCGCGGGCGTCACGGTGCTGTCGGCCGACGTGGACATCGAGTCGGTGAACGTACGCGTCAAGTCCGTCGCGGTGGGTCATGGTTGCCCGGGGTGCGGGAGGTGGTCGACCCGAGTGCACAGCTCCTACCTACGGTTTCCCGTCGACGGTCCGGTCGGAGGGAGACGGGTCCGGCTGAGCCTGCGGGTACGGCGCTTCGTGTGCGGCGACTCGTCGTGCGCGCGGCGGACCTTCGTCGAGCAGATCGAAGGGCTGACGCGGCGCCACGGCCGGTGGACCGAGCAGTTGCGGGCCACGCTCGCCTCGGTCGGCCTGGCGCTGGCCGGACGGGCCGGTGCCCGGCTGGCCGGAGTGTTCGGGGTGTCGGTGAGCCGGAGCACGGTGCTGCGGCTGGTCGGGGAGCTTCCCGATCCGCAGCCGCCGGCCCCGAGGGTGGTGGGCGTCGACGAGTACGCCACGCGCAAGGGCCACACCTACGGGACGGTGCTGGTCGATATCGAGACCCGCCGGCCAGTGGACCTGCTGCCCGACCGGGAGGCATCGAGCCTGGCGGCCTGGCTGGCCGAGCGGCCGGGCGTCGAGGTCGTCTGCCGCGACCGCGCACCATTCTTCGCTGAGGGGGCCACCGCCGGAGCCCCGCAGGCCGTCCAGGTCGCGGACCGCTGGCACCTGTGGCACAACCTCAGCGAAGCGACCGAGCGGGCAGTCGCCCGCCACCGACAGCGCCTGCATGCCACAACTCCTATGGCCAGCAGCGCCGTTACCGTCGAATCCGCAGACCGAGAGGAGAACGTGGATCAGCCCTGGCCGACAGGCCACCGGTTCGCCGACCGGACCCGGGCCCGGCACGCCGAGGTGCACGCCCTACTGGCCGCGGGGCACAGCCAGCGCGCCGTCCAACGGCAGCTCGGCATGACCTGGCGCACGGTCAAGGCCCTGGCCGACACCGCGAGTCCGGAGGAGCTTTTTCGGGGCCAGTGGCAGGGCCGCCCGTCCGTCCTGGACGAGTACAAGCCCTACCTCGACGACCGCTGGAACGAGGGCTGCACCAACGCCTGGAAGCTCTGGGAGGGGATCGTCCCGCTCGGCTACCAAGGCAGCTACCAGCGCGTCAGCGCCTACCTGCGGCGGAAGCGGACCTCTCCCCGGCCCGTGACCGCGCAGCCGCCGTCGCCCCGCACCGTCGCTGGCTGGATCCTCCGGCGGCCCACGACGCTGTCGGAGCCCGAGCATCTCCAGCTCAAGACCGTCCTGACCCACTGCCCCGAACTCGACGCTCTGACCCGGCACGTGCGCTCCTTCGCCGTCATGCTCACCGAGCGCCAGGGCGAGCGCCTCCCGGAATGGCTCGACGCGGTCCGTCAGGACGACCTGCCCAGCCTCCACACCCTCGCCGCCGGGATCGAACGCGACCGGGACGCCGTCATCGCCGGTCTCACTCTGCCCTGGAACTCCGGCATCGTTGAAGGTCATGTCAACCGGATCAAGATGCTCAAACGCCAGATGTTCGGCCGCGCAGGGTTTCAACTTCTACGCAAGCGCGTGCTGCTGGCGTGACCACAGGGCACGCGGACCCGCGTGGGAGCTGGCATCGAGTGGGCTGCGACAACACAAGTACACCGCTCACTCGAAAACGCTATAGCTTCGGCTTGTGACCGACAGCCCTAGTCAAACCGACGCCGCCTTGCCGGACGAGCTCCCGCATCACCAAACGTTCCTGGACGAGACGGACTGGGCGTCACTGGCCACCCCGTGCGGGACAGGCGAAACCCTTCCGGCGGCGCTGGCACGCCTCCTGGATCCCGATCCGGGCATCAGAGCTGCGGCCGTCGTCGACGCCCTCGGGGCAGTGACCCACCAGAACAGCATCTACGAAGCCACCGTGCCCGTAGCGCTGTACGTGGCAGCCATTCTCAACCATCCAGCCACCGCCGCAGGCGACTACAGCCAGGATGCGAACCGGGCACCGCGTCGTCCCACCCGCGCGGCACTTTTGGACTGGCTCAGCAGCACCGCCTACGACGCCGACGACGAGAACGTGGCCGCTGGCGAACGTCACTGCGGCAAAGAGTTTCTCGACGACTACCAGGAGATGCGAGCGTTTCGCGACCTGCGTCCAGTGCTCTACTCCGCTGTCCAGCCTCTCCTCGGCAACGACGACGCGGAGGTACGCGCCACAGCCGTCATTGCCGCCATCCCCTTGGTGGAGCACCCCGCTCTCGCTCTGCACCGAGGAGAGTTGGCCGACCGAGCCCGCAATCTGCTGGCCACCAGCAAGGACCGCTACAAGCGCGACCGTGTCTTCGACGCGCTGAAAGCGTGGGGACATGACACGAGCGGCCCGGAGAACGCGGACGACCTGACCGCCCGCGAGCTTCGGTCCCGTCGCATAGCCGAACGTGATTCCTGGGCGGGTGGTTACGCCGAAGAACCGCCGTTCTGACTCAGTGATCGGGGAGGGCCCCAGCCCCGGCCAATTACTGAGCGTAGCTGCATCACGGAAGTTGAGCCAGAACCCGTTCTCGTGGACAAAGCCACCGGTAAATGTCGATCCGGCGAGGTAGCGCAGAGTGATGTGGTATTGGCGCCACCGCTCGGGGTCTCGGTTGTACGGCACGGTGTCTCCGGAAGGATCGGTCAGCGGCGGTGCGGCGCGGCGGGCGCGGGCGTGCTGCGGGCAGGCGGGGCGGCGGGTGCGGCAGGGCCGCTGAGCGAAGCGTTGGTGGTGCGGGTGAGAGCGGCGAACCGGCGTGGATCGGGGCCCGCGTTGGCCGGCCGGGCGGTGACGTACGGGAGGTTCCGCTCGGGGATGGCGTGGAGCGGGCGCTCGACGGGGTCAGTGCTGCTGAGCGCGAGTGCGGCTTCGTGTACGAGGTAGAGGGGCGTGGCGCTGGTGAAGTCGGCGTGCCAGCGTTCGCCGTTGACGCGCTCCACGCAGCCGTACATCGCCCACTGCGCGGGTCCCCCGCCCTCCAGTTCGGTGTAGTCGTCGAGGTGGTCCTTGCGCAGGCGGAAGTAGGCGTGCCCGTCCGGCGCGTACTGGTAGAGGTACGCAGCGGTGTCCTCGGTGTGCCAGCCGCGGTCGGCGAGGGTGCGGGCGGGGCTGGTGTGACGGTGGTGGGGGCCGCCATGGAGGAAGTCGCGGTGGTTGCTGGGGAGCCCTTCGGCGAGGGCGCGGGTGAAGGCCGAGGTGATCTCGGCCGGGGTGTTCTGGCTGAAGGCGGCCGACCAGACCGGCATGCCGAGCGGCTCGCGGTACTGGGTGACCTTCCAGCCCCCGTACCGGCTTTCGGGAACCGAGGCCACCAGCGTGTCCCCGCGCGGACTGGTGAACACCAGCCCGGTGTCGGTCTTCGCCGTACCCCAGCCGAGGGTGGCGGATAGGGGCTCGTGGATGGCGGTGGTGTCTCCGTGACCGGCGAGGTAGACGGGGAAGACCAGCATGTTGGTGTCGGGTGAGGGTTCGCCTGACGGGTGGCTGTTCACGCTGAGGGTTCCTGGAGGCAGGAGCACCGGCCGGCGCGCGGCCGGAAGCGGATGACAGGGCGGCGCGCGGGCACGGTGCTGGTGGGGACGGACGGGATGCCGGTCTGGCGGTGGGGGCCATGGCGGATCACCGGCCTCGGCGCGGGGCGGAGTGGGCGGTGACCGTCGCCGGGACCTGTGGTTGCTGCGGTGACGCGTGGCTGAACAGTCCGCCTGGCGTGGCCGTGGTCCGCCGCAGAGCCACCGCTGCCCGTATGTCCTGGGATTGCGCACGTGGCTCGGTGTAGGTGCGGGTGGCCGTCGCGGTAGGAACAGGGGTAGGACGCGGTGTGACGGCCGGATTACCCCAGTGCTCGGCGGCGGCATAGACCGGACCGAGGGCTTGGCCCGCTTCGGTCAGGGTGTAGGGGTCGCCGTGGCGCGGTCCGGTTCGGGTCACTAGCCCGTCGAGCTGGAGTCGGTGCAGCCGGTAATAGGCGAGGCCGTTGTCCAGCCCGGTCTCTTCGGCGATGTGGGCGAACCGCATGGGGCCGTTGGCGGTGTCGAGGAGCTGGATCATCGCAGTCGTGTTGCGCAGGTACAGACGGCGTACGGCGTCTTCGACGCGCTCGGCACCGGCTGCGGTACCGAGCGGAATATGGGCCTGGGACCACTCGGAGAGGGCATGGTGGACCGGTGCGAGTGACTGGCCGAGCGCGCTGAGCTGGTACGGGGCGCCAAAACGTGTATCGGGACGGGTTACCAGGCCGTCCGCGTGCATCTGGAACAGGCGCTTGCTGACGAGGTTGAGACGGATGAACGGGAGCTGCGCGGCGACATCGCGCACACGCATGGGGCTGCCGTCCTGCGCGAGCGTCTGCGCTGTCCAGGTTGTCCACCTGGGCGCGATCAATGTGAGGGCTTGCTCCACCCGCTGGGCGTCGACGGAGCCGATCAGGGAGAGGCCGGAGTGGGAGGCGGTGGTCATCGCGGTAACTCCACATGCGGTAGGGAAAGTTCGGTGAGGGTGACGCGTCGGGCTCCGGGGCGAGAACCTGTTACAGGTGGGTTCGTTCGGTGCGCAGGCGGTGGAGGACGGCGCCGAGGCGGCGGTTGCTGGCGTGGATGCCGTGGTCGTGCAGGGCCTGGCGCAGGGTGTCGCGGTTGAGCCGGGGCAGGCGGGCGGCGACCTGACGGGCGGCGGCCATCAGCTCGTCGGTGTCTGGCGCGGTGTGTGTCCGCCGGGCGGAGGCGGGGTGGTACGTGGACTGTTCCAGCAGAAGGCGGACATCGAGGAGGTCCCAGAGGGCCTCGGCCTGCGATGCCTCTTGCCGTTCCAGGTCCGCGAGGCGGGTGGCGTAGCGCAGGACGAGGTCGTCGAGGCCGTGCTCCGCAGTGCGGTAGCGCTGCCAGGCCGCGTCGAGATCATGGCGTGCAGATCGGGCCTCGGTGTCGGTCCGGGTGAGGCCGCCGAGGCGTCGCAGCAGGACGGGCAGGACCGGGTCGTAGAAGTGACCGGAGGCGTTGCCGCGTCGCAGGTCTTCCAGCGGGCGGCCGTACCGGTGCTCGACCAGACGGCGGGCGTAGATCACGGTGGACATGGGGGACGTCCCTTCCTGGGGGGAGATCAGCGGGAACGGGAAGGCTTGGTGGCCGCGCTGGTTGCGGGTGCGGCAGCCGGATCGGCGGTGGCGCCGGAGATCGCCACGGTGTTGCTGCGGCTGAGGGCGGCGGACATGCGCGGCGTGGCCGTCCGTGCGTCGCGAAGGGGCCGCTTCGCCCTGCGGTGTGAGCGAGAGGAGCTGTCCGGGCCGGTAAAGTGCCTCGCTGGTGTCCTGGTTCAGTAGCCCGTCGGCGACCAGCCGCTGGACGGTTTCGGGCCAGACCTCTGGGATGGGGCGCGGGCCCCGACCGTCGGAGAGATAGATGTAGCCGTGGACCCCGCTCTGGTGGAATCGAAGCCCGCCCGCCTCCACGGCTTCAAGGGCACCGAGCCGGCGGTCACCCGAGATGGCCCAGTCATCGTCCCGGCCGGAGTCCTGTTCCTTGTTCGGGCCGTGGACCGGCGCCTTCGAGGGCTGCACGGCGTTCGGCTCGGGCAGGAGACGACGGTACGTGGATATGGACTGGGCGAGCCGCTCGTGGGCTGTACCCCGGCGCGCGATGAGCTGCCCGATCTGCGGGACCGCGGTGCGCAGCAGTGCATCGGCGACACGCGTACCGCCGAATTCGCCACGCCCGACGGGTTCGAGCAGTGCGACGGCGGACTGGGCGGCGCGGGTCAGTTCGCCGTGCAGCTCGTCGACGTCGCGGGCGGCCTCGACGACCATCCTGCCGGCCTGGCCGACCAGGCCGAGCGGATCGCTCAGCGGGCGGTTGTTGCTCAGCGCCCAGGGGTCCTCAACGCCGAACTCCTCGGCGACCAGGTGGGCTCCGGGCCGGTTGGCCGCGTCGTGGGGGTTCATTCGGCCGTCTCCATCCGGGCCAGGAGGGTGCGGACGAGGGTGGGCAGGCTGCCGGGGCCGTCGCCGAGCCGGACATGGTCCGTCGCTTCGCCCAGCACGTACTGGGCGTCTTCGAGCAGCCCGCTGGAGATCTCGGTACACGCGTCGGTGATACGGGAAGCGGCGAGCAACGCCTGGGACAGCACCTGGACGTACGCGCCGGGGGTGAGGCCGGCCGCTTCGGCAGCGGTGCGGATGGCTGCCACCTCCAGCACACTGAACCGGAAGCCTGACTCGGCCGGTTCGGCGGCGGCAGGCGGGATGGAGGCCGGGTCCGGTGGTGTGGCGGGGAGGCCGGCGCGGGTGCAGATCTGGTCGACCGAGGTGGTGAGTTCGGCGAGGGACTCGGTGAGCCAGCCGAGTGCGGAGGCGAAGGAGGCCAGGGTGAACAGCCCTGCGGGGGTGGCCGGGAGGGGTTCGTCGAAGAACTCTTCGAGCCGGTCGTTCAGCTCGCCGATCACCCGGGGCCCCGCGGACAGCGCACCGAGGACGGGGTGCAGGTAGGACCGGCCGGCGGGGGTGGGGTACTCGGCGCTCAGGATGCCGGAGATGCTCTGCGCTGTGTCGGTGAGCAGCCCGGCCAGTTCCGCGCGCGTCAGAGAGGTGCGGTCGGCGCTCATCGCAGGGCCCTTCGGGGATCGGCGGCGGATGCGAGCCGGACGGGCGCCACAGGCGTGGCGGCGGACGTGACGGGGGTCTGCTTGCCGGTGTGGTGGGAGCGGGAGCGGGCCGCTCGAACGCGTGCCTCGGTGGCAGTGCCAGTGTCGGCGGGCCGGTTGAGGCCGGTGCGGTGGGTCCGGAGTTGAGCGGTGCGGTAGACGGCGTAGTCCTCGCGGGATCCGGCCGCGACGAGGTACACCTCGCGGGCATACCGGGAATCTGGTGGCGCGGGGCGGAACTGGACGACCAGGCGGTGGGAGGCGAAGACGGTGCCGGCGCCGAGGTACACCTTGTGGAACCCTTCGAGGCGCCCCTCAAGGCGCTTCGCGACGCGCTCCCCGTGGACGAGGTCCTGGAGATGGAGGAGCGCCTGGTCGCGGATGGGGTCGGGGAGTTGGCGCAGGTCGGTGAGGGCGTCGGGGTGCGCGGCGAACGCGAGGCGGGCGCGGCTCACAACGGCCTCGGCAACGACGTCCGTACCGCTGGGCTCGTCGCCGGCGCGGCGCCACGGCTCGCGTCGGTCTGCGAAGGCACCGAGCCGGAGGAGCGGGTGAGGGCAGCACGGGTGCGCGAAGCTGCCGCATCAGCGTGATACTCCGGCGGCTCCGGCAAGGGGCCGTGGCGGTAGAACAGCCAGTCCATCGCCGCTTCTTCATCGGCGAACGCGCCCTCGCGCAGGGTGTACGTATCGGCGCCGAGGCTGCTGGTTTCCAGGAAGACCCTGACCGGATCGTGCACGGCGCGCTGGTCATGGACCATGGTCCACGCCTCGTACGGGTAGTCGTGCGAGGCATAGGTGTGCAGGACCTCGTAGTCGCCGACCGAGTCGCGGATCCTCTGCTCGGCCTGGACGGTGAGGTCGTCCGCGGGTGCGACGCCGGTACGGTCCGGGATGATGGGCTCGGGCGGGCAGCCGCGTTCGATCAGCCAGCCCTGGGCGAAGGCCAGGCCGGCGTGCGGGGCCGATTCGAACGTGAACGTACCGGCGCGCGGATCCCGGGTGATCCTGACCGAGACGAGCTGCGGCTGGCCCGGTACGCCCCAGGTCACCGAGAGGTCGTGGGCGATGAGGTAGCTGTGCGATCCGGTGGGAGTGTGGTGCTCGGCCAGGACCGCGAGGTCCCCGGCCCACACGCTGCTCTCGGCGTCTGCGGAGGCGGTGTCGGCGGGCTCGAATCCGTCGAGGCGGAAGTCGGTTTCGGTGCTCACCGGACCGCCCCGGCTGTCTCGGGCGCCGGGGTGGTAAGGACGCGGTGGTTGGGGCGTGTTGGGCTGGTGGTGCAGGCCGCGAAGGGCCCGTCCGGGGCACGCAGGTGGGCCAGGGTGTGGTCGAGGTGGTCGCGGTGCCAGGTGGAGGGACCGGAGAGGCCGGCCTCGGCGTCGGTGAGCTGCTGCCACGCGAGCCAGAGGGCGTGCAGGCGGGCGACGGCCTCGGGATGCTCGTGCCACTGGTCACACCAGGGACGGGTCGTGCTGATCTCCCGGCCGTAGACGGGCAGGAAGAGGTAGTTCACCCAGTCGGTGAGCGCCGCCAGCTCGGTGACGTACGCCTTGCCGTCGAGGGCGAGGATGAACACGGACGCCGGACCGTCATCACCTTGTCCGGCGCCAGTGTCCTCGGCACTGGGAACGGTTTCGGCGGTCGGCCGGGCCGCGGGCTCGGTGGGGGGTTCGGTGCCGAGGCGGTCGAGGATGACGCCGTGGTGGCGGACCTCGGCCATGGTGCGGGCGAGCGTGGTGGCGAGGTCGTCGAGATCCTCGTCGGGGACACGGAAGTCGGGTTCGGGGGTGGCCGTGCTGGGGTCTGACATGACGGATCCAAGAAGTGAGAGCGAGCAGGGCGGGACGGGGTGCTCGGCGCTCTTCTGCAGTTCACGGCAGTGCTCCATCGGTTCGAAGGCGGCATGGGGAAGAGGATCCGCGGACTCCGGGATTTGGCCCGGCCGGGAAAAGGCGGTAGGAGGCCGCTACGGCGTGGTGCAGCGGGGGCAGCGCGGGAATGGCGGAGCCAGCAATTCCATAGCACGGGTGGCTTGTTGGGGGATGACGCCGTTGCCGAGGGCGGTGAGCTGCGCTGGCCGGCCGAGTCCCCGGGTGCCGGTGACCCAGCCGGATGGGAGCCCCTGCATCCACTCGACGAACTCCGCACGCAGGCGTCCGCCCGCGTCGGTAGGCGGCGGTGCAGGCCGAGTGAGCGTCTCCCATCGGGTGACCGCGGCGCCGTACGGTCCCCACAGGCCGTCGGCTCCCCGGTCTCCAGGCTCGTCTCGGACCACAGCGGCAGGACGTCCGCCGACAACTGCGGACGTCGGCTGCTCCCCGGGCTGCGGCCAGGCATGCCCGTGCGGTCCCGATGGGGTGTCGGCAGCAGCGAGGCCGCTGCCGAGGGGAGCGTCATGTCGCCGTTGCCGTGGCGCTGGTTCGGTGAACCCTTGATCCCGTCCGACGCCTTCGGCGTGGGCAGCAGCCACTCCACCTCGTCCGCGAGACTCGGGCCATGGCCGCCGCTCTTGCGTTTCGCGGGGTGCTGGGAGCCGCCGTTCTTGCCGATGTTGCTCGTCGGGGTCTTGAGGAGTGGGTCCGGCGGGCCAGGCGGTGAGGAAGGTCCGCTCGCGGCGGTGCGGGGCTCCGACATCGGAGCCGCGTAGCACGAGCCACCGAGCGTCGTACCGGAGGTCGGCCAGGGATCCGAGTACGGCACCAAGTGCCCGCAGAGGAGGCTGATCTGGGGTGTCTCCCAGACACCACGGGCAGAATTCCACGTCGCCAGGGGAACCGGCGGGCGAGGTGAGGAGTCCGCGGACATTCTCGATCACCACCAGGCAGGGACGGAGGGCTTCGACCGCACGGGCGACGTGCAGCCACAGCCCCGAGCGGGTACGGGCGTTGAGTCCGGCCCGGCGGCCGGCGACCGAGACGTCTTTGACACGGGAAACCCGCCGTCAGGACACACACCCGCTCGACATCGGCCCAGTTGACGGCGCTGATGTCGCCCAGGTTGGGCACGTCAGGCCACTGCCGGGCCAGGATCCGGGCAGCGTCGGGGCTGGTCTCGGCGTGCCAGGCGACCCGGCCGCCGAGGGCGCCCTGCACGCCCAGGTCCAGGCCCCCGTACCCGGAGCACAGCGATCCGATCAGCGGACCGTGCGAGGCATTCGTCTCCACGTCATCGGCCCCGTACGGACGCCGGGAGGCCCGCTGTCGCAGAGGCTGTCTTCGCGGGAGCCGGTGGCGGTGTTGTGCTGGCGGTGGTGTGGGACCGGCTGAGGGCGGCCCGGAGCCGTACGGACGGGGGCGAGAGTGTTGTCGAGGCGGCGTGGAGCCAGGTGGCCGCGTCGTGCAGGGCGTTGTTGGCGGTGGCGAGCGCGTCTTCTATGACGTGGACGGCCGATTCGCGGGCTTCGCGTACCCAGGGGTGGTCGTGTGACGGTTCGGTCTGGGCCAGGACGGCGAGCTGGTGGTTCACGGCGCCCAGGGCGGTGACGGCCTCGCCGGCGGGCTCGACGGCGGAGGCGAACGCGGTGATCACCTCGTGGCTGTGCGGCGCCCGGTCCGGGGCGGTGGCGCGGGTCAGGACCTCGTCACTCAACTGGGTTGTCAGCTCGCCGAGGTCAGCGATCAGGCGGCAGACGGCCGTGGGTTCAGGTGAGCGGTGCGCGTCGCCGAGCACCGGCAGCCGGCCGCGCTGGGCGTCGAACGACGACGCCATGTCACGCAAGGCCAGCGCGTCGGTGGTAGGGGTGTTGGCCATGAAGTGCTCCAAAGGGTGAGAGGCAGACGGACCGGGCCGGGTGGTTCAGACGGGGGTCCGTGAGGAGGGGCGCCCGGCCGGTGGCGTGGGCGGAGCGCCGGGGCGCTGCGAGGGCCGGGACGGTGGTTGCGGTGTGCTGCGGGCGAGCGCGGCATGGACCCTGACCGGCGGGGATGTGTCGGTGGCGGTGGGCGCGGGGGCGGGCGTTGGCCCAGGGACATCGCATGCGCTCTGCCAGCGGGCACGGACCTCGTCGAGCGGGCCGAGGGCATACAGGGCATGGCTGATGAGCCGCCCCGGGGCCAAGGTTTCGTCCTCGGCCAGCGCCCGGACGGTACGGGCAGTGGCGGCGGCAGTGCGGGTGAGGGAGGAACGGATGACCTGTTCGCCGAGCCACTCGGCGCTCCCGGCACCCACGCCGTCGCAGATCCCCGCGAGCTGCTCGGCGGTCAGTGTGCCGTCGGCGAGCAGACCGCGCCGCTGCGCCTCCCACAGGAGTGTCATCCGGTCGATGGGCTCACCGCGGTGATGCAGCGCGCCCAGACATTGGTAGAGGTGGGCGTGGGCGGGGTCCGCGAAGTCGACCGGCCGCAGCCAGCCGACCACCTCATCCATCGCCCCGGACCGCTCGGTCAGCACCGCCAGGAGGAACCGTTCGTCCTCGACCGCGTCGTCCGTACCGGCGAGCGCGGGCTCGGCGGCTGCGGTGGCGGGCGGTGTGGTGGGGGCTTGTGGGCGTGGTTCGGTTCCCCAGCGGCGTGCGAGATCGCCGAGCACCCCGGCCAGAACATCCGCCTGATGCAGTGCGCCCTCGACATCGCCCCGCAGGGCGTCGGCGCGCGCGGCCTGGTGCAGACGGACCGCGTGTTCGGTGACGGTGCGGTGAATCGCGCCTTCGAGCACCATACGGCCATACAGCGGAGCATTCCCGGAGCGGGGGCACGCCGCGATCAAGGCGTGGGCGTAGGGGGCGGTGAGTCCGCGGACATGGCGGCTCGCCTCGGCGACCGTGTCGGTCACCCACGACAGCGGCACCACTGCCTTCGCCTTGGTTGACACTGCGGGGTGGGCGTTGGTGTGGAGTGTGCGCATCGTGGTGAACAGGGCTCGGTGGACCGGCCGGGAGAAGTGCTCCGGCGCTAGCCAGCCCAGGCGCCCGAGCTGGTCCGGGTCGAGGAGAACAGCGCCGAGGACCGCCTGTTCGGCGCGCAGCAGCGGATTCACCGCTGCCCCCGTGGAGGGGAGGCGGGGGATTCGTGCTGCTCGTCAAGGAGGTCGGCGACGGCCTGGTCGGCGGCGGCGAGCGCCGTGGCGAAGCGGTCCAGCTCCCCGGTGAAGACCGGGTCGGCGGCGAGGACCGAACCGGGACCGCTGATCAGCCACCACCGGCCGTCGCGCCGTACGGCTGGCGAACCGGCCAGCCGTACGGAGTGCGGAGTGGGGAGGGAAGGGATGGGTGAGGACATGAGGAACTCCGGGACCGTGCAGGGGGATGGGGAGTCAGGCCGTGAGGTTGAGGTCGGCCTGGGTGGGGACGCCGGAGCGGCACGACCAGGGCGAGCAGCCTTCCGGCTCGCCGAGTTCCAGCTCCGTATCGGCGACGGCGTTGAAGACGTCGCTTTGGCGGGCGGACCATTCGTGGGCGGTGACATGGTCGATCGGCGCCTGGTCCAGGGGCCGGCGGCTGCGGTGCAAAAACGCCTGGCCCAGCAGCGGCTTGCCTTCGGCGGTCGTCGGCGCGTTGCCTGTACGGATCGCGGCGTCGAACTCGACGACGTCGCGCCACTCGTCCGGGGAGCTGTCGCGCAGGACCCTCCACTGGGCGTTGCCGTGGTACGGGCACCCCAGGCATGCACTTTTCGGGGTGTTGCCGAAGCCGTGCGAGCGCAGCATCCGCAGGCAGTCCGCGCGGGAGAGGCCCCGCTCGATGAGCGGGAAACGGTTCTTCATGTAGGCGACGTCGGCGTCCTTGGCCCGGTGGAACTCGTCCACACTGATGCCGATCCACTGCTCGACGAACATCCCCGCCGGGATGCGCTGCGGGTGGGGACGGCCGAGCAGCTCGCGGACCTTCTCCTTGATCGGCCGGATTTTGTACTGACCCGTGCTTCTCTGCACTTCGCTCGAATGGGTGACGAGGTATGTGGTGGGCATGGCAGGCTCCATTTCTGACGGATCGGCTCATGGGTTGCTGCAAGGTGGGGAGGTGGCCGGCGCTGGGGATGTCCCCACTTCGACGTCGGCTGCGGGAAACATCTCCCGGACGTGCGAGTGCTGGCTTGCCCAGGCGCTGTCGTGCTGCTGGGGCGAGACGGTGTGGCGGATGCCCGGGGCAGTTGAGGCCGTTATTTCCGTGCATGGACGGATGGGCATCGCCTAGCCTGCTCCGCATGCCCGCCAACACCACGCACGCGAAGCGTGACGACCGGCCTGAGGAATCCCGGCGAGTGCGCCTGAGCCAGACGTTCGATGAAGATGCGGAGTTGTACGACCAGACCAGGCCCGGCTACCCGTCGGAGCTGTATGACGACCTTGCGGAGTTCGCCGGTGCCTGCCCGGGTAGCCGAGTACTGGAGATCGGCTGCGGGACCGGGCAGGCCACGGTGCCGCTGGCCGAGCGAGGCTGTCGGATCACGGCCGTCGAGGCAGGACCGAGTATGGCCGCAGTCGCCCGCCGCAACCTGAACGGGGCCGCGGGGGTAGAGATCGTTACGGCAGACTTCGAGAGTTGGCCTCTTCCGGAGGATTCGTTCGACGTGGTCTTCGCAGCGACCGCTTTCCACTGGATCGACCCGGCGGTAAGAATGGCGAAGGCTGCCGAGGCGCTGCGTCCGGGCGGGGCGCTCGCTGTGGTGCGGACCCAGCATGTGAGGGGTGGTACCGAGGAGTTCTTTGTCGAGGTGCAGCGCTGCTATGAGCGGTTCGATCCGGACACGCCGCCTGGGTTTCGGCCTCCGGAAGCCGCCGACATCGACGGCTCGGACCACGCCCAGGAGGTCGTGCGGAGCGGTGCGTTTGGTCCCACGGTCTTCCGCCGTTACGAACGGGACCTTACGTACACCACGTCGGAGTATCTGAGGCTGCTTCAGACCTACTCCGGTCACCGTGCTCTTGCAGAAGCTGCCAGGAACGGCTTGCTGGGGTGCATCGCGGACCTGATCGACGGGCGATACGGCGGTCGGGTGACCAGGCGGTATCTCATCGAGTTGGCGGTGTCGCATCGGCGGTGACGCCGTTTGGCACACCGTGACACCCTCCGTGGCCACAGAGCACGAGGGGCAAAAGGTCCAGTTTGTGATGGCTCCGCTCAGGAGGCGCACTGCTTGCTGAGCGCCCGAGTCGTTCGGCTGGTAGGCCCAGAAGCCGCCCAGGTCACTCCAGCCCGGCCCCGCGAACGGCGGGGCCGACGGCTCCGGGGCCGGTACGGGTGTGCCGCGGTCGGCGACGGTGAACAGATCGATCAGCGTCTCGTCGTTCAGCGCGTTCTTGACCAGCCCGAGGACCTCGGACGCGTCCAGTCCCTCCCGGGCTTCCAGCACACCGATGACATGCCGCAGGGTCCGCAGTGTGTGCCGCGCGTCCTCGGGGGCGATGAGGTCTTCGGCCGGGCCGGATTCCTTCAGCTCCAACCGCACCCGTAGGGCTGCCGAGCGCAGCCCGTCCATCTGCTGGGGGCCGGGCCGGTCGGGAAGCTGCTCGACGCGGTAGAGAAGGGCGTCGAACGGGCGCATGTGCTGACGTACGGCGTGCTGTGCGTAGCGGTCGGCGTGTTCCCTGAACGCGCTGGTGGCGGCGGTGCGGACCCCGTCGTCGTGCTTGCGGAGGGAGGTGAGCAGGCTCATGTAGCGGTCGCGGGTGTCGATCTGTTCGCGCAGGACCGACTCGTACGCCGCGTTCAGCAGCTCCAGATCCGAGAGCCCGGCAGCGGACTCCTCCCCGTACCGCACGGCCTGATCGCGCAGGGCGGCCACGCGGTCGGCGGCGGGGGCGTTCCACACGCTCATGCCGACAGCCCGAAGTCGTCACGGCGGCCCGGGGACTTGGCGAGGGCCCGCTCGGTGATCGCCTGCGTCGCGCGGGCGGATGCCGGGCCGACCGTCTTCGCCGAAGGCTGGTCGTACCAGGGCCGGAGGTCCAGCATGGCCGCTCGGATACCGGTCGCGAACAGCAGCGCCCGCCCCTTGGGCAGCGCGCGGATCGCGTCCGGAGGCAGGATCCGCTCCGTACGCATGCTCACGGAGGTCGACTTGCCGCTGTCGCTGGTGGAGACGGAAGTGGTCTGGACGTCATGGTCGCCGATCAGTCGGGACAACCGGTCGGCGAAGTCGCTGTCGTCGATGCCGGAGCCGATGATTTTGACGGTGGCGGCGGACCACAAGGCATCCATCCCGGCTTCGCCCCAGCATTTCTGGCCCTGCCGGTAGGACTGCAGGATCGTCATCGGGATGACACCCCGGGAGCCCAGGTGGGAGTAGAGGTCGGGGAGATCGGAGATCTTGCACACGTTGGCGGCCTCGTCCAGGACGCACAGCGCGGGCGGGTCCAGCCGCCCGCCCGAGCGCTCCGCAACGACCACGGCCGCGCGCATCACCGCGTCGGCCGCCGCCGCGATGATCGCCGACGCAGAGCCGCCCCCATCCTTGCTCAGCAGATACAGCGTGTCGCGGGAGGTGGCGAACGCGGAGGGCCGGAACTCAGGAAGATGCTTGGCGGGGGTGACCCAGGCGGCGACATCGGGATCGAGGAGGCAGCTCGCGTACTGGCGGGCGGTCTCGTAGATGCCGTCGCGGGTTTCGGTGGCGCCGCTGACCGTGCCCTGGAGCTGGGCTGCGACCGCGTCGTGGCTGGCGTCGGTGAGCAGGTCCACCGGGGTGCGGTCGGCGGGTGAGGCGAGCCAGGCCAGGACGTCGGTGATCGGGCGGTGGTGGCCGGCGGCGGCCAGGAACAGCGCGCCGAGGGTATTGCTGGCGGCGGTCGACCAGAAGTCGGAGCCGCTGGACTCGTCCACACTGGCCGCGACAAAGTGCCCGGCCAGACGCTTCGCCCCGGCGAGATCCTGGGCGTCGGCCAGGATGTCCCACCACATCTCCCGTGGATGGTGGGCGATCTGCTGCGGATCGAGCGTCCACACCGTGCCGACCTCGGCGCGGGCGTCGACCGTGGCGGTGAAGGCGTCGTTGGCTGCCTTGTTTGAGGTCAGCAGGACCGGGCCGGGCGCGGCGAGGATTGCGGGGATCGCGAGACCGGAGGTCTTGCCGGAACGCGGCGCCATGATCGCGACAAGAACGTCCTCCCAGGAGGCGCGGACCTCGGCGCGTCCCGGCGAGAGAGTCCCGACGAGGATCCCCCGGTCCGCCGGGGCGATCTCCTTTGTCTTGAGCTTGGCCAGGGTCGGCCGCAGGCTCTTTGCCTTGGCGGTGATCTCTTTGTCCAGCAGTGGCGCGAGATCCGCCTTGCGGGCAAGGCCGTTGCGTGGACCCCGCCACCGTGCCCACAGGACCAGCCCGGTGACGGTGAGGGAGAGGGCGAGTAGACCGGGGACGATCCGGGCGCCGATCAGTAGAGCACCGGGGCTCAGGTGGGGCCACAGCTCGTGGGGGTGCAGTAGTGCGTCGGTGGCTGCGAAGGGCACCCAGGGGCCCGTACCGGCAAGGGAGTTGGTGAGGTTGCCGGTCAGCCAGGCGAGCGAGCCGACGGCCATGGCGGCGCCGAGAACGCCGAAGAGGAGGTAGAGGAGCGCGTCGGTCCCGGTGGTGGCCGAGGGCGCGCGGGTACGCGGAGCGGGCATGGCAGATCCAGGAGTTGGCGGCGGGCAGCGGACGGGGGCGGTGCGCGCGGCGCTCTTGTACTGGTCATCACGGGTGTCTCCTGTTCAGGCGGGTCGGGCAGAGGGGCTATCGGGTCCGGGGAGGCCGGATCGGTGAAGCCGCCGGCGGCTGGGCTTCGGTACGCACAGCGGCGGAGGGAGTGACACCCTGGGCGGCGGACCTGGGGGAGGCGGCGTCGGCGGCTCGCTGCTGATTGGGCTCGGCGTGTGGGCGCCCGACAGCAGTTGACTCGGCAGGGGCGCCGGGTGCCGGGAAGGTGTCGTCGTTGCCTTCCCGGGTGCGCAGGATGTGGACCATGTCCTGGTGTTTCGGGTCGCTGAGGGCGGCCGGGCACGCGGCGATTCCGGCGTAGGCGTCGTCCAGTTCCTCTGCCGCTTCCCGCAGCAACTGGGTGCAGACGGCGAGGCGTTGCCACACCTCGAAGACCGGGTTGTGGAAGGGGTTGTCGAAGTTCAGCCGCGACCGGGTCCAGTCAGCGGTGGTGGCGACGAGTTCCGTTACCTGGGGGAGGGCTCCGAAGAGAGGGCTGGTGATCTCCTCGACCATCCGTGCCACATCGGCGGGTGCGGTGGTCTCGGTGAGACGGATGAGCATTCCCGGCACGGAGTATGGGGCGGGCCTGTTGGGTGGTGAGGCTGTGGTGGGTTCATTGCTGTGGGCGAGCCGGATGTTGTGGGCCATGGCGGCGCCGATCGCGTCGCCGATAGTCGGGTGAAACTCGGGCACGGGTCCTCCTTGGTCGGTACGGGCTGTGGGTGTGGGGGTAATGCCGAGAGGGTGAGGAGCGCGGCGGAGCCCTCCTGGCCCGGGGCGGTTGCGGGCCGGCGGCGGTTCAGGCGGCGTGGGGCTCGACGGCCAGGGTGAGCTGTTCGGTGATGGACGCCAAGCGGCTGCGTGCGTCACCGGGACTGTCGGCGGTGACGATGAGGAACCCGATGCGGGCGGCGCCGGGGAGTGCGGTGGGCGGGAGACATACCTGGTCGCCGATGTCGCGCAGCCAGGTCACCTGGTGCAGCCACGGATGTGACGGGCCCGGTACGGCCGGGAGATGGCGGGCGGTGAGGGTGCCGGCGACGGGGGGATAGAGCAGTGTGATCGCGGCGGTGGTGTGCGCGGTAGGGGTGAGGTCAGGGGCGTTTCCGCAGGCGATGTCGGCGGCGATGCGGGGCAGGTCGAGGCCGGCGGCGAGACGGACGAGTTCGCCGATCATGTCGCCGCCGATACGCGCGTTGACCTCGACGATCCTCGGCCCGGTCGCGGTCAGGCGCATCTCCACATGCTGCACCCCGTCCGTCACACCGAGGGCCCGCAGCGCGCGGGCGGCGACCGGGGCGACGTCGGGCAGGAGCGGGTCGCCGGCGGTGACGGTGTGACCGACTTCCTCGAAGTACGGCGCGAAGCCAACGTCCTTACGGGTGACCGCGATGACGGTGGTCACGCCGTGCTGGGTGACGCACTCCACGGATATCTCCGGCCCGTCCAGATACTCCTCGACCAGTACGCCGCTGCCCTCCCGCCCCTGCTCCCCGGCCCCGGATACAGCGAACTCCCACCCGGCCGTGAGGTCTTCGGGGCTGTCGATACGGATGACGCCGATGCTCCCCGCGTGGGAAGAAGGCTTGAGCACGACAGGGAAGCCTGTGCGGTGCGCGGCGGCGGTCGCCTCCGGCAGGGTATGCACGCGGGTGGATGTCGCGGACGGCACGTTGTGCTGGGCGAAGTGACGGCGGCTGGCCGCTTTGTCCCGGGAGGCGTTCATCGACGCGACCGTGTTGCCCGGCAGCCCGAGCCGGGCGGTGAGGTGCGCGGTCGCGACGAGGGCGTATTCGTCCCAGGTCAGGACTCCGGCGATGGTGTGGCGTTCAGCGAGCGCGAGTCCGGCGGCGATCACCGATGTGGGGTCGCGGGGGTCGGCGACCTCGTGGTCGACGACCAGGTCCTGCTGCCAGGTCGGCGGCTTGGCGTCGATCAGCGCGACCGGGTACGCGGCGGCAGTCTGTTCCATGCAGTAGCCGCGCAGCACCGGGTCCGTACCACCGACCACGATCAGAACCGGATCAGCGACAAGGGTGGACCGTGACATGGAAAGGCCTCCGTGGAAGGGGAGTTGGGCAGGAAGGTGAAGGAGGACCGGCCGGGGGCGCGGTCGTGTGAGGGTGTTCACGGGGTATCGACCGGTACGGCGGGATCGCTGGCCTGCGTATCGGCCGGAGCCGTGTGAGCTGGGGCCGGGCCGGATGCGCGGACCGGCGACGGCGGTGGATTGCCCTCGGCGCGGTGTCGGCGCAGGCCGGCGAAGCACGCGCCCAGCACGACGCCCTGGACCACGGCGCACGCCAGCAGCAGGTGAGGAAGGCCGGCGGCGGGCACGGCGGCAATGAGGATTCCGGCGGCGGGGAAAGGCAGGAGGAGCAGGATGATCGTGACCGCAAGGGTGGAGCCGAACGCGCGGGCGGGGATGAGACGGCCGCGCAGCGTGCGCAGGACCACGGTCAGCACACCGTCGGCGGCCATCAGCACCGCGACCACCACGGTGTAAGAACGGAAGCCGGGCACGAAAGCGATGGCCAGGCACGCCGCGGTGGAGAGGGCGGCGGCTGCCGCGCCGACCGGCCACACCTGCCAGCGGCCGATGGCACGGTGGGCGGCCCAGACGGCGATCAGGGACGCAACGGCCGCCAGACTCCACATCCAACCCACGTCCACAGCGGACCGGTGGTACTGGTGAATCACGGTGATGGGTGTGGCGGCCTGGAGGACGCCGAGGGAGAGGTTGGAGGCGGCCAGACCGCCCACCAGCCAGGCCAGCGCCGGGATGTGGCGCAGGGTCCGCCAGCCGGTCAGCAGGCTGCTGGGAACCGGACGGTGATCCACCGGAACACCGTGACCCCGCGCACCGACCGCCGCGGTCACGGCCAGGGCGGCGATGACCGCCATCAGCACGGGCGGACCGGCCAGCAGCACCAGACCACCCAGGAGCGGTCCGAGCAGCAGGGCACCCTGGTCGATACCCGTCTGCACCGCCTGAACCCGGTGCGCCCGCTCACCGGGCCGGCGGCCGGCTGCGGCGCCGAGGGTCTCGACCGCGACGAAGGACACCTCCGCCACCAGCCCCCACACAGACCCGAAGGTCATGACGACCCAGGTGGTCGCCGTACCGGTCGCGGGCAGTGCCAGCAGCACCCCGCCGACCACCACGACCACGGCGGCCCGGACGAGGTTGGCGGTACGGAAGGCCCGGCCGGCACCCCACCGGTCCACGAGCGACCCGGCGAACGAGAAGGACACCAGGCGCGGTACCCACTGCACAACGAACGCGACGCCCGTCAGCGTGGTCGAGTTCGTGGTGAGGAGCACCAGAAGCGGGATCGCGTACGAGGTAGTCATGCTCGCCAGGCCATCAGCGGCACGGATGAGGTAGGTACGCGTCAGGCCCGGTGAAGAGGAACGGGAGGAGAGCATCACGGTTCACCGGGTCCGCGGGCTGGGGCCCTGCGAGGGCGACGCGGGCGTGATGGACGCGGGCACCGACGCGCAAAGCGTGGGCGGCACGTTGGCCGAAGCGGGTGACGTGGCGCGGGCCGCGCCGGCGACGGCGCCCGCGCTGTGGGCGGCGGTCCTGGACCGGTCGCTGCTCTCCCGTTGCGGCGGGCTGTCGAGGATGCGTATCTCCGCAGCCGTTCCGGCCAGTTCCTCGCCGACGCTGGCGAGTTGCTCCGAGGCGGCGGTCAAGCGGTCGGCGAGTTCCCAGGCATCGTCGTCAAGGTCGGTGACCTGTTCCCCGGCGGCTTCGAGGGCCTCCTGAAGCCGGACCAGAACACCGTCGGCCGAATCGAGGAGCTGGTCGACCGCATGGGCGGCCTCGGCAGCGTTCGCGGCACCACGGATGTTGTCCGTCAGCCGCAGGACCTGCGCTCCGGCGACATAGGCCCCGTACGGGTCGGCCGGGGTGGTCAGTCGGCTGGTGTCGAGGGCGGGATCCAGCTCGACGCTGTACCGGGCAGCGCGGAGCATCTCAGCCGCGTGGGAGGCGACGGAGGCGCGGTCAGTTTGGGGTGTGGTGGTCTGCAGCCGGTGGCGACGGCCGTACCAGTCCTCGATCTGGCGGAAGCCGGCGTGGGTGAGGAGCGCGGCGGACAGGTTGTCGCTGGCGCCCTTGGCCGTGACGCTGCCGCTGGGCTCGATGCTGAAGGTGATATTGGGGGCAGGCACGCGCAACTCCTGGAAGCGGGGTGTTGGGTGTGGGGATGGGGGCAGGTGGCCGAGTTCGGTGGCGATGCGGTGGCATTCGGCCTGGACGCGGAAGGCGTCGCGGTAGGTGTTGTGGAGGCTGCCGTCCTCGCGGGCGAGGGTGGCCACGACGTAGACCCGGTGGGGCTGGTTGCGCAGGGCGATCCAGCGGCAGGCGTCGGGATCGCCGTGCGGGGCGATGCCGGTGGTGATCACCATGCGGTGAGCGACCTTGGCCCACTGGGTGTCGGTCAGGTCGGGGTGGCGGGGGTCGGCACGGACCGAGCAGACCCACACCGGGTGCCCGGGTGCCCGGGTGCCGAGGCGTTCGACGGGCGCGTCGAGGGCGCGGGCCAGGTACGGCAGAGCGTCGCCTTGCGCGGGGACCTCGACCGGGGTGTCGTGGCAGTCACCCGTGATCAGGCGAGGGTTGATGTGCTGGCCGCGCTCGCCCGGCCTGTACAGATAGGCGAGCAGGCCGGCGGTGTGGCCATAGCGCTGCAGGCGTGCGAGCACGGCGTCTACCTCGAACGGTGAGTAACGGGCGCGAGCCCGGTGGTCGGACGGTCAGGAAGAGGATCCGGAGGTTCCGCGGTTTGGCCCGGCCGGAGATGAGTGGTAGACGCCCGCGGTCAGGGCCGCCCGCCGAGGCGGTGGTCGTAGGCAAACCTCGTGCAGGCGGAGCGCGCGGAGAGGGCGTCGTTGTGCAGGCGGGCCCAGCGGCCGTCCGCGCGGATGACGGTGGCGACGATGTCGAGCCCGTCGGCGGTGTTACGCAGGGCGACGGGCCCTCCCGGGGCGGGGCACCGGGCGGTGTCAGAAGTGGGGGTTCTCGGCGGACCGGTCCCGGTCGGTGGCCGCCTGGAGCAGTCTCAGCGTGTCCTGCGGATGGCGTCTGTGGCCGCCGTGGCGATGGCGGCGGGAGCGCTGGAGGGCTGGGGCAGGTGCAGCAAGGTGGTTCCCGGCAAGTGGTGGGACTTGGCGGTGAGGGTGAGCTGGAGTACGGCGCAGCCGGCGGTCGTGAGCTGCTTGACGCGGGTGACGGCTTGAGCGGTTTCGTCGCTGCCGTACCGGGCGTCGGTGACGATCACGAGGAGGCGGCCGGCGCCGGGGCGGCTGAGTGCGAGGCCGTGGTCGAGTGCGTCGATGGCGTCGCCGAGGTTGTGGTGGCCGCCGTTGGCATCGAACGTGGTCACGCGCTCTGGTGCCCGGTGGGTGGGTCGGGTCAGTGCGGTCAGGTGCCTGTCGTAGGCGATGGTGGCGGTGAAAGAGTCGGGGCCGGTCAGGGCTGCTGCGCGTGCCACGATCCAGGCGGCGGACGCGACGGGCGCGCAGGCGGCACGCATGGAGCCGGAGACGTCGACGGCGATACCCACACGCAGCGGTGGGGTGGGGGAGTTCCGGCGGCGGGTGTGGGTGAACGGTTCCGCGGTGGGGACCGACCCGGCCGCGCGCTGAGCGTCGCGGGCGAGGGCCGCGCGCATGTTGAGGCGGCCGGGCGGGGTGGGGCTGGTGGTCCGCTCCTCGGTCCGCTCGCGGTAGGCGGCGGCGCGCAGGGCGCGGCTCAGGCGCGCGGCGGCACTCTGCTCGGCGGCGGTGGGCCTGCGGGTGCCGGTGACCGGGTTGCTGCCGTAGGGCGCCGGTGTGCCGTCGGGAGCGACGGTGGTGCCACGGGCGTTGAAGACCGACTTGGCGGTGGCGGCGGCTTTGCGTCGCTGGCCGGCCCGCTGGGCGCGGTCCTGAGCCTGCGTCTTGGACTGCGCGGCCATGGCGTTGGCCGCTGCGGCCTGTGCCGCGAGGTCGGCGGCGTCGGTGGCTGCCGTGCTGTCCATGACGACCCCCACGGCGCCGGACAGCAGATCGGTGAGGTTCTCCGGCACGGGCAGGGCGGGGGCTGCGGCGTCCAGAGCGTCGCACCATTGTTGAGCGTGCGCGAGCATGGTCGTGGCGTCGTGGTCGGCGCACTGATGGGCTGCGGTCCAGATGCGGGTGAGTGTGGCCAGCAGGTCTGCGCCCAGCACCTTTTCGCACAGATCGGCGACGGCCCGGGTCTCGCCGGCGTCCAGGATGCCGACGTCACGGCGGCCGAGGATCAGGGCCGCCACGGCGGCGGCGTGCTCGATGCCCTGGAGGGTGGGGTGGGCGATGTCGGGCATGACCAGGGTTCGGGTACTGGTGCGCAGGTACGTGCGGTCCGTGGGCCGCGTGATCAGGTGTGCGCCTTCGACGCGGCTCTCCTCCAGCAGGAGCGCGGCCTCGACGACACGGGGGTCCGCTCCGGCAGGCTGTGTCCAGACGGAGTGGGCCGCGTGCGCGGCCTCGTGGACGAACACTCCCCAGGCGGCGGGATACCGCT
Organism: Streptomyces sp. NPDC002018; assembly: GCF_042890865.1. Lineage (NCBI taxonomy): Bacteria > Bacillati > Actinomycetota > Actinomycetes > Kitasatosporales > Streptomycetaceae > Streptomyces > Streptomyces sp. NPDC002018. The sequence continues at coordinate 294,233 of NZ_JBIASO010000004.1, forward strand.
CCTCGTCGCCCACGATCCGCGGATTGATCTCGTGGGGCTGGAGCGGGGCGAACAGGCCGGCGTCGAACTCGACCTCGCCCAGAGTGGGGAAGAACGCGGCCGGTGCGCCGCTGCGCGTGCCGGGGCGGCAGGTGACGAGGAGGTCCTGGCGGCCGGAGAGGGCGACCAGCCGGTCGCCGAGTTCGGCTCCCACGCGCAGCCACAAGTGCGGGGAGGAACGGGGTCGCGCGGGCGGGGCGCCGTCGTCGTCCCAGCGCGCGAGGTCGGCGTCGTCGTCCGGCGTGGTGGCGGGGGACTGGACGTGGTGGTGGGCGCTCATCGCGAGCGGCCCGGGTGTGCGGAGCCGGCGTGGCCCGGGGGCTGCCGGGCGGCTGAGGCGGGGAGCTGCTTGCCGAGGGTGAGGGGCGCGACCTCCTTGACGCCGACAGTCTTGATGACGGCGGCGGCGACGGCGTCGCGATCCTCCACAGGAGCGATGCCGACCAGGTTCGCGAGCGCGGCGTTGGTGCCGAGGACGGCCTCGGTCTTCTGGTAGCTGAGCAGTTCACGCAGTTGGGGGGCCCAGCCCAGCTCGCCGAGTTCGACCTGGTGGGCGAGGTGTCGGGCGACCCGGACCACCCGTGCATCGATCCTCAAGGCCAGGGCGAGGTCATAGTCCGTGCCGATCTGGATCTGCACGCTGAACCGGCTCGCGAGCGCCTCCGTCAACACCGCGCCGTGGACGCCGGGATTGTGGCCCGCCACCACGTAGAAGCCCGGCTCGGCCTTGATGGTCTCGCCCTTGTGGGCCTTGACCTGGATCTGCCTGCGCCCGTCCATCGCGGGATACAGCGCCGCCAGGACCTTCGGTGAGATCAAGGTGGCATCGTCGATCAGCAGGGCTCGGCCCTCGGTCATCGCGGTGACCAGCGGACCGTACTGGAAGACGTAGGCCCCCGCGTCGTCCTGCGTGTACTCGCCGATCAAATCGCCGACCGTGGTGTCGCCGTCACCGGCGACGGTGAGCAGGTCCGGGAACGCCGCCTCGACCAGACTCGTCTTGCCGGTGCCCGGAGGGCCGTAGAGCAGCACCGGCACCTCCGCGTCGCGCAAGCGATTCAACGCCTCGACGTCGGGCAGATCGGCCAGCTCCCGGGGGTGGTAGACCTGGCCCCCCGCGCGGCGGATCGGGCCGGCCTGCCTGGGCGTGGCTGCTGCGGGAATGGTCGTGCGGGCCGTGGCCGCCTGGGCGCGGGAAGAGTGGGTGCCCGGCGGGCTGATCACAGCGGTCTGCGCGGCTGCGGCGGTTTTCGCGTTCGCGCGGAACTCCGGTTGTCCGGTTCCGCTTTGGTCGGCCTCGCCGCGTCGCACCAGGGTGAGGGCGGCGTTGCGGACGGCGCCGTGGGAGTGGCCCAGCTGCCTGGCCATGTCCCCGATGGTGAGCGTGTCCGCCGGCCGGTCGGCCAGCAGCCGGGCCACCTTGGCCCGTAGTTCGCCGCCCTTGGTGCGCACTGGACTGGTAGGCGTTCCGGGTGTGGTCAAAACGGGCTCCCTTCAACAGGTGCGGGTGCGGGTGCGGGCGGGGCTGGCGACGTGCTGGAGAGGCCGGCCGCTCTCGGCGCGGATCACAGACTGTGCCGACATCGGCGACCGGGCCAACCGGGGCATACCGTCGGCGCTCACCGGCCGACCGAGGGCTCGGTCCAGGTGCAGGGGATGGCCGGCGACGAGCAGCTCGCCGGCTGCCGAGCAGGCCCGTGCGTCCGCTCCGTACCGGGTTCCGTCGCTCGGCATGCGCAGCCTGGTGTCTCTTCGAAGCCGGCCTGGAGCAGGATCCGCCGGGCGGCGGCGTTGTAGCCGGTGGTGGTGATCTCGCCGGTGATGGCGTGCCGGATCGTCATGAACGCCTCTGCTGGTGCCTCGGACAAGGCGGATCTCCTATCGGTGGTGGCGGGAAAGCGGTGGGGTGTTGGGCGAAGCCGAGCGGGCCCGGAGCTTCCAGCACATCGACGGTGCGTGGCTGGACCACGAACGATGGGCAATGACTGCCGACATGCCCAGGGCGGGCCTCACCGCCCCGCAGCTACCTGACTCGCCTCTCCGCACGTTCTGATAGCCGGGTGTACCAACAACGGCCATGGGAACGTCCCCATAAGGGAGTTGAAAGTCAGCGGTTGCGGGTGAACGCGATGCGCGGATCCACCGGGCGCGCCGCCGGGGCAGGGACGCCGGGTGCGGGGAGCGGCGGCTTGGCGGGCAGACCGGCGCGAGTGGGGCCGGCGGCGCGCGCGGCAGTGCTGACGCGGGACGTGGTGCCGACGAAGCCCTGGCCGCGCTCGTTGTGCGCTGCCGTCGTGGGCACGGACGGCCGACGCGCGGCTATCTCCTGGGCGAGCCGGGGGTGCAGGGCCACCTGGAGGCCGGCGCGTTGCATCGCCACGGTGGCCTGGGTGACCTTGCCGAGTGCTTCGCTGCGGTCGGTGGTGGCGGGCAGGGTGTAGATGTCGAGGCGGGTGTTGTGGCGCCATCCGTGTTCTTCGAGGGGCTGGCCGCCGATGCGGGCGTCGTCGTCGGCGGTGGCGGCGATGATGCCGAGCTGGGGATGTTCGGCGAAGGCGACGTCGGGCTCGACGCGCGCGGGCCGATCGTGCCGGGGAGCGGGGCGACGGTCCGTCAGGGGTTCGAACGCGGCGTCCGCGTCGACCCGGTAGCCGGCCCTGCGCAGATAGGCGACGGCTCGTGTGGCGCGGTCCTGCCCCCAGCGGGCCTGGTCGGTGAGGACATACAGGGTGGGGTGGCCGGGGACGGGGCGGAAGTCGAGGCGTTCGAGCATCCACTGGCCGGCAGGCAGGCGCTTGGGGTTGGCGGCGGTGATGCCGTACTGGGGGTGGTGCCCGATCGCGATGTCGGGAAGGGGGTGGTGCTCGGTGGCGGGCATGGCGGATCCATCCGGGACGGGCGGGAACGAGGGGACAGTCAGGCGCGGTCCCGGATCTGCGGGCAGAGGTCATCGGGGGTCTCCTGAGAGGCGGCGGTCAGCGGGAGCGCCGGGACGCCGACGGTGTGGCCAGGGCCGTGGCGGCGGACGGCGTGAGCACGGTGGCCGGGGCGCCTGCGTTTTGTGGCGGGGCGGTTTCGCGATAGGCGGTGAGCTGGGCCTGCCAGTTCGGTACGACGGGCGGGCCGAGGGCGCGCAGCCGCTCACTGGCGACGTGGAGGTCCTCGCTGATCTCGGTGACCCGCCTGGCGGCATCGGTGAAACGGCCGCCCAGATCCAAGCCGTCCTCGTCGTCGGCGGCGCTGGCCTGTTCGGCGGCGGCGTCGAAGAACTCGCTCAGCCTCGCCAGTACACCATCGATCGGATCGAGGACCTGCTCGGTGAGGGACGCCACCGTGTCGTACGTGTCCGCCGCCTTGAGCTGCTCGGTCAGGGACAGGACGTGCTGGCCGTGCACGCGGGCGCCGCGCGGATCGCTGGGGGCGGTGACGGGTGAGGCATCGAGGCGGGGGTCGAGATCGACCTGGTAACCGACTGCGGTGAGCATCCGGGCGGCGTGGCTCGCCATCTGGTTCTCGCGTTCTTCGCCCATGTCCCACGGCAGCCGGTACCACGGTGCGAAGCGGGGCGCGGTCTGGACATCGAACCCCGCCCGTTGGAGAAGGGCGGCGGCCAGTTCGTCACCGCCTTCAGCAGTGACGTTTCCGCTCTGCTGACGTGCGATCACGACATCAGGAAGCGCAGACATGGAGGGCCTCCAAAGGGCAGAGGGCCGATGATTCAGCCCGTGGCCTTGAGGATCCGGAGTTCTGGCGGTTTGGCTGCGCCGGGAACTGGTGGTAGGGACGGTCAGCGCGAGCGGTGCGCCGCAGGGGACACTGACGGTGGCGGCCTCGCCGGTCGGGTCTGGAGCGCATCGTGCTACCGGGTCGTGGACCCGTTCACCGGGCGCGGGCGGGGATGCGCGGGCAGGCACTCGTCGGCGTGGCGCCAGTGCCCGGCCGCTGAAGCTCAGCTCGTCGGCATAGTGCCAGTCTTCGACGTTGTGAAGCTCCACTGCTTGTTCCTAGTGGATTTCCCGCACGCGGGGCGGCTAGACAGTCAGGAGCCCGGCGACCTGTTTCCCAACGCTCACCTGTAGTTGAGCGTTGGTGCGCATCCTCGTTGTGTCACGACTGACGTGCCCCAAACGAGGCGTGACCCTAAGTGCCAGACAGTGAGTCATTGAGTGCCAATTCGTCGGCCGGTGAGACAACCTGTACGCGTACAGGACATACTTGACCACCACGTCCCAAAACTCTAGGCGCAGCGGGGGATCCTATGCATGCCAGTCCGGGCATTCACCTATTGGAACAATTGGTTTTCCCTGCTCGATATGAGGCTCTGTCTGCAAGGCTTGGGGCCGACCTTGCCTCACTGCTCGTGACTCCCGAGATTGAAACCCAAAACCTACTGGAGGATGCTGCGCGCGGACTTATGGCCAGAGGAGAAGGCCTTTTCCTTCCCATCTATGCTCCATCGGGAACCGGTAAAACAACTCTCGCTAATAATCTCGACAAATTCCTCCCTGGCCTTTTCCTGTCGACTATCGCTTTTTCTGGTAGTGTCAATGCGGAGGCTCTCCAGCGCGAAACCGTGCAGCATCTCAGCAAGTTTGCGGCAAATGACCAGCGTATCGTTCCGATTAATATCGACCACAGGGAAGGAAGCCCGCCGACCGGCGAGGAGCTTGCAGAGATTAAGAGGTTCCTGCGGCACCCCGGGAGTGGGGAGAAGTCTCTGATCCTGTGGCCCGATACACGGCAAGCTCTTTCCGATTCTATGTCCCGCGCGTACACGGACATCGCAGGAAAGCCGCCAGTCGAGTTGCCCGTAGCCATCTCAGGCCCTCCGAAGGAGACTTGGCGTGACATCGCCAAGACAACGCTCCGTCTTGTGAACGCCATCGACTCCCTCGAAGATCTTGGTGTTGAGCCCAACGACTACGACCCCAACGCGTTTACTTCTCTCGGAGGTTTCCTGCGGGAGATATCCGATGACTTTGCAAAGCTTGTAACCAGTATGCGCAGAGAAATGCGCAAGTCCCTTCGCCTGGCGATCCTATTTGCCAGCGAAAGTTCTGATGCCGGCATCCTCACCCATCTGACTAGCAGCAATCAGTTCGGCCTTCTCGATGGAAGTGCACTACTGGACTCTTCCCCCGACAGTGAGGTCGGAAAGTGGTGGAAGAGCAGAAGAGGTCTTCTCACAAGCACAATCGTAAGGCTAGATGCGCGAGCCTTCAGCCTACCGCCAAGCGCCTCTGTTGGAATTCTGCGCCGATATGGGTCGGATGAAATCAAGGATAGCTTGGCAAAGCTTGGCGTGCGACTTTCGGGGGAATCGACAGTAAAGCGCAACATTGAGCGCTGCGATCTAGGGAAATACCTACTGGGGCAGTCGAAGGCTATCCTGGAAACGAAAGGAACACCTACTACCACTTCGCTTCTGGCCTTCCAGTACCTCGCCGAGGCGGGCTTCACGTCGGGACGCGATAAGGTCCTGAACCACGCGATGGCGGATGCCCTAACCGACTTCTCCTCGGCGCTAGGACTCGGCTATACAACGAAATCGGAGAAGCAGCTCGACTTTTGTCCACTAATTCCCGACAATTCACTCAACTTCGAAAGGGAGGCGATTTGCCTGGAGTATACCTGGCGTGCCAGCGATTTCATGATCGCCAAAAATAGAGGGAATATCGCAGCTTATTGCTTGCGGAAGCTGCGGAACTACAGCCGAGAGCTTGGGTGGGCTCCTGAGTAGCGGTCAAGTGCGCTGTCGAGGCGTTGCGCCGTACTCCTTGGTACTGGCGGGTGTGCGGCTCGGGTGGCCATACGGGCGTCGGTGTCGAAGAGGTGGCGCTCGGCGGGGTGGAGGATGTGCTGGGTGATGAAGGAGCGGCCGGCGACTTTCCAGAGGCCGCGGCCTTTGGTGAGGGCGGAGACGGCCTGGGTTTCGACGCCGGTCAGGCCGAGGAGGGTTGCGGCGGCTGCGAGTTGGTCGGGTTCCTGGCGGTAGATGACGCGGGTGGAGCAGTCGGCGAGGAGGCCCTCGGCGAGGACCCGGCCGCGTGATCCGGCGTCGCCTGCGGAGAGCAGGTCGCTGAGGCGGTGGATGATCATGAGGTTGGCGATGCCCAGGCCGCGCGACAACTTCCACTGGTTCTGCATGCGTTCCAGCAGGCCGAGGTGGCGCATGACGCGCCATGCTTCGTCGTAGATGACCCAGCGCCTGCCCCCGTCGGGATCGGCGAGCGCCGATTCCATCCATGCGCTCGCGCAAGTCATCGCCAGCACCAGAGCGGTGTCATCGCCCGCCCCGCCCAGGCGGGACAGGTCGATGGACAGCATGGGCGTGGTGGGATCGAACGCGACGGTCGACGGTGCGTCGAACATGCCGGACAGGTCACCGTGCACGAGGCGCCTCAGGGCGTGCGCCAGATCCTGGGCAGCAGGCCCCATCCGTCCGGCCTGGTCGCCGAGGGCCCGGTCGAGGCGTTCGGGTGAGCCGAGGGTGTGCGCGATCTCGCCGAGCAGCGGCTCGGTGCCGCGCGCTTGGGCGTCGGCGACCACCAGGTCCAGGGCGAGGTCGAGGGCGGTGTGTTCCATGGGCTGCAGGTCGCGGGTGAGGACGGTGCGGGCGAGGGCGGCCAGGAGCAGGAGGCGTCGCTTGCGGACTTCGGTGGCCCAGTCGTCCTCGCTGACCGAGGCGGGGCGGGCGGGGGCGTCGAGGGGGTTGAGCCTGCCGGGCAGGCCGGGGCCGAGCGCGATGGTGTATCCGCCGAGCGCCCGCGCGACCGAGGTCCACTCGCCCTTGGGGTCGCAGGGGACGTAAACCCGGTAGCCGTGCGCGATCGACCTGGTCGCGATGGACTTGGCGAGCGCGGACTTGCCCATGCCGATGATGCCGGCCAGCACCGCGTTGGGGTTGGTGAAGCCCTCGATTCGGCCGCTGCCGTACAGCGAGAACGGGTCGTAGCAGAACGCCGCCTCCGCATGGACGTCACGGCCGATGAAGATCCCCTCCGCACCCAGGCCGCCCTCGGCGAGGAAGGGGTAGGCGCCGGACACGGTGGCGGTCGTCATCCGGTGCGCGGGCATGCGGAGCCGGCCGCCGCGCGCCGAGGCCGGTCCGGGGCGGCCTGATAGCGGATACGCCGGCCGCAGCTCTGATGCGTCGGCCTCCTCGTTGCTGCGCTTCGGCGTTACTCCGGCGAAACGGGCCTGCCGACGAGCCTCGGCGAATCCGGCACGCGCGGCCCGTTGCTCGGCGCGGGAGGTCTTGCGGGGGACGAAGAGGCGAGTGGCGGTGGCTCGGATCCTGGGCATGACGGACTCTCCAGTCGATGGCAGGGGTCAGTGGCGGATGAGGCCGGTGAACGGGGCGTGCAGGTCGGCGGGGGTGGTGCGGCGGCGTACCAGGTGGGCGGCGGCTTGGTGGCGCTGGCAGATCGTCAGCTCGGGGGCGCCTTCGGGCAGGCCGGACTGGCATTCCTCGCGGTCGGGGATCTCACCGGATCCCCTACGAGGGGCTGTGTGGTAGGCGGTGTGGAGGTGGTCGGCGGCCTGCCAGATCCGGGTGCGGGCGGCACGGAGCAGATCACCTTCGACCGGTATGAGCGTGCCCGTACGGACGGCGTGGGCGTCGAGCAGTCCGTGCAGAGTGATGAGGTGGGCGTGGAGGGAGTCCAGCTCGGCGCGGGAGGTGACCAGTGGGCCGCCGGGGATGTTGAGTGCGCGGTGGAAGTCGAGGGCGGCGGTGGCGAAGGGCACGAAGTCCTGCGCTGCTGAAGAAGCGGGGCTGCGGGACATGGCGGTCCTCTTTCAGACGGGGCGAGGGCCGGCATCAGGCGGCGAGGGCGAGCGGCATGGCAGCAGCGGTGAACGCCTCGGCCTGCTGCCAGGTCAGCGGCCGGACATCGAGCTGCGCGCCGACCGCCGCGGTCTCCACCACCGCACATGCCGTCCGCAGCTCCTCCTCGGAGTCGGCCGAGACGGTCAGCAGGCCGGTCATTGCCACATCGGCGTGGCCGGCGATGAGCTGGCGCTCGCGGGATTTGATGTCCTGGTACTCGATCGCGTCGGCCTCGGAGTCGACCTGGCCGCGCCGTGCACGCTCGGCAGCGTCCGCGATTACGGACGCCTTCTTGCGCTGGACATCCCGCAGGGCGGCATCGAGTCCCTTCGGCTCGAAGGACAGCGACAGGGTCCGCCTGACTCCGGCGGTGAACAGAAGCTGGTGCAGGAAACCCGCCGAGGTTTCGGTGCGGGGCCAGTTCTCGATCCAGTACGTGGTGTGGAAGGCGGAGTCGGTGGCGATGTGGTCCGATTTCTCCACAACCACAACCGGGCCGGCGGCGGCAGGATCGGCCTCGGGGCGGCTGGACGAGGCCCAGCGGTCCAGCGCTGCGAGGGACTTGGGGTCGTAGGCGGTCCGTACGACGGCCGCGATCTCGGTGGCGGAGAGCCAGCCGGTGGGAGTGAGGCCGGCGGTACGCGCGGACTGGTCAAAGGTGGAGGTGAGCTGACCCAGGACACTGAATGACCCGGTGAGGCCGCCTCCGGCCTGACTGACCAGCCGACGGGCCGCCCTGGCATCCAGCGACACCGCCACATACGCCTCGTGCGGAGCAGCAGCCGGTCCGGCGGAAGCGATCAGCTCGCTGTAGACCGCGCCCGCGAGCGGGGTGTCGGGATGGCCGTGGGTTTCCCAGTAGCGGCGCAGGGCATCGCCGGAGTCCGGGACCGTCCGCTCGATCACCTGGATCCGGGCCACCTGCCCCGTACGGGCCAGCGCGGCGAGCGCGCGTCCCCACCCGGCAACGTTGGCATTCTGCGTGCCGGGGTCGAGGAGGGCGTAGGCGCGGCTGCTGACCTTGACGACGGCGGTGAGTGTGCCGGTGTGCGGGTTGTGTACCGCGCCGTAGCGGCCGTCTGGGGCGGTGATTACGCGCAGGCTGGCGGCGGTGCCGGGAAGATGCAGCAGCCCTTCACGGACCGGCCGCTGGGAGGGGTGGGTGAGCCAGAGCAACTGACCGCGTATACGTCGGTGTGCGTAGCGGGTGACGATGGGTGTCCAGTCGGCCAGGGACCGGCCCCGGTGACGGACGAAGACGAGCAGTACGAGGGCGGCCCACGCCGGTATGAGTTCGAGGGCGCCGACGACACCGCGGGTGAGGATTACGGCGAGCAGGAGCAGGCCGGTGAGGGCGGCGGTGATCAGTTGCGGGGCTGTCAGGCCGAGGAGGATGCCGCGCTTGGAGCGGTGCGGGAATTTCACCGTGGCGGCGGCTTCGGCCTGGGGGATGTCGGACATGATCGTTCCGTTCACGTAGATCAGGGATGGCAGCGGGATACGGGGCGGGATGTGCACCGGCAGGAGGCACATCCCGCCCCGGCCTGATGGGTGCTCAGGACCCTGACGGTGGCTTGCCGGGGTAGACCCAGCGCGTCGGGCCCGCCGAGCCGGTCGGCGCCGGCCCCGTAGCGGTCGGCGCCGGCCCGGAGGGCACAGCCGGTCCGTCCTTGGCCAAGCTGCCGCTGGGGGCCACGGCGCTGGCGGCTGGAGCGGCGGAGCTGTCCGACCTGTCCTCGGTGGGGCGGGTGATCAGCGGGGGGATGCCGGGGCGCTGGATCAGGGCGCGGCCCTTGTCGCCGGTAGCGTTCGGGTCCTCGCCGTACCGGAAACTGGTCTGGGGCCTGGCGGGTCCGGGGTCGATGCCCTCCTTGCTCAACCGGCCGCCGGTGGGGTCGATGCCGGTGGCGACGCCGTCCGGGCCCGCTCCGGGGACCTGACTGGGGCCTTGCGGAGCGCGGCCACCGGTGCCCACCTGCATGGCCAGGCTGCCCGCGGTCTTCACCGCGCCCGCGGTGACGGCGAGTCCGGCGATGCCGGTGCGGTGGAGGTCGTCCTGGCCGCCGTTGTCCGAGGCCCAGCGCACGAACCGGTACGTCGCGTACGGGCAGAGGAGGACGAGGATCATGATGACGATGCCGGCCAGGGCGTCGGAGAGGGCGGCCATGCCGTCCTGGGGGTCGGACTTGCCCATGGCGCTGACGCCGATGAGGAAGACCACGGTCATCAGGAGTTTGCTGACGACCAGGGTGGCGGTGGCCTCGATCCAGCCCCGCCGCCACCGCTTGGCCACCTCCCACCCGCCGCCGGAACCGGCGAAGACCGCGAGCGCGACGAGGATCAGGACGCCGACTTTGCGGGCGACCATGACGCCCCAGTACAGGAACGCGCCGATCGCGCAGCCCAGGGAGACGAAGGCTGGCACGCCCCAGCCGAGCCCGTACATGGCGCCGAGTTCGTTGACGCTGATGACGCGGCGGATGGCGTCGTCCACCGAGGAGTTGGCCGCCTGGAACAGTCCGGCGGACAGCGCGTCGACGACGGTGAGGGCGACGGTGGTGAAGGCGACGGCGCAGAAGGAGAACAGGATGCCGGTCATGGTGCCGATGGCGGCCTGGGCGAGGGCGCGTTCGTCGCGCCGCCAGGCTGCTGTGATGAGCTGGAGGCAGAACGTGCCGACGGTGATCGCCAGACCGATGGGGAGCAGCAGCTCGTAGTTCGACCGGAACCAGGAGGCGTTGAGGTCGATGGCGGTGGTGGTGTTGACGGCGTCGGCGGCCAGGTCGGCCGCGGTGGCGGCGACCTCGCCCATCGACTTGGCGATCCATGCGCCGATGCCGTCCGTGACGGCGCCCCCGGGATTGGTGACGAAGTCGACGGTGTCACAGACGCTGCCCATCAGCGGAAGGTCACAGACATCCATGGCAGTACCTCCTATTCTGGTGGGTTGGGGTCAGGGCGCGACGGCGGGCAGGACACCGGCCAGAGCGCAGGGCCGGGACGGGCGGCACTGGACGGCGAGGGTGACGGTGCGGGCCTCGGCGCCTCCGCGTGGAGCGCCGGTCCAGGCGATGGACTGCTTGCCCGAGACCGTGACCGCGTAGATGTACGCGGTGGTGATCGCGCCGGGGTCGGCCTGCAGGGCACGGGTGAACGAGTCGGGGAAGTGAGCCTCGTTCACGGTGGCCGTGGCGTACTGGCCGTAGTCGGCCATCCGCCCCCACAACACCGGCGACGGCACCAGCGCATCGACCGAGCCCGGATCCGCATACCTTGACTCGCCGGTGAGCCACGTGTGCAGGGCGGCCAGCCACTCCGGCTGGGAGGAGGCCCGGGTGTCGTAGGACCACAGCGCTGCGGCTGCCGCCCTCCCGAAGGCGATCGGATCGTGCGTGGAAGGGTGAACGGGAAGGGCGCTGTGGCTTCCTCCCGGTGGCGAGGCGGAAGCCGAAGCGGTCGGGGAGGGAGGGGATGCCGGACTCGCCTGCGGTGTGGGAACCTTGGCGGATGTCCTGTCGTCGCGAGTGAGGTAGGCGGTCAGGCCGGCGAGGGCGACGAGCACGGCCAGGACGGCGGCGCCGATCAGTGCCCGGTGGCGCAGGGGCGAGGCGCCGCCGGGGTTCGAGGAACGGGGAGCCATTAGTGGACCTGCGTTCCCAGCGTCGAGAAGAACGCGACCACACCGTTGGCCGCACCCAGCAGCAGAGCGGCGCCGGCGGAGACGAGTACGCCCTTCTTGCCGTTGGCTTCGGCCTGGTGTCCGCCGGAGTGGTGGCCCCAGGCCCACACACCCGCGCTCACCGCGAGCGCGCCGACCACGGCCACGATGCCGAACAGGTTGATTGAGCCGATCACCTGCTTGAGGACCTCAAGGCCCGGCAGCCCGCCCTCGTTCGGCTTGATTCCGGGGTCGTAGGCGAGAGGGACAAGCTTGTCGGCGAGAAACACGTGAACTCCAGTTCGGTTCTGGGTACGTGGAAGTGCGCACGGAGGAGGGCGGGAACAAGGGGGAAGATGCTGGAGGGGAGGGGCCGGTCAGAGGACTCGGCGGGCCGCGAGGATCTGCGGTTTCCAGTCGGCGAGGGTCGCGATACGGACCACGTCGCCGGTGTGCGGGGCGTGGACGATCAGCCCCTGGCCGATGACCATCCCGACGTGCTCCGGGACTTCGGCGGTGCCCCCGGTGAATACCAGATCACCGGGTGCGAGGGCGTCGGCCGGGACCGGCTTGCCCTCCTTGACCTGCGTGGAGGTGGTCCGCGTCAGGGTGACCCCGGCGGCCTTGTACGCCTGCTGCATCAGCGAGGAGCAGTCGCAGCGACCCATCGGATCCGGCCCGTGGGAGTCCGTACAGTTCCCGCCCCACTGATACGGGGTGCCGAGCTGGCCCAGCGCCCACCGGATCGCGGTCCGCACCTTCAGCGGAGCGCCGGCCGGGATCGTGTACCCGGCAGGCAGGGCACCGGCCGGGATCGTCCCGAAGCCGCTACCGTCGCCACCGGCCGCACAGCCGCCCACAGTGCCCGGCGACGAACCGCCAGTGCTGCCAGTGCCGGACGGGCCGGCGCTGGGCGACGTGCCGCCGTCTGTGAGCAGCGGCTCGATCGCCCTCTGCAGGACTATGGCCAGCGGCTCCCACCTGGCATAGGCCTCGGGGAAGCCCGAACGCTGTACCGCCTGGGCGGCCTGGGTGACCGTCAACGACTCCCAGCCCGACACCTTACGCAGCGCCTCGTAGAACTTCGTCGCCGCGTACACCGGCCGCATGATCTGCTCGGCGCTCCCCCAGCCCTGGGAGGGCCGCTGCTGGAACAGGCCCAGCGAATCACGGTCGCCGTAGGCCAGGTTCCGCAGACCGCTCTCCTGAAGGGCGGTCGCCAGTGCCACGACCTGTCCCCGGACCGGGATGTGCATGGCGACGCCGGTGGCCTGGATGGTCCGGGCGTTGGGCACCTGCTCGGCCGGATCGTCCAGCCCCGGTATGGAGACCGGGCTGTTGCCGCCGCCGTCCAGGATTGCCTTCACCTGCGCGGCGACGGCCGCGGTATCCACAGCCTGTGTGCCGCCGGTGGAGCAGGAGGCCGAGGCGCTCGCGGTTGTGACGACCAGGAGCGGGGAGGCCAGCAGCAGTGCTCCGGCGGAGACGAGCCCGACGATGGCACCGGTGGTTTTCTTCACCGCCGACGCCGTTCGCCAGGGCGGACGGCCAGGCAGGGCAACGGGGTTGGGCCGGGGCGTGGGCGTATCAGGGCATGCTGCATCGCAGCGGCTCCTCGGGGTTTGTAGGAGGCGCGGTGCCGGTTCCTCGTGGAAAGCCGCCGGCACCGCGCCGATATGACATCCGCCCCTCGTGGAGGCGGGCCCAGGTCAGGGGAGTTGGTAGCTCCCGGACGCCGGTCTCGGGTTATGCGCGGCAGCCAGCCGCGCTCGTAATCTCAGGCAATACACAAGGGGCCTCCACGCGTCCTCCGGAACAGGGTCAACATGCCTTCCCCGCACCGTGTTTGGACACGACAACACGGATCGGCACAGGTCAGCAGGGGTGGAGCGGGACTCCGCCTCGGTGACTTGGCGAGACAGTAGACGCGAAGTCCGGCCACGCCAAACGACCTGCGAACCGGAAAACCGAGCACGGCTTCGGGCCTGTTGGGTGCGGCCGGAAAACGCGTCTACCCTCCCGCGTATCCCCCTCTGACCGGTCTCCGCCGACCGCCGAGCGGAGCGGGCGGGCCCAGTCCCGCCGCGCCCAGAATGAAGAGGCACCGCGTATGAGCTACATGCTGCACCGAGGCGACGCCCTCACGGTGCTGAAGACCCTCCCGGACGAGAGCGTCAACGCCGTCATCACCGACCCCCCGTACAACAGCGGCGGGCGCACCAGCTCCGACCGCACCGGCCGCACCGCCCGAGCCAAGTACGTCACCACCGGATCGGCCCACGACCTGCAGAACTTCCCCGGAGAGAACCGCGACCAGCGCTCCTATCGGAGCTGGCTGACCGCCCTGCTCACCGAGGCGTACCGGGCCGCGACCAAACACTCCGTCGCCATGGTGTTCGCTGACTGGCGCCAGGAACCGACCACGTCCGACGCCCTGCAGATGGCCGGCTGGACCTGGTCCGGCACGATCCCCTGGATCAAGCCCGCCAGCCGTCCCCGCAAGGGCGGATTCAAGCAGGCCTCCGAGTTCATCACCTGGGGCGTCAAGGGCACCCTCGACCACAGCCGGAACCTGTACCTGCCCGGCTACTTCGTCGCCTCCCAGCCCCGCAAGGACCGCGTCCACATCACCCAGAAGCCGGTCGAGATCATGCAACAGCTCGTACAGATCTGCCCCGAAGGCGGCACGGTCCTCGACCCGTTCACCGGCAGCGGCTCCACCGGAGTGGCCGCACTGCGCGAAGGACGCCAATTCATCGGCATCGAACTCTCCAACCACTACGCCGACGTCGCCGAAGGCAGGCTCCGGGCGGAGCTGACCCAGGACGACTTCGTCCTGGCCGGACCGGAGTGATCATGAGAACAGCGCCGCCGGACCCGGCGGACCGCAGATGCCAAAGGGCGGCAGGCGCACCGGGAAACCAATGCGCCTGCCGCCCTTAACTACGGGTCATGCCGCTTCGAACGCCCTCCGGATCAGCGGCTCGGCTCTGTCCAGGTCAGCGGCGCGCGCGATCCGTACCTCCAAGTCGCCCGTCCCCAGATGACCGATACCGCGCATGTCGCGCGTGAAGCCCTCCTCCAGCGTGACGGTGTCCGGATCAAGGGTCAGGTAGACCAGGATCACCTGGTGCGCGGGACGGAAGAGGACCGACGCACGGTTCACCATCAGCCGGTAGGCCACGTAGTGCCGCAGCCTCCGCACCTCGACCTCACCCCAGGCGGTGAGCAGCTCGTCCAACTCCGCGTAGAGGTCGCGCAGACAGGTCGGTGCCGACCCGGCGGTCGTCTCTGCCGTTTCCTGCCCCCTCGTGTCGCCCGAGCTGCGAGGGGCCATTCGCGACCCTTTCTGGAGCGGCGCCGAACCGGCCGATCCGCTTGCGGACTCGACCAGCGTCAAGCTGAGCAACCCTCCGTCGAAGACGCGGTAGCGCACCAGGTCGACGGGCCGGGGGCTGTCGAGAGCCGCCACCCTGTCGTGGTGGGAGAAGCCGGCGGCGATGCAGACGGCTCGCGGGTTGCGCCAGTCGATCGATTCGACCGCCCCGGACCCCAACCTCTGTCTGACCAGCGCCTCGAACTCGAAGCGCGCGGAGGACAGCCAGGTGAGATAGGAAAGGGCCTGGGAGAGAACTCCGCTGTCTGAGCCCTTCTTGAACTCGATCACCACCGGGATGTTGTTTTCGTCGAGACCCAGCGTGTCGATCCGACCCCGGTGCCACGGTCCCGTCGGGTACTCCGACGCAAGGAAACGGATACCGAGCATCGCCTCCATGCCGGCCTCGACCCGACGCTGAAGCTGAGCCTCCAACGCAACCCTCGAACCGACCAGCTCCACGTCGCGACCGTCATCAGCCTGCCGAAACAACTTCAGGTCCGTCACCGCGCAAGTCCCCTCCCTCGACGCCACAGGGAAGCCAATCGAAATTACCCCAGCGGTATTCCGCACACAGCGGCTCCCGAACCGACGGTGTGCGCACCCGCCACAGGCCATGAACAGCACGTAGATGCTGGCGGCGCGTTCCAGGGTGTCCCAGGGAGACCTAGGCGAAAGGCCCCCTCCTGGCGCTGAGGAGGCCATCGATCGGGTATCCGTGGACGTGCGATGACCGTCGCGAGAGCCGGTCGCCCTACAGACAGGTGCCCACCATGGTTCACGTCGTACGCTCGATGACCGTCAACAGGCCGCTCGGCCCGGTCGTCGCCTATCTCGCCGACTTCTCCAACGCCCTGGAATGGGATCCGGGCACGCGTGAGTGCACGCGCCAGGACCAAGGTCCGCTGCAGGTAGGCTCCCTCTGGCGCAACGTCTCCGAGCTACGCGGCCGGCGCACCTCCTTGACCTACCGGCTCACCCGGATGGACTCGAACCGGCTGACGTTCGTCGGCACCAACGACACGGCGACCTCCACCGACGACCTCACCTTCAAGGACCAGGGAGCGACAACCTTGGTGGTCTACGAGGCCACCGTGACGTTCAACGGTTTCGCCAAGCTCGCCGACCCCTTCATGCGCCGTGTGTTCGAAGGCCTGGGGGACGAACTCGTCCACTCCCTGCCCGCCGCGGTCGAAGCGCGCGCGACCCCTGCCTGAGAACCGCGCCCTCGCGCTGCCACCTGCATGCCCTCCTGGGGATACCGGCCGTCCCCCGGGATCACCCAGCCCTCCCGCGACGCCTGATGGCTCAATGGCACGTCTGAGGTGGAGGTTGAGAGGGCTGTAGCGCTGGTATGGCCGCTTTGAGAGGTGCCGCGGATCTCTATAGCCGTGCTCATCGTTCGGTCCCTATTGGTGTGCATGACAGATGGTGCGTAAGCCTTCTCCGCCAGTGCCTTGCCGGGGTTTACGTTCCTTTGACGGCACTGATGCGAGTAGCGATTGCCGCGTGCAGTTCGGGACGTTTCTTTTCCAACTGATTGTCGAAGCGGCAGAAGAGCATTTCGAGGACTCCGGTTTTGCTCTGGTCCTGCAGTCGGACGCGGGTGCCGCCCTCTTCGGGGGTGCGATGTTGGCGTTGGGAAGGGTTCGGGGCGAAGGGGAGGCCGAAGACGGGATCGGTCAATGCCTCAAGCAACTCGTCGACGCGGTAACTGCTGGCGGGCAAGTGGTCGAGTTCCATCTTCCAGTGGGCGGTGCCTGGCCCGAGGCCGTGCCAGGCGGAAACCGCTTGCGGTACCGCGACAGTGTGGAAGAGGGGGAGTCGTCGGAGCAGTCCGCTGGTCAGCCAGCCGCCTTCCCTGAATCGGGCCGTCCAGGAGTCGCTGCCCCACGTGGCTTTATGCAGGAGTTCTTCCTCGGTCCAGTCGGGGCACCGCCAGCACGGCTTGCAGCCGATTTCGGTGACGTGCAACAGTCTTGCGGCCTCAATACGGCGCCAGGCGGTTTCGGGCGGACCGGTCATCCAGAGCGAGCACGACCGTCCAGGCTGGTGGAATTCGATACCGTCGCGGGAATGGTTCCGAATGCGCAGCCCGCAGACTCCACCAACTTCCTCCTCCGGTCCGTGGACGGGCAACATGAAGGTGAGCATGAGTTCGGCCTGACGTTCGCTCTCGACCTTCAGGCGCAGTGTGTGCGCATCGGGGACGGTACTTCGAATCCCGAAAGGAAACTCGCGGTAGTCAGCACCGCGGTGCACCTCGAGGAAGACATCAGACTCAAATTCTTCTTGGGCGCGACTGCCCGCAGCCGGAAGCGGGCTGCTGCCGTACGGCAGCGCCGCGAGGGCCTGGTGAGCCTGTTCGAAGGTCTCACCGGTGTAGATCTTGCGCCGATGTGCGAGACGGGCGAGCACGGTCTTGGACATGGACTACCCTTCCTCACCGCATGCCGCCGACCCGTCGGCACGGTGAGCGGAGGAAGCAGTCGCAGTCCGTGCCTGTACTTGTGAACGTGGAGTGAGAGCAGGGCTCCACCGTCTCCTCCTTGAGACATCCGCATTTTCGGGCCGGGGACGCCGAGGAGACACGACCACTCCTCAGGCCGCTGGAGGAGATCGTAAGGACAGTTCACTCAGGAGAGCCGAAACGACACGCGACATTCTCGCCGCTCCCGGCGAGCCGACACTGGCCGCTGCGTTCGGATCATCAGCCGACTGCATCGACGCGGCGGGCGTCCGAGCAGGTAGGGATGGTTGGGCGGCTTTCAGCGCGGCCTGGCGGCTGCGCCAAGCGGTACGTCGGGAGTGAAAGATCCACTGCGTTCGAGCCAACGATCGACCCATGCGGGCACGCGGAGGGCGAGCTGCTGCTGGGCCGCGTAGAGCGTCGGGTCGTACTCCTGAATCCACTTCAGGCGGTTGCCGTGGCGCTGAATGGTGCGAACTTCCAGCACTCCGGGCCGGTCGCCGATCCCGCCGGTTACGGTGATGCACTGGTCGCCGTAGCCGGGCGGCAGATGGCAGTTGCAGTGTTCGTCCAGCGTCGTGACGGGCAGACCCCACCCGGGTGCCGCGAGCAGCGCCATCAGCCGCCGATGTCCGACGGCGCCATAACCTTCCGCGAACGTGGGGTCGATGATCCAGCGCTCACCACCAGCGCTTTCGTAGTGGCCAAACCAGCCCGTCACGTTCAGCGGCACCCCCAAGGTGCGGATCAGGCCGACCCTGCGCAGCAGCCCGCTGGTCAGCCAGGCGGATGCCGCGGTGCCCCGGCGACCCGGCCGCCGGTAGGGACGCTCGGCCGGATGCCACTGTGCCGGCATGTCGCGATGGCACAGCGTCATTCCATAGCTGGCCATTCGCTGGTCCTGGATATCGACCGCGCGCAGCCACTCCTCGGGGTCAAGACCCAGCAGGGTGACGGACGCGGACGTGTCCAGCACACGCAGCACCACCTGCCCGTCCTCAATGTAGCTACGGGCGCCGGGCACTCCCTTGACATCGCCGTACTCCTCGGCGCGCGGTAGCAGCACCTCGGCCAGGTCCAGGGCCTGAGTCTCGTCCGGGTCGGGCCGCTCGGCGTGGTCGGCCTCGAAACGGATCAAGAGGCGATCGAAGCGCGGGTCGACGTACTCGATTCCCCAGGGGTACAAAGTGGTGATCCCACGCCACGCAAGTGCCGCCATCATCCTGGCCTCCAGCAGCAACTGGTCGGCGTCCGGCTGCAGGATCAGCGTGGAACCAGGCGCAGCGGCCTCAACCCGGCGCCGGGCAGACTGCCAGGGCAGCCCGGTGTACAAACCAAACAGTTCGGCGCGACGTTCGATGACACTTGACTTCATGACTCGGAGCCCCTCTTCACCGCGGAGCTGTCCCGACACAGCGCGCGGCAGAGAGCCACGAGGAACGTATGGACCGTACTGCGGTGCCGGCCAAGTTGGCTTCTCCACGGCGCGCTCGATGTCGGGTCGAGCACGGGGCAGGGGCCCCGCCGGGCCCACCGACCAAATTGAACCACATCGATCGGGAGGGGATCCAGACACCAGAGTGACGCGCTGCCGCGTCCCGCACAAGCCGCGCGCTACCAAACCAGCCGACGAACTCACCTGGCGGCCAGCCCGGGTGATGCGCGGCCTGGCCGCGCCCGTCGTACGGACCTGAACCCGGCCACCCGCCCCACCGGAACCCCCGCGACCCGGAGAACACCCCGATGGACAGCAGCCACGACCCCGTGGTGGTGACCGAGCCGCGCCCCGGCGTTCTCTCTCTTCTCCCCCCCCCGGGCGCACCGGCCGGAATCGGCGGGCCGGTGCGCGCGGCGCGTGCAACCGAGACAGCGGCCACGGTCGCGAACTTGCCTGCGCTCCAGAAATCCGCGCGAGTTGTCCGGCGGATCCCGGCGTCCTTTCCGGCCAATCCGCCGGACAGGCGTCCAGTTTAGCAACCGGGCAGGCGTACGAATCGCCCCTGAGCTGCACAGACACCTCGCGGACGCGTCAGGCTCGAAAGAGTCCGCTGCTCGCTGCTGGTTGGCGATCATGAACTGCGATGCAAGCACCCTGTGGACCCCTTGCAGCAGGGAAGGAAGGGGCCCACAAGGTCTTAGACCAGCCTCAGCACCGGTCGGCTGTCCCGCATGCCCAGCAGCTCCCTCACATGCGCCGGCGTCCACGCCAGCTCCTGCGCCAACTCCCGAACCCCCAGACCCGTTTCCCGTTCCGCGAGCTCGAACGCTTGGGAGAGCAAAATTGGTTGTTCGCCTGGGAAGCCGGACACAGGTTCCGCAGAGAATCCCGGCTGGCCATCCAGGGTCCGGAGCTTCTGATAGGTCCTGCTCGCCGTGGCATCAGAGATCAGCCCCAGCTCCCGGCACCGGTAGACCAGCGACTGCACGGAAACGCCCCACGTCCGCCGCAGACCGGCGAGATGCCCGAGGTCCATTCGCCGTGGAAGCAACGGCGCGATGCTCGCCTGAGGGGTGAGGAACTCCGCGGCGAAGGCATCAGCCTCACGCTCCTGCCGACTGTCACCAGTAGAGTCATTGTGCAGGACCAAGTGCCCCAGCTCGTGCGCTGCGGTGAACCGGTGCCGGTAAACATCGTTGGCACGGTTGCGCGTGAGCACGACCAGAGGCCGTGCGGAGCGCGAGGAAAACGCATCAACGGTGGTGGCGGCTGCATTTGCTCCCGCAGGCAGGACCACGACAATGCCGTGCGTTTCCATGCGTCGGACCAGATGAGTCACGGGGCCGTCACCAAGGCCCCATTGACGCCGCAGCTCCTGAGCGGCAGCTTTCGGCTCCGCTGGGAGTGCCTCACCGGGATGTACTTCACCGCCGAGGAACCCTGGCAGGCTCACCGGCGGCAGCTGCACTCTGCGCTCCAGGGCGTGGGTCAGCTCCCACACCTGCTCGGCGAAAGCCAGGGCCCGCTCCCGTTGGGCTTTAGGAGTGCTTCGCAGACTCCGGAAGTGGGCCATCGATGCATCGATCTGCTGACCAGGGCGACCGGCGAGGAAGAACTCCACAGGGACGTCGAGCACCTTCGCCAGTTGCGGCATCAAGTCTGGCCTCGGACGGGACACGCCCGTCTCGTATTGGCCTACCGCCGCAGGACTCACACCTAGTTCTTCAGCGATGTCCTTCTTTGTCAGCCCGGCTAGACGCCTGGCTTGAGTGAGTCGGATGGGATCGAACGCTGAAGCCACTGCCCGAGGGGGGACTCCGCCGCGCTCCAGTCCGGGAAGAACTGGATGATCAGTTTTCATGGTTCTCGCTTGCCCTGGGTAGAGGGGGACGACCGCGCTGACCGAAGCAACGTCTAGCTTCCGCTCTTCGGCTCCTCACGGGGCGCCAGCAGGACGATGGGCTCTTCGCCCTGGTCAAAGCCCGGATGGCTTGCGACCTGCTTCGGGATGGTGAGCTTAGGCGTCGGGCTGTCAGCCAGTGGCAGCGGCTCCGGATCGACGGTCCATTCGAGCGTGCCGCTCTCGTCCGCGAGCGCCGCAACACCCCAGTAGGGCTTGAGGAGCCCGGCGGCGTTACAAGCGAAGGGGACCAAGACCAGCCGGGTGTCCTCAGGAAGAGCGGCCAGCCTCGGCCTCAGTTCGACTGCGCTTGGATCGAACGCGTAGTTCCCGAACAGATCTGCTTGCTCCGAAGGTGGGGCGAAGGCGAACAACTCCCGGATTACGGACCAAACGTTCTGAATCTTGGCGTTTTTGACGTTGCTGTTCTGCTTAGAAAAGCAGAACGGGTAGATCAGCCCGTTGCCGATGCGCACCAGGTCGAACTGGAAGCCGTTCGGCTTCACCAGTTCGGCCCCCTCAATGGTCTTCAGTTCCGAGCTGACCCGCTCGAACGCCCCGCGGTACCGCGCGACGCCATGGACCTGAGTGGAAGAAACCTCGGCATCCTCCTGCGAGGAGCGCGCGTTCTCCTGCATGTCGACGAGCGCCTGCCCGAGTCCATTTCGCACCTGGAGAGCTCGCCCCTGGAGGGACTCCTCTTCACCGTTGAACAGCGTGCTTGCCCAGCCGGAAACGGGCACATCCATGTAGCTGACCCTCCTGGTTCGGCGCTTCACAGCGAAGCGGATTCGCGTTGTTGGCACTTTAGTTGATCTCATCCAACTTGCGCATGCGCTTGCGTAAAGAATCTTGAAGTCTGTCGGCTTGGTCATCGGGGAGAACTGATCGGCTGCATCGACGTAGGCGGGGCAGTCCCGCACCTGAGTGTCGGAGGGCTGATCCAAGGGCAGGGGCGACTGGGAGGAGGTCCTGGCCAAGGTGCTACAGGGCGGGCGGTCCGACCCGCTGGCCATGCACCGTGGTTGAGTGCCCGGACCACTTGGGGAGGGGAAAGCGATGAAGGAAGCCGGACCGGAGTTTCCCGCAGCGTTCGACCAGGAGTTCGTCCTGCAGGATGGAAACCACGGCTACTTCGGCAGGAACGTGCTGAAGGGGCTGGTGGACGGGATGGAGGGCTTCCTGGAGGAGAAGCGGCGCACGCCAGGGTTCCGGAGTATGGGGCCAGTGGCGCTGGGCGCATTCCTCTGGCTCGACGACCCGGAGCTGGCTGCCTGCCTCGCGCAGTTCTCCCACACCTGTGTGGTCGTCTCCAAGCAGGGGCGCAGCAAGCGCGACCTGGAGAAGCTGGGCAAGATCAAGGCGCTTGCCGACGGCGACAACGGAATGTTGGCCAGTGCCTTCGCCGAGTTGACCGGCCTGGACTGGCTGGAGAACGACCGCGCCAGGATGGTAGGACCAGGCTCGTCGATGCCTGACCTGGTGATCCCACCGCTGCGGACCATCGGGTTCCGCCGTCAGCCAAAGGGGGACATGGTGCCCTTCCTCCACACAAAGATCATGTTGCTCGGCGAGATGTGGTGGCACGACGAGGACGCACTGGGCGGCGTCGCCGATGTCATCGGTTTCCGCCCGGAGCGGCTGTGGGTGGGCAGCGCGAATGCCACCCACCGTTCCAGGAGCAGCCTGGAATTCGGTATGTGGCTCGACGACCCGCAGGCCCTGAAAGCCGCCCAGACGTTCGTGGTCCAGCTGATGGCGCACTCCGAAGCGCTCGACCCGGACAGTGACCTGTTCCAGCCCGAGCTGCTGCCTGTGGACTACGACGACCAGGCATTCGCCGAGTATGCCGCGGAATATGGGTTTGGCGACCCCGACGCCTGAACGGTGACCTCTACCCGCAGCACGGCGCCAGGCGACTGACCGCCTGAGGCCGTGCGCCGTCCATCTGTGTGGAGCCCGGAGCATCCGCCCGCCGGTGGCGGCAGGAGGCCCGTTGTGGCCGGGAGCGGAGTCGCCTCACCGTTGGCCTACGACTTCTCGTAGAACACGGTGGTGGTGGGGCAGTCCTGCGCGACGTTGAGGAGTGCTTGGCGTTCGGCGTCGTCGAGGGCCAGGTCCCAGCGCAGCTTGGTGCCGACCCAGGTGGCGGCGTAGGTGCAGTGGTACGAGCGGTCCGAGGGGAGCCAGTCCGTGGGGTCCTTGTCGCTCTTGGAGCGGTTGGAGGCAGCGGAGACCGCGATCAGGGTGTCCGGGCTGCCTTGGTCGTTGGCGTAGGCCTCGCGGCGGGCCGCGCTCCAGGGGGTGGGTTCGGAGTCGTAGACCTCGGCGAGCGGTACGAAGTGGTCGACGTCGAGGCGGCCGGAGTCGGTAACGACTTGGTCGTCGTAGGCGCTGTGCCAGGAGCCCCCCGCCAGTTTGCAGCCCGCCGACACATCCGGGGCGACGACGGCTTCGGCCAGGATGACCTCTCGCCGGGTGTCGCACCCGTCGGCCGGGTTCAGGCCTTTGTTCCAGTGTTTGTACAACTCCCGCTTGTAGCCGGCCCGGTGCTCGACGGCGACCGGGAGCTGCTCGATCGCCTCGAACAGCCCCAGCTGGACGCGGGACGCGGGTGCTGCGGTGGTACCGGCCGCGCGAGTGGCGGCCGTCTGCGCGGGGGCCGCGTGTACGGCGGGCGTGGCGGCAAGAAAGGGGAGAGCGGTCAGGGTGGCGAGGGCGAGCGCGGGCAGGCCGCGCCGCATCAGGGTGTTGATCACGCCCTGTTGATATTGTCCGGGCGCCGTCAGTGGGGCAGGGTTCGAGGGCAGGTTCGTCCGTGTGGGTGGCGGGGTTCACCGGAGAAACGATCAGCTGCCTCGGCTGCTAGCCGGCGCGGCGCCTTCGGGCTGGAAGGCGATCTCGTCGATTCGGTGGCTCTCTCACGGCCTAATGCCCGGCACCTCCGGTTCGGAGTGCGGGGGAGGTTCGTCCGGTGGGGGCGGTTCAGCGCGCGTGGCCGTATCACCGGGTGGATCAAGGGCCCCTGATGCATGGGGACGCTTGCCGACGCCCCGTCACGTCGCCCGCGCATAGGCGTTTTGTCGGGTTGTCGGTGACAAGGTCCGGGCCGGTCGGACCATTCGGCCGGAGGGGCGCGTGGGGGGTGGAGGAAGGCCGACGGGCCGTACGCGGGGTGGCGTTCCCTGGCGCTCAGGATGCCGAAGCCTGAATACGGTCGCGATGGCAATGTTTCCGACCGCTTTTGGTCGTGGGTGACAGAGCTGCGTGCAACGGTGATCGCGGGTGAGGGAGCGGTGGGATCGGTCGTCCTTGACCATCACGCTGAGCACCAATGGCGCCACGGTGCGTAAAACGGTTAATGTCCGCTGACCGACGAGAGTCGGGACGACAGAGACCCTGGCGATAGGGCTTCCAACCAATCCGCCAGGGCCTGTCGATCACTTCAATCACTCATCAGCGACCAGCAGGGGAGACCCCTATGCCGCTACATCGCCGATCGCGGTGCCGGGCTGGCCACCCGGACTGCGAAAGTATCATCCCGCCCCTTCGGGAGGATGAAACTCCCTCACGGCGCAATGCCATGACGGTGACCGTGCACGGCACCTTCGTCATGGCCGCCGCCGCGGCGCCTTTCATCCTGCTCGCCGGTGGCGCGACCCAGTGGTCGGCCGCGACCGCCGCCGCGCTTGTCGCGGCCGGTCGCGGCACATATGCCGTCTACCGGCGCATCGGCAAGAACTGACCCCGGTCACACCCCCGCCCCGCCTGTCCGGCTCCGGCCGGGCGCGAGTACGGCCCCGCCGGGCCCCCGCTCCCCGCCCGGCCGGGCCGTGCGCGGCGACTTCGGTCATATGTGACCACCCCCACCGGGCCCGCTTCCCCCGAATGAGGCATCCATGAACACACCCGTACGTATCGGACCGCCTGTACCACCTCGACCGCCGCGAAACGCTGCGGCCCGCTACCACAGCGCCACGCAGGACACCGCCGACCACATCAGTGACTTCAGCGACCGGCTCACTGCGCTGGTCGCTCAGCAGACCTACGATCCTGGTGAGATCCTGACCATCAGCGAGCAGTTGGCGAACCTGGCAGAGGATCTCGCGGCCTCCGGCGTCGGCTACGGCCGTGCCATGGGCATGAGGAACGGGTACCTGTACGCGCACCTGAACCTCAGCCCGGAACGCCTGCGCAAGAAGTACTCCGCCTCCGAGGTCGACCGCCGTCTCGCCGACCACGCGCCGGTCTGTGACGCCGTCGCCCGCAGCGCCACCGCGGGGCAGAGCCACACCGCCTCCGGCGGTGACGACCCGCGCTCCCCGAGCCGGCGACTGATCGCCGCACTCCTCCACCTGCACGCCACCAGCGGCCACACGCAGGCGGCTCTGGCCAAGGCCCTCAGCGTGCACCCCTCCTACGTCTCACGCCTCCTGCGCGGCCAGCGCCCCGTCTCCTGGAACCACGTCAAAGCGATCTGCGCCCAGAGCGGCATCACGGCCGACACCCTCCAACCGCTCTACCAGACGGCCATGGGAAGCCTCAACCCCTCCCTCCTGAGCCCCGGGAACGCCCCGACCAACTTCCGCCACTACCTCGAAGGACTGCGCCTGGCGAGCGGGAACCCGCACGACGAGGCGCTCCTCGCGCTCGTCAAAGGAACGGTGACCGACACCGACCTGCGCGCGGCGTTCCACGGGCCGGCCCTGCCGGAATGGACGGTCACCCGCAGACTGGCCGCCGCACTCACCAGCCACCCCGAAGACATCAAACCGCTCTGGGACGCCGCCCGCGCCGCCCCCCGCACCCAGGCCTCCACCGTCCGCGCCGAAGCGTTCGGCTGACCGTCACAGGAAGGACCCATGAGACGCCCCCATCGCCTGGCCACCCTGTCCACCGCGTTCAGCGCCTTCTGCGACCTCCACCGGCCCGGATATCTCGCCTACGCCGAAGCACGCCTGCCCACCGCCGAAGCCGAGATAGCCGTCACCCACGTCCTCGGCCTCATCGCCACCGAATGGGCAGCAACCATGAGAAGGCCGAGCCCCGCCGCGTACGCGTGGGAACGGCTCACCGCCTTCGTCGCCATGCGCGCCGGCGAACACCCCAGCCGCACAGAAGACGCCGGGTTCATGTACGACAACCTCGACTTCACCATCGACAAGATCGCCACCCTCACCGGCACGGACCCCGGGAAAGTCACAGCCATGATCGCGGCGCGCCACCCGACGACCGCACGGACAAAACACGCCACCCACCGCTCATGAAACACGGCCGCGTCATCGATCGCCGCGCACGGCGGCTCGGGGCCTGGAAGCGTTATCACGTCGGCAGTGTCATGCGAGAGGAGCGCGAGAAGTTCGGCGACTGCGGCCGACGCGGTAGGGATCCGCACGGCCTGCGGGCGGAGCCAGAGTGGCGCCGAGGCCGGTGCATCGAAGGACAGCAGGGGAGCGCAAGGGGAGCGCGGACGCCTTTGGACGGTACGGCACGGGGCACCACGGCTCACTCGGCGGCAGGTGTGCTGATCAGGCAGAACAGCATCTGACAGCAGGAGCCAGAACGAACCGACACGATTGCTCGCGTACTCGTAATGCGTAGGTCTCGGGTTCGAATCCCGAAGGCGGCTCTGTAGAAGCCTCAGGACTCACTCGCCGTGACCTGGGGCTTTTGCTTTTCCTTCCTGCGTCGCGGCCCTGCCGTAGTGCTGACGCGCGGCGTCGAGGTCGAACCGGTGGCCGAGGTGGTGGGTCAGGAAGGTGATGCTGCGGGTGACGAGGGGGGTGACGTCGGCGTTGAGGAAGATGTGCTCCGCGCCCGGGACGGCGAGGACGTCGGCCTCGTTGCCGGCGGCGTGGAGGAGGGTGGCCAGGCGTTCGGTCTGGGTGAAGGGGACCAGGGTGTCGTGGGTGCCGTGGATCAGGAGGAAGGGCGGCGCCGGGGTGTGCGCGTAGGTGACGGGGCTGGCCGCCGCGGCGAGGCGGGGGCGGTCGGCCGGGGTGCCGCCGAGGAGGGTCACGGCGGGGTGGTCCGGGGCGGGGTCGTCCCGTAGCAGTGCGTCGAGGTCGCTGATGCCGTACCAGTCGACGACCGCCGCGACCGTGCTGTCGCCCTCCGCGATTCCCTCCGTGCCTTCGAGCGCGGGGCCGGCCGTGCCGGTCAGTCCGGCCAGCGCGGCCAGATGACCGCCGGCCGACTCGCCCCAGACGCCGATCCGCGTTCCGTCGATCCCGAGCGGCTCCGCGTAGTGGCGCAGATAGCGGATCGCGGCCTTGATGTCGTGGAGCTGGGCGGGGAACGGCGCCTCGCGGGCGTGGCGGTAGTCGACGGTGGCGACGGCCAGTCCGGCCCGCAGCAGGGAGCCGAAGAGAAGGTCGGCGCTCACGGTCGGCGGCGGGTACCGCCGGTCGCCCTCCATCCACGCGCCGCCGTGGATCCACACCACCACGGCGGCGGGTCCGGTCCCCGCCGGCACGGACAGGTCGAGCAGACGCGGCCGGTAGCCGGAGTTGGTGGCGTAGCTCAGCCCGTCGTAACGGCGCACCCCGTCGGTGCCGGTGGCCGGGGCGGTCGGTGGCAGGTGTACGGGCGCCACGGCCAGCTCGGGCGGCGGCCAGGTGATGTGGCCGGGTTCGGATTCCACGGCTCCTCCAGAGGTCGGGCGGGACGCTGTTCAGGCCCGGACCAGGACGACGTCCAGGGTCCGGGGGCCGTGCACGCCTTCGACGCGTTCGAGTTCGATGTCGCTGGTGGCGGAGGGGCCGGAGATCCAGGTGAGCGGGCGGGTGGGGACCAGCCTCGCCACGGCTGCCGGTACCGAGGCGACGATCTGGTCCGGAGCGCGCACCACACAGAGATGGTGGTCGGGGACCAGGCTCAGCGCCCGGCGGCCCTGCCCCGGCCCGCCGTCCAGCACGATCGTGCCCGTCTCCGCGACGGCCAGCGCGCAGCCGGTCACCACACTGTCCGCCTCCTCACAGGCCCGGGGGCTCAGCGGCGGTGTGTCGGTGAGCCGGGTGACCGCGGCCCCGGCGAGCCAGGGCGCGGGCAGTCCCTCCGGGACGATCACCGTACGCGCCCCGCGCCGGGCCAGCACCGCGGCCACCGTGGCGGGCAGGGCGGCGGGGTCGCACCGGTGCACGGTGGCCCGGTACTCGGTGAGACGGTCCTGGAGCAGATCCAGCAGCGCGGCGGGGTCGTCCGGGGCGTGCGCGGCCCGGTAGCCGCGGGGGACGGGCACGTCCTCGGGCCGCTCCTGGCCGGGAACGTCGCCCAGGGCGGCGCGGATACGGCCGAACACCAGGTCACGGCTGCTCATGGCGCTCCTCGGGTGTCCGGTCGGCGCGGGCGCGCCACCAGTCGCGGAAGGGTTCGGCGGGCATCCGGGGCAGATCGCGGGACGCGCCCCAGGCCCCGGCGCCGGGGCCTGGCAGCCGACGGGGATGCAGCCGCCGGGTGCGGGAGGCGGCGCGCTCGGCCGCCGCGAGCACGCCGGGGCGGTCGAGGACCCAGCCCGCGGCGCGGACGGCCGCCCTCTCCAGCCGGTGCCCCGCACCGCCCTGGTCCGCCACCCGTTCGCGCAGATGGACGAGGACCTCGGGGATGTCGATGGCCACGGGGCAGACCTCGTAACAGGCGCCGCACAGCGAGGAGGCGTAGGGCAGCGACGCGTCCAGCTCGGTGCCGGTGCCCCGGAGCTGGGGTGTGAGGATGGCGCCGATGGGACCGGGGTAGGGCGATCCGTACGCGTGGCCCCCGGCACGTTCGTACACCGGACAGACATTGAGACAGGCCGAGCAGCGGATGCAGCGCAGCGCCTGACGGCCCACGGTGTCGGCCAGGGTGTCCGTGCGGCCGTTGTCGAGCAGCACCAGATGGAAGACGCGCGGGCCGTCGCCGTCCGTGGTGCCGGTCCACATGCTGGTGTACGGGTTCATCCGCTCGGCGGTCGAGGACCGCGGCAGCGTCTGGAGGAAGACCTCCAGATCCCGCCAGGTCGGTATGACCTTCTCGATGCCCACCACGGAGATCA
Source organism: Streptomyces sp. NPDC002018 (assembly GCF_042890865.1). Taxonomy (NCBI): domain Bacteria; kingdom Bacillati; phylum Actinomycetota; class Actinomycetes; order Kitasatosporales; family Streptomycetaceae; genus Streptomyces; species Streptomyces sp. NPDC002018. Next base: position 322,977 of record NZ_JBIASO010000004.1, read on the forward strand.
GGGTCTCGGGCAGCGTCAGGCACATCCGGCCGTTGCCCTCGGACTCCACCACCACCAGCGTGCCCGTCTCGGCGACCATGAAGTTCCCGCCGGAGACGGCCACCTTGGCGCTCAGGAACTTCTCCCGGAGATGGAGCCGCGCCGCCTCGGCCAGTTCGCCGGGGGTGTCGGAGAGCCCCTCGGGAGCCGCCCGGCCCCAGGCGGCCATGCGATCACGGAAGATGTCCCGGATCTCGGCGCGGTTCTTGTGGATCGCCGGGACCAGGATGTGGGAGGGACGGTCGTCGCCCAACTGCACGATCAGTTCGGCGAGATCGGTCTCGTAGGCGGTGATGCCCTCGGCGGCCAGCGCCTCGTTGAGCCCGGTCTCCTGGGTGGCCATCGACTTGACCTTGACGACCTCCGACTCGCCGGTGGCCTTCACCAGGTCCGCCACGATCCGGTTCGCCTCGGCCGCGTCGGCCGCCCAGTGCACCACCCCGCCGGCCCGGGTGACCGCCGTTTCCAACTGCTCCAGATAGTGGTCGAGATGGCGCAGCGTACGGTCCTTGATCGCCGCTCCGGCGGCGCGCAGCTCCGCCCAGTCGTCCAGTTCGGCGACGGCCTGCGCGCGCTTGGCGCGGATGGTGTGGGTGGCGTGGCGCAGATTCGCCCGCAGTGTCTCGTCGCCCACGGCCTCCTTGGCCGCGGCGGGGAACGCCGGCATCCCCAGATACGTGCCGGTCATGACCAGGGCTCCTCTTCCGTCGACGCGAGGATCTCGGCGAGGTGCAGCGGGCGCAGTCCACTGCCCCGGCGGCGCAGCATCCCGTCGAGGTGCAGCAGACAGGAGTTGTCCGCGCCGCACAGCACGCGGGCTCCGGTGGACTCGGCGTTGCGGATCTTGTCGGCGCCCATGGCCGCCGAGACATCGGGGTTCTTGACCGCGAAGGTGCCGCCGAAGCCGCAGCACTCCTCCGCGCCGGGCAGTTCCACCAGGTCCAGGCCCTCGACCGCTTCCAGCAGCCGCCGGGGCCGGTCCCCGAGCCCCAGTGCCCGCAGTCCGTGACAGGACGGGTGGTAGGTGACGGTGTGGGGGAAGTACGCGCCGACATCGGTCACGCCCAGCACGTCGACGAGGAACTCGGTGAACTCGCGCACGCGGCCCGCCAGCGAACCGGCCCGGCCGGCGAGGTCGTCGCCCCGCCCCTCGGCGGCGGCGCGCGCGCCGATCCGGGGATAGTGGTCGCGGATCATGGCCACGCAGGAGCCCGAGGGCGACACCACATGGTCGTATCCGTCGAACGCCTCGGCCGTCCGCCGTACCAGCGGCTCGGTCGCGCGGCGGTAGCCGGTGTTGTACTGGGGCTGGCCGCAGCAGGTCTGCTCGAAGGGGAAGTCCACCTGGACGCCGAGCCGTTCGAGAACGGTGACGGTGGCGATGGCCGTGGACGGATGGACGGCGTCGTTGACACAGGTGGGGAACAGGGCGACGCGCATGGCGGTCATTCCTTGGTCGCTCCGGCGAGCATCCCGGACACCAGCGTGCGCTGCGAGAACAGGAAGAGCACCAGAACGGGCAGGATGGCGACGAGAATCGCCAGGGACAGCTCGGGGATGGTGATGTTCAGACCGGCGCCGGCCACGGGGTTGAACGACGGGGTCGAGGTCAGTAGCTGGTTCAGTCCGACCTGGACGGGGAACTGCTCGCTGTTCGGCAGCACGAGGTACGGCAGGAAGAAGTTGTTCCAGTTGCCCACGAAGCTGAAGAACGCGACCAGCCCGACCACGGGCTTCGCCAGCGGCAGCGCGATACGGGAGAAGAGCTGCCACTCCGTGCAGCCGTCGATCCGCGCGGCCGACAGCAGATCCCTGGGCAGGCTGCTGCCGAAGTAGATGTACACCAGGTACACGCCGAAGGGGTAGAAGGAGAAGGGCAGGATCACCGACCAGACGGTGCCGATCAGATGGAAGCGGTTCAGCTCCAGGAAGACCGGCAGGACGAGGGTGGCCTGCGGCATGATCATCGTGACCAGGGTGATGGTCAGCAGCGTCTTGCGGCCCCGGAACCTCGTCAGCGCCAGCGCGTAGCCGGCCGGCACACTGACCGCCAGCGTCAGGATCAGTGATCCGCCGGAGTAGACGGCCGAGTTGCGCAGCCAGGTCGCCATCGCGCCGTCCTGGAAGGCGAACAGGTGCTCCCAGGCGGTGCCGATCTGCCGGAACGAGCCGAAGGACAGCGGGTTGTCGTGCACCACCTGGCCGGCGGTCTTCGACGGCGCCAGCAGCAGCCAGATCACCGGCAGCACGAAGAACACCAGCAGGGCGGCCAGCAGCAGGCCCACGATCAGGAAGGAAGCGGCCCGGGAGGGCCGTACGCGCCGGCCGGCGGGCGCCGGGGGAAGAGCGGTCTGTGTCATTTCTCGTCCAACGTGAACAGGTTCGACCGGGCGACCAGCAGACCCGCGGCGATGAGCCCCAGGGCCAGCAGGAAGACGGAGATGGCGGCGGCGCCGTTGAAGTCGCCCTGCTGGAAGGCGTAGACATAGGCGAGCTGGTTCGGGGACCAACTGGGGCTCACCCGGCCCAGACTCGCGGTCTGGAGGAGCTGGGGCTCGACGAAGAGCTGGGTGCCGGTGGCGAAGGCCATGATGGTCATATAGACGATCCACTGCCGGATCATCGGGATCTGGATGTGCCAGGCGGTGCGCCAGGGGCCCGCGCCGTCCACCCGGGCCGCTTCCAGCACCTCGTCCGGGATGTTGTTCAGCGCCCCGTACATCACGACCATCCAGCCGCCGGCGCCGGTCCAGAAGGCGATCAGCATCAGGATCAGCGGCAGATTGCCGGGTGCGAGCACGGCCGCGAAGCTGTGCATGCCCAGGCTGTTGAGCAGCCAGGAGACCGGGCTGACATCCGGGTCGAGCATGAAGAGCCAGACCAGGACGCTGGCGACTCCGGCGAGGGCGCCGGGAATGTAGTAGAGGAAGCGGAAGAGCGCCGAGGTGCCCGGCCGCACCCGGCCGCGCAGGACCACCGCGACGAGGACGACCAGCACGACCAGGACGACCAGCCACATGACCAGGTAGACCAGCATATGGGTGAAGGCCGGGACGAAACGGTAGTCCTGGGCGACCTTCACGAACTGGTTGAACCCGGTGAACTGGCCCCGGTCGTTGGTGAGCGCCAGATAGAACGAGTAGGCGGTCGGGAAGACGCCGAACGCGAGGAGCAGCACCGCGTACCCCGCGACGAAGAGGTAGCCCGCGAGGCCGGGGCCCCTCCGCCGCGGCGCGGTGCCGCGGCGGAGGGTGGAGACGGCGACGCGCTCGGTCTCCAGCAGTGTCATTCGTCGACCACCTGGTATCCCACGGCCTTCGCCTGGTTGCTGATCTCCTCCTGCCAGGCGGGCAGGGTGGCGACCAGGCTCTTGCCCGAGGTCAGGGCGGGCAGGACGATGCTCGACCAGGCGGTGGCGTCCGAGAACCTGGTGTTCGACCAGCCGGTCCACACCTCGTCCGCGGCCTCCTGGAAGGGCTTGCTCACGTCGTTGGCGAAGTAGTCGCTGTTCGCCGGGTTGGCCAGCCACGCCTGCGCGGCCTTGGTGTAGGCCGGGTAGGTGGGCGCGGACGCCTGGTTCTCGTCGGAGGTGGTCAGCCAGGTGGCCAGATCCGTGGACGCCTTGAGGTTGGCGCTGTGCGAGGACACCATCCACACCCCGCCGCCGACATTGCCGGTGGTCGGCGTGGTCTCACCCGGCCAGGTCAGCGGGGACCCCACGGCGATCTGCTTGGCGGGGGTCTTGAAGGCGGTCTTGAACAGGTACTGGCCGTACCAGGACGGGCCGTACGCCATCAGTACCTTGCCGCCGCTGTCCTTGGCGAAGCCCTGGCTGAAGAAGCCCTTGGTGGTGACGGCCTTGGCGGAGATCAGGCCGTCCAGCAGCGTCGCCATCCGGACGCACTTCTCGTCCTTCAGATCGCTGCGCAGGGTGTCCGGCTTCACCAGGCTGAACGCCGGGCACTGGGAGGACCAGAAGTACGACTCGTGGGAGTTGGTGTCGCCGACCGAGCCGACGAGATAGCCGGGGTGCTCCTCGGCGACCCGCTTGCCCAGGGCCGCGTACTGCTCCCAGGTGGTGGGGACCTCGTACCCCCACTTGTCCATGAGCGACTTGTTGTACCAGAGGACCACCTGCGCGATGTCGTTGCGCACGCAGTAGGTGTGGCCGTTGAACTGGCAGGGCGCGAGGGAGCCCTTGGCGAAGCCGTCCAGGACGCTCCGGGGGACGAGCTTGTCGTCCAGGGGCGCGGCGAACGGCTGCGCGCCGGGCTTGGTGGGCTCGGACGCCCAGGTCATGTCGGTGGGCGAGCCGAACACCACGTCCGGCCAGCCGCTGCCGGTCCGGTCGAAGAGCTGCACCTTCGACTGGAGATAGGTGGAGCCGTCGGCGCCGCCGTCGTAGGTGACGATCTCCATCTTCACGTCCGGGTGTGACTTCTGGTACGCCTGCACCGAGGGCAGCCGGGTGGAGTCCGCCCACACCGTGATCTTCGATCCGTCCTTCTGCGCGGCCGGCTCGAACGCCGTCCCCGCGGAGGGGGAGGAATCGGTGGAGGTGTCGGCGCTGGCACAGCCCGCCAGCACGGCCGCCGTGGCCAGGGAGAGCGCGGCGGCGGCGGTGCGTATCGCGGTGCGGCGCCGGCCGGCTCTCGGAGATCCGGAAGACCTCATCGTCTTGCCTCTTTCTTGTACTCGCGCTCGTTCACGCGTGGGACAGGTAACGCGCCGGATGGGGGCGCCGGGTGCGGCGGCCGGGCGGACGACTGCCGCCCGGCCGCCGCCCGGTCAGCGCGGCTGCTCGACGAAGCGCTGGAGTTCGCTTCCGTAACCGAAGTCGAGCGGGAGGGCTATGCCCGGCGCCGTGGGGGCGTGGACCAGGCCCTGTGCGTCCACATGGCGCTCGCGGACGACTTTCGCCGCGGTCACCAGGGACTCGTAGTAGGTGGTGTTGGAGATGGCCATGCACAGGTGGTGGTTCGGGATGTCCGAACCGTGCACCTCGGCCCGGAGCCGGTAGGCGTCGGCGAGGTGTGCGGTGCGCATGGCGCCGGTGATCCCGCCCCGCAGGGTGGTGCCGGCCCGTACGCCGAAGGTGGCGGCGCCGGCCCTGATGAAGTCCGCGGAGTTCATATGCGCTCCGTCGGACGTCTCGGCGACCAGCAGCGGTACGTCCACGGCGGACGCGAGCCGCTGGTACGCGGAGATGCTGAACTCGCGCATCGGCTCCTCGTACCAGAGGTAGTCCGCCTCGGACAGCGCCCGCCCCAGCCGGATCGCGTCGGGCAGGTCGAAACCGGCCGACCCGTCGTACATGAGCGGGACCGAGGGGCCGACGTGGTCGCGCAGCGCCAGACACAGCTCGGCGTCACGGCGGGCGTCGCCCCAGGCGTGCAGCTTGATCCCGCGGTAGCCCAGTTCCAGGCACTGGTCCGCCACGTCGAGGAACTCCGCGACGCTGGAGAACGTCGAGGTGGAGGCGTACGCGGGGATCGACTCCCGGAAGCCGCCGAGCAGCCGCCAGACCGGCTGGCCGTGGTAGCGGCCCGCCAGGTCCCACAGGGCGGTGTCGATCAGACCGAGGGTGGGGAGCGGGAGTTCGTGGATACGGTCCAGCTCCCACACCCGGTGCCACAGCCATTCCCGCTGGAACGGATCGGCCCCGACCAGCTCGTCACGGAAGACCAGGTCGACGAGGTCCCGCAGGGTGGCGAAGGCTCCCGGCCTGGCGAACGCGGCCACTCCCTCGGCTCCCTCGTCGGTCCCGATGCGCAGGACCGCGCCGTCGCCCACCGGAGCGCTTCCGCTCAGCCCGTCCCTCCAGCGGAAGGGCGGGCTGGCCGCCGGAACGTCGATCCGGTGTACTTCGACATGGGTGATCTTCATCCTGGCTTTCGTTTCTGTGTGAGCGTGCCGGCCCGGTGGGGGGCGTGTACGGCCCTGGGCGGGCGTACGGGTGACGGGTCAGAACTCGCCGTACACCTGGAGCCCGTAGACACTGCCGCCGTTCCAGCTGGAGCCGGTGACGGTCAGCCGCAGATGGCGGGCGGTGACGGGCCGGCCGGCGAAGGAGTAGTTGGCCGCCGACACGGTGTTCGTGGCGGTGTGGTCCTCGAACGTGGACCACCGGGTGCCGTCGGTCGAGTACTCCAGCCGGTACTGGTAGCCGCTGGACTTCTCGAAGGTGGTCACCACGCCGGAGATCTCGGTGTCCCTGCCCAGGTCCACCTGGATCCAGGAGGGGTCGGGCAGGCCGAGGCCCTGGGCCCAGCGGGTGGAGAGATCGCCGTCGACCGCCTTCTCGGGGGTGTTGTCCTCGGAGTACGACGAGGCGGTGACGGGCTTGCGCAGCGCCAGATCGTGGTCGGCGGGCGTGGTGGTGACCGCCGCCGCACTGGGCTCCGAGGTGTTCAGCACGGCGTCGCGGGCCACGACGGTGAAGGTGTACTCCTTCTCCGGGGTCAGACCGGAGACCCGCAGCGTGGTGGCGTCGGTGAGGGCGATCCGCTTGCCGTCCTGGTAGACGGCGTAGCCGGTCACGCCGGTGTCGTCGGTCGCGGCGGACCAGTCGAGGTCGACCAGGCTGGGCAGCAGCGGGGTGACGCGCGGCTGTCCGGGGGCCGAGGGGGGCGTACGGTCCCCGCCGGGCGCCCGGGGCGCGCCGTAGACCTGGAGGTCGAAGACGCTGCCGCCGTTGCCGCGCGATCCGGTGACCGTCAGCCGTACGAAGCGGCCGGCGACCGGCTCGGCGGTGTGGAAGTAGTTCGTCATCGCCGAGGTGTCACCGGCGGTGTGGTCCTCCAGCGTCCGCCAGGTGATCTCGTCCGCCGACACCTCGACGCGGTACCGGTAGCCACTGCTCTTCTCGAAGGTGGTGATGGCGCCGTTCACGTCGTACTGGGCGCCCAGGTCCACCTGGATCCAGGAGGGGTCGGGCAGGCCGAGGCCCTGGGCCCAGCGGGTGGAGAGATCGCCGTCCACCGCCTTCTCGGCGGTGTTCTCCTCGGAGTACGAGGAGTAGGTGACGGGCTTCTTCAGCGCCAGGTCGCGGCCGGTGGGCATGGTGACCCGCACCTCGCGGCTCGGGCGGGACTCGTTGCCCGCCGCGTCGCGCGCGGTGATCCGGAAGGTGTAGGCCGTGCCCGCCGTCAGACCGGGGATGCGCACCGCGTTGGTGCCGGTGGCGTTGACGAGCCTGCCGTCGCGGTAGACGGAGTAGCCCGTGACGCCCTTGGCGTCGGTGGACGCCGCCCAGCTCAGGTCCGCGACGGTCGGGAAGTCGGTGACCGCGGCCGGGGTGCCGGGCGCGGTGGGCGCCTCGCGGTCGGTGACGGCCGGGCCCGGGTCGAGGTGGCGGTAGCGCGGCTGGAGGCCGGCGTTGTTCACGATCGAGGCCGGGAGCTGGTCGCAGGAGCCGACGGTGATGTTGCCGTTGACCTGGTTGTTCCTGCTCAGGTACTGGACGCTGAAGGCGGGGTTGCTGGTGTAGTTGCCACTGGCGGTGTTCTCCTCCGCGTGGTTCATCAGCAGCCACTGGAAGGACACGTCGCAGAAGGCGTTGCCGGTGTTCCGCCAGTGGCGGCTGCCCTCGTCGTGGTAGACCGCGCCGTACGCGTGCTCCGGAACGCCGTGGATGTAGTTGCCGGAGACCTCACCGCCCGGGTTGGAGCTGAGGGTGTAGACACCGCCGCCGTCGGCCTGCGACTTCATGATGTCGGCGATCTCGTTGTTCGTGACGAGGGTGTCACGGCTGGTGGTGGGGGTGTCCCAGACGGGGACGCCCGCGTTGTCCGGGTAGGCGCTGTTGCCGCCCTGGTCGGTCAGCCCCCAGCCCCAGCCCACGGAGATACCGCTGTACGGCAGGTCGTAGACCTTGTTGTGGGTGATCACCGTGTGGTCGGTGTAGCCGGCCAGGATGCCCAGCGAGCCGTTGTACTGGTCGGCGACCTTGGTGACGACGTTGTTGTCGACCGTCACGTCCTTGGTGATGTCACGCCGGTCCTCGGGATGGGCGTCCCCGGCCTCGACCCCGCCGATCTGGATGCCGGTGGCGGCGATCTGCCGGAAGACATTGCCCGTGACGCCGGTGTCCTGGGTCCCGGTGTTGAGGTTCAGTCCGACGGCACCGAGGTGGGTGAAGGTGTTGCCGCTGAAGCCGATCCGGTGGCCGTGCGTCACATTGACCGCGCCGGGTGTCTTCTGCCAGTTCAGCCGGGTGGAGTCGAAGTCGGGGTTGTTCTCGCCGACCATCCGGAAGCCCGCCTGGCCCTCGATGTGGCCGTCGGACGAACTGGGCGCGAGCCAGGTCGAGTAGGAGAAGGTGATGCCCTCGAAGGAGACGTCGGTGACCGGCTTGGCCCTGGTGCCGTTCAGATCGACCAGATCCTGTACGAGCGGCACCGTGACGGTGGCCGCGGCCAGGTCCTGACCGTCCTTGGGCTGGTAGTAGACCTCGCCCGCGCTCTTGTCGAGATACCACTCGCCGGGGGAGTCCAGCAGCTCGCGGGCGTTCTCCAGCCAGGTCGGGTTCTGGATCTCCTGGCCCGACTGGAGGTTGGCGTTGTGCCAGCAGGGCTGGCGCATCGTCATCGTGGTGCCGGAGATCGACTCCACGGGGCAGCGCATCAGCTTCCAGCCCCACTGGCTGGCCACTTCCAGGTCCTTGGGGTTGCGGTAGCCGCTGAGGGCGGGGTCGGTGAAGGTGTAGCCGGTGGACGTCTTGCGGAAGCCGGGCGGGTTCTTCTCGCCGCGCGCCCGGGTCTGGAGCTCGCCGTTCACATAGAGCTGACGGGTGTCGAGATCGCCGACGGACGCCTTGTAGACCTTCCCCGACGCGTCGGCCGGGGTCCAGCCGGTGATCCGCTTGCCGCCGCTGATCACCGGCCGTGCGCCGGGCGCGGCCTCGTAGATCACCCGCTGCCCGTCCTTGCCGGAGTCCTGGGCGGTGAGGGTGAAGGTACGGCTGAGCTGGTACGTACCGGACAGCAGCCGTACGCGGACATCGCCGCGGACCTTCTTCCTGGCCCCGCGCACATAGTCCCGCGCGTGTTCCAGTGTTCTGAAGGGATGTGCGGCGGAGCCGGAGCCGGAGTCCCGGCCGGACGGCGAGACATAGACGTCCAGGCCCGGCGCGCGCGCCGGGGACGCCTGCGCCGGTACGGCCGTGGCCAGGGGCGCCGCCACCGCGGCCAGGGACAGGGCGGCCACCAGTGTTCTTCGGAGCGGTATGCGCATGCTTCTGCGTACGGACGGTACAGACACGGAAATCCAATCGCCTGAAATGAAGTGACATGGGGGAGCCCGGTCGTCCTCCGGGCTCCCCCGGCGTTGGGCGGCTCCTCACGTGAGCCGTGGCACCGGCGTGCCGCGCTGCCGGGTACGGGGCCGGTGTGCCGCCGGTCTACGAGGCGGACGTCTCCGGGGACAGCGGTTCGTCCCCGGTACCGGCGTTCCTCGCGGGCCGTGCGGGCGCCCCGGGGGCGGCACGGCCGTCGAGGTTGAACAGCCGGTCACGGATCTTTCGTTCGAACTGGCTCTGTGTGGTGGCGATGTGCTCCACCATCAGCTCCCCGGCGAGATCGGCCTCCCCCGCGGCGACCGCCTCGGCAATGGCGAGGTGCTGGCGTGCGGCGACTTCCAGCGACCCGGGGGCGTCCCCGTGGAAGAGCAGCACATCGGACTGTGACGCCAGGCGCCGCACACCGGCGACGCTCGACCTCAGGAACACGTTGTGCGCGGCGGCACCCACCGCGTCGTGGAACGCCTCGTCGGCCTTGGTGAAGGCGTGCGCGTCGGCCGCCCGGCCCGCCACCAGCGAGGTCTCGGCACACTCCCGGACGGCCCTGACCTCGATCGGTGTGGCGAGGGTGGCGGCCCGGCGGGCCGTCTCCGACTCGATCACCGTCCGGTAGTCGAGGAGCATGAGGACGTCCTCCATGCTCGTCGGCCGGAAGTGCGCGAGATGGTCGTCCACCAGTCCGCCGGCCGAGTCGGCGACGAAGATGCCCGCGCCGCGCCGCACGCTCAGCCGGCCGATGGCGGCCAGGACCTTCACGGCCTCGCGGGTGACATTGCGGGAGGCGCCCAGGATCTGCGCCAGGCCCTGTTCGGTGGGCAGCCGGTCCCCCGAGCGCAGGTTCTGCTCGGTGATGTAGTTCAGCAACTGCTCGGCGACCAGTTCGTACCCCGGCCGGTACGGACGCGACGCGTCGTCATCCCCTTCGCCAGGGACCTGTGGTGCTGCCACGGCGAAACCCCCCTCGTACACATTCGGATTAATCAGGTTCATCGGCGGGGGCAACTATGACATCCGTGTTTCGTGTTGAGAAGAGTTCGGGCGAAACTTCGTTCACCGCCTCCCTGAAGTGTTGCTAAACCCATCAAAAGGGATGTCCCGCTCAGAAGTATTGCGCGGAAAGGATCCGATCCTTATGGTCCTGCCTGTCGGATGAAGCAGATCCTTGGTGAGGGAGAGAGCGGCGGCGCCGGGACGGGCGGCCGGCGCGGACACCACCAGGACCCGCACTCCGGCGCGAGCCGCGGCCGGAGCGCGGGGCCGTGCGGCCCCGCGCCGCCCACGCGGCGGGACGTCCGAGCGCACACCCGTGGGGAGAGACCGCGATGAGACTGGCACGGCACGGCAGGCCGGGAGCCGAACAACCCCTGATATCCGGAGCCGGCGGGGTGTGGCGCGACCCGCGCCCCGTCGTCGGCGATCTGACGCCCGCCACCCTTCCCGCCGTCCTGGCCGGTGCCGGCCTCGACGCGCTGCCGGCGGCCGGGACGCGCGAGCGGTTCGGACCGCCGCCGGCCGGTATCGGAAAGATCGTCCGCGTCGGGCTCAACCACCGGGAGCACGCGGCCGAGACGGGCGCCGCCGTCCCCGGGGCGCCGATCGTCTTCCTCAGGTCACCGGACACGGTGGTCGGTCCCGACGACCCGGTCCTGATCCCGCGCCGCTCCGTGAAGACCGACCACGAGGCCGAACTCGCCGTCGTCATCGGCCGCCGGCGGCAGACCTTCGGGCAGACCTTCGGGCAGGCCTGACATGGGTGCTTTCGACGGACTCAAGGCCCTGGTCACCGGCGGCGCCTCGGGCATCGGCCTGGCCACCGCCCGGCTGCTCGCCGCCGAGGGGGCGAGGGTGGCCGTGCTCGATCTGACGGAGGCGGCGCCCGAGGGGTTCGCCGCCTCCGTCCGCGCCGACATCGGTGACGACGCGTCGGTCGTGGCCGGTGTGGGGCAGGCCCTCGCGGCCCTCGGCGGGCTGGACGTCCTGGTCAACAACGCCGGGATCGGCGCACAGGGCGGTATCGAGGACAACGGCGACGACGAGTGGCACCGCGTGCTCGACATCAATGTCGTCGGGCTGGTGCGGGTCACCCGAGCCGCGCTGCCCGCACTCCGCGCCTCCGCCCACGCGGCGGTCGTCAACATCGGCTCGATTGCGGCGACGGCCGGCCTGCCGCAGCGCGCGGTGTACTCGGCCAGCAAGGGCGCGGTGGTCTCGCTGACCCGGGCGATGGCCGCCGATCTGCTGCCGGACGGCATCAGGGTCAACGCCGTCAACCCCGGCACCGCCGACACCCCGTGGGTGGGCCGGCTGCTGGAGCGGGCCGACGACCCCGCCGCCGAGTACGCGGCACTGGCCGCCCGGCAGCCGCACGGCCGTCTGGTCGCCGCCGACGAGATCGCCGCCGCCGTCGCCCATCTCGCCTCCCCGGCCGCCGCCTCCACGACGGGCAGTGTCCTCGCGGTGGACGGCGGCATGGACGCACTGCGCCCGCGGAAGGAGGGCTGAGCCGTGCGGCGCTTCGCCGCCGTGATCCGGCTGCGGCCCGAGAAGGAGCAGGAGTACCGCGCCCTGCACGCCGCCGCGTGGCCGGGCGTGCTCGCGGCCCTCAAGCGGGCCCACATCGGCAACTACTCCATCTTCCTCCGCGACGGCCTGCTGTTCAGCTATCTGGAGTACACGGGGACCGACTACGCCGCCGACACCGCGGCGATCGCCGCCGATCCGGTCTCGCGCGAGTGGTGGGCGCTGACCGACCCGTGCCAGCGGCCGCTGGACGGTGCGGCGGAGGGGGAGTGGTGGGCCCCGGCCGAGGAGATCTTCCACCTCGACTGAGGGCGGGGCCCTGAGCGGGGCCCTGCTGAGCGCGGCCCCGCCGAACCCCTCCCGCGCCCCACCGAAGACCACCGACCCGGAGACCACCGACCCGAAGGATCGAACGGTGCGTATCGACGCTCATCACCATCTGTGGGACCTCGACGTGCGCGACCAGCCGTGGACGCGCGACGTGCCCGCCCTGCGCCGGACCTTCACCGCGGAGGAACTGCGGCCCGCGCTCGACCGGAACGCCATCGACGCCACCGTCGTCGTCCAGACCATCGCCGTACCCGAGGAGACCCCGGAACTGCTCGCCCTCGCGTCCTCGGACCCGTATGTCCGGGCGGTCGTCGGCTGGACGAGCCTGACCGCCCCCGATGTCACCGACCGGCTCGCGGAACTGCGCGAACTGCCCGGGGGCGCCGCCCTCGTCGGCATCCGGCACGGCATCCAGGACGAGGCCGACCCCCGGTGGCCGGAGCGCCCCGAGGTCCGCCGCGGCATCGAGGCCGTCGGCGCCGCGGGCCTCGTGTACGACCTGCTGGTCCGGCCCGACCAACTGCCCGCCGCCGTCAGGACCGTACGCGAGTTGCCCGATGTCCGCTTCGTCCTGGACCACGCGGGCAATCCGGTCGTCGGCCCGGACGGACTGGAGCCGTGGACCGCGCTGCTCACCGCTCTCGCCGACTGCCCCAATGTGGCCGTGAAACTGTCCGGCCTGGTCACCAGGGCCGGCGCGGCCCCCGCCCATCCCCCGCGCCCCTACACGGACATCCTGCACACGGACGCCCTGCACACGGACATCCTGCACACGGACACCCTGCGTCCCTACACGGATGTACTGCTCGCGACGGTGGGCCCCGGCCGTCTCCTGTACGGCTCCGACTGGCCGGTCTGTCTGCTCGCGGCCGGTTACGACGATGTCCTGGCCACCGCCCAGGCACTCACCGGCGACCTCGGCGCGGACGAGCGCGAGGCGGTCTTCGGCGGAACGGCCGCGCGCTGGTACGGGATCGCCGCGTGACGGCCCGCCGGCTCGGCCGTACCGATGTCCGCGTCAGCCCCCTGGGCTTCGGCGGCGCCCCCCTCGGCAATCTCTACACGCCGCTCGACGACGACCGGGCGCGGTCCGCGCTCGACGCCGCCTGGGACGTCGGTGTGCGCTCCTACGACACCGCCCCGCACTACGGCCTCGGTCTGTCGGAGCGGCGGCTCGGCGCGGCGCTCGCCCAGCGGCCCCGGGCGGAGTTCACCGTCTCCACCAAGGTCGGCCGGCTGCTGGAGCCCCACCCGGCGCCCACCGGATCCGACCTGGCCGCCGGGGGCTTCGCCGTACCGGACACACTGATCCGCCGCCCCGACTACTCGCGGGACGGGGTGCTGCGGAGCCTGGAGAGCAGTCTGGCCCGGCTGGGTCTGGACCGGGTCGACATCGTCTATGTCCATGACCCCGACGACCATCTGGACACCGCTCTCGGCCAGGCGCTGCCCGCGCTGGCCGACCTGCGCGACCAGGGCGTCGTCGGCGCCGTCGGTGTCGGTATGAACACCGTCGCCCCGCTGCTGCGGATCGTCGCGGAGGCGGACGTGGACACCGTGATGGTGGCCGGCCGGTGGACCCTGATCGACCGGACCGCCCGCCCGCTGCTCGACGCGTGCGCGCGGCGGGGTGTCTCGGTGGTCGCCGCGGCACCGTTCAACTCCGGTCTGCTCAGCAGGCCCCGCCCCTCGGACGACGCCTCCTTCGACTACGGCCCCGCCTCCGGCGCGCTGCTGCGCCGGGCCCGGCGTCTCGCCGGCGTCTGCGCCCGGCACGGCACCGTCCTGCCGCACGCCGCCCTCCGCTTCCCGCTGCGCGACCCCGTCGTGGCCGGTGTGGTCGCGGGCTTCCGCTCCGCCCACGAGGTCACCTCCGCCGCCCGCTGGATCGGTACGGACCTGAGCGAGGAGGCGTGGTCGGACCTCGACGAGGCCGCCGCAGAGGCCCCCGCTCCCGGTGGCGTCCAGCCCCGCGTTCACCCGTGACGCGCGGACATTGTCACGGTCGCGTCCTGGGACGGTACGGGTCGAACAGGGCCCGGACCAGGGCCGTAGCTCCTGGTGTGAAACGCTTCGGACCGGCCGGAGCGTCCGTGCCATCCTTCGGGGGTTGTTCTCCATGTTCCGTACACGTGCCACCGCGCTCGCCTCTCTCGCGGCAGTGGGAGCACTGCTGCTCTCCGCCTGCGGCGGCAATGACAGCGCCGCCGACACCGCCGCCTCCGCCATCGGGTCCAGCGCCAGCGGCTTCTCCTTCCTCCTCGGTACCGCGAAGGAGAACAAGGCGGACCTGAGCACCGGCGACCTGGCGCCCGACGCCGCGCCCGCGGTCGCGTCCACGGTGCGCAAGCCGGTGATCCGCAAGTGGGTGCAGCTCTCCTCGGGCAAGGCCGGGGATCTGGACCCCGTGGTGGTCAACGGGGCGGGGTTCACCCTGTACCGGTTCGACAAGGACACCGCGGACCCCTCGGTCTCCAACTGCACCGGTGAGTGCGCCACGACCTGGCCGCCGTACCTGGTGGCGTCGGGCGGACGGGTCTTCATCGACGGGGTGGACAAGTCCGCGATCGGCTTCATCAAGCGCGACGGCGCGTTCCAGGTCACGGTCGGCGGCTGGCCGGTCTATCTCTTCAGCAAGGACACCACGGCCGGGGACACCAACGGCCAGGGTGTGGGCGGCACCTGGTTCGGTGTCAGGCCCGACGGGGGGAAGGCCGGCCAGAGCGATGGCGGCGCCGGCGACCAGCCCGCCGGGAGCGCCGACCCGACATCCCCGCCCGCGCACAGCGCCACCTTCTTCGACGGTGCGGACTTCGCGGATCCCGCCCAGGGCGTGGCCGGGCCCGGCTGCCAGAACGTCCGCTTCTCCGGATCGCTCCGGATGAGCGGCTCCGCCAAGATCTGGGACGGCCCGGACTGCACCGGCAAGTCGCTGACCGTCGAGGGTGATGTGCCGGACCTCGCGGCCCGCGGATTCACGACGGTGAAGTCCGTCCGCTTCTCCGACTGACCCCGGCCCCTGGGCGGACGGCGGGACGGGCCCCCCTCCTCCCGCTCCCGCCCGCCCAGGGCCGTTCTCGTACGAGGAGAGCCTGGGCTACGAGGAGAGACCGGGCTACGAGGAGAGACCGGACCGCGAGGGGAGCCCCGGCGGTGGAACAGCGCTGTGGCGGCCCCCCTCCGCGAAGGAAGGGGACCGCCACACCGGTTCGGTGTTACGTCCACGCGGCCGTGCCTGCGGCCACGCCCGCGGAGGTGCCCGCGGACGGTGCCGGCCGGACGGTCACTTCAGGGCGCGTTCCGCCCCGTTGGGTGCCTTGGACCTCGCCGCCGCGGCCCCGCCCGTGATCACGAAGCTCGATCCCGGCTGGGTGACGATGTTCCCGTCGGCCGAATTGGTGATGGTCACATTGGACAGTGTCGCGTTGCCGCGGGCACCGCTCATGGCCAGGATGCCGGCGCCGTTGTTGGACTTGTCGATCTTCACATTGCTGATCACGACGTTCGGCATATTGCCGCCGCCCGTCTTGAACTGGATGCCGTCGTACGTCGAGTCGAAGATGTCGGTGTCGCGGATCGTGACCCCGGGGATGTCTCTGGCCTGCGGGAAGAGGGTGATGGCGCCGAACTCCTGATCCTCGTTCCAGAAGGCGCCGCCGGTGCGGTGGAGGGCGTTGTTGGCGATCAGGGTCTGCCCGGAGAAGGGCAGCGGATCGTGGTCGGTCGCCAGCATGATGCCCGGGTAGTTCGCCGTGTCGTAGATCAGGTTGTTCTCGATCTTGTTGCCGTAGCCGCCGTAGACCGCGATACCGGTCGCCCGCCAGGGCAACTGCACGGTGTTGTTGACGAACTGGTTGTCGTGCGCGATGTCCACCGACGGGTTCTTCACATACCGGTTGGCCCAGACCGCCAGCGAGTCGTCACCGGTGGTGCGGAACGAGGAGTTGAACACCCGCGAGTTGCTTGTGCCGTTGGTGAAGTTGATGCCGTCGGCATAGGTGTTGCGGATGCGCATCCCGCTGAACTCCACCCCGTCGCCGGGCCCCCAGAGGTCGGGGATGTTGTCGTAGTCACGGCCCACCCAGACACCCACGTTGGCGTGCTCGATCCACACGTTGGAGATCTTGGTGTCCTTGCCGAAGCGCCCGTTCAGACCGACGCCGCCCTCGGCGCCGCCCGGTCCGCCGCGGATGGTGCCGGAGCCGAAGATGGCGATGTCGGAGATCTGGGTGTTGTTGTCGATGTCGAAGCCGAAGTTGCCCTCGTGCGGGTGGTTGATGCTGCCGACGGCCTGGTGCGGCTCGGTCAGCGTGTAGAGCTGGGAGTGCCACATGCCCGCGCCGCGGATGGTGACATTGCTGATGCCCACCTGGTTGTACTGGCCGCGGTTCAGCGGGTCGTCGGTCAGGATCTTCTTCTCCTGCCGCCACTGGCCCGCCGGGATCCACACGCAGGAGATGGCGCCCTCCTGGTCGGCCGTCACGGCCCGCTGGATGGCGTCCGTGTCGTCGTTCCCGTCGTCGGGCACGGCACCGTACGCCGTGATCGAGGTGCACTCGGCCGGCTTGCTCGCCGGCGGGGCGACCTGCTCCAGGTCGACCAGGTCGATGATGTAGAACGGCGCCGAGTCGTTGGCGTCGCGCTGGAGCCTGAACTTGGTGCCGGCCGGATACGTGGACGACAGGAGCGCGTGCGACTCGTCGAACAGCCGCCGGGCGTCGGCCTGCGGCGTGTTCGTCAGCGCCTCGGGACCGTCGGTGTCGCCGTAGAGCCAGCTGTGCTTGGACGAGAGCGTCAGCTTACGGACGAAGGTGTTGTTGGCGTAGAGGCTGATCGTGGCCTCCGTGCCGCCGCCGTTCGGGGCGTCCGGAATGGAGTTGCGCACCACGATCGAGTTCGCCGGGTTGGTCGAGGTGAACTCCACGAACTGCCCGGTGCTGTTGAGCCGCACCGACTTCCGGCCGGAGGACTCGGAGGCGAAGTTGGTGTGCCCGAAGGTGCGCAGCGGGTCGGCCTCCAGCAGGGTGCCCTGGTACGTGCCGGACTCGGCCTCGTACTCGGTGTACGGGACCGCCGCCCCGCGTCCGACCACGATCGAGCGCGTGAAGGTGTTGTTGGTCTCGTTGGTCTCGGTGACGGTGTTGGTCGCGTCGGCGGTGGCGACGATGGTGGCTCCGCCGTTGGTGGCGGTCCAGGTCCCGCTGACGCTCACGTCGGCCGTCGCGCCCGCGGCGACCGAGGCCGTGTTGGTGTTGAGCGTGGTGCCGCCCACCGCCACCCGGGTGACCGTCGGGGCACCGGTCGCGGTGGTGCCGCGGTTCTTCACCGCGACGGTGAAGCGGACCGCCGCGCCCACGGCCGGGTTCTGCGGGGTGTACTCGATACCGAGCACCTGGAGGTCGGGGCCGGGGCTCTGCGCGACCACGAGCTGCGAGGTCGCGGTGAAGCTGTTGTTGGCGTTGTCCTGCTCGACGATCGTGTCGGTCGGGTCGACGATCGCGGTCACCGCGTAGCTGCCCATGGCGCGCCGTCCCACATCGACGGCGACGGTGGTCGAGGCACCCGCGGCGAGCGCGCCCACCGGGGCGCTGCCGGCCACCACTCCGCCCAGGCTGACGTTCACCGTCGTCGCGCCCGCGGCGGCCGTTCCCGCGTTGCGCACGGTCGCGTTCACCCTGATCGTGTCGTTCTCCACGGGGGAGGCGGGGGTCCAGGACAGTGCCGAGACGGTCAGATCCGGGTTGGGCGCCGGGGTACCGATGACCTGGACCTCCGCGACCTGCCCACCGGACGCACCGGTGTTGCTGAAGATCTGGAGCTGTACGTCGGCGGCGCGTCCGGTGACCGGGATGGTCACGGAGTTCTGGTTCGACGCCGGGTTGAAGGTGTAGTTGGCGCGGGCCGACAGCGAGGTGAAGCCGGTGGCGGCCTGGTCGCGGCCGAGGACCTGGATGTTCTGGGTCCTGGTCCCCCACACCCCGTCGGGGTTGAGCTTGACGACGACCGCGGTGACATCGGCGTTGGCGCCGAGCTTCACCGTCAGCGTCGAGGGGTGTCCGGCGGACTCCCAGTAGGTGCCGGTGTTGTTGTCGTTGGCGTTGCGCGCCACGAAGGTGAAGACCGACGACGACGCCTCGATCGGCTTGCCCACGGCGAGGTTGGTGCCGTCGGCCTCACCGCCGCCGCCTTCCTCACCGCCGCCGCCGTCGTCCTCCGGGCCGTAGACCTCGAACTCGGAGACCTGCGCGGCGGGCCAGCCCGTGTTGCCGGTGATGTTCAGCCGGACGTACCGCACGCTCGCCACCGGGAAGTCGATGGTGACGGTGTTGCCCGAGGTCTGGGCGAACGCCCGCCCCTGCGCGGCGGAGAGGGTGCTGAAGATGTTCCCGTCGGTGCTGCCCTGCACGCTGAGGGCCTGGGTACGGGATTCCCACGAGGTCGGCAGTTTGAGCACCACCTGGTCGACCTCGGTGGCGCTGCCCAGGTCGACCCTGATCCACGCCGGGAACGAGTTGGCCGGGCCCTCCCAGTACGTCGCCTGGTTGCCGTCCGTGACATTGGGGGCGGGATGGCTTCCCTCGGAGCCGCTCGCCGACGCCGGTCTGCCCTGGGCGAGATTGGGGCCGTCGGCCGCGGAGGCGGAGACGGGCAGGAGCCCGACCGAGATCATCGCGGCTATGACCGCGCTGATGATCAGCCGCCAGCGGAGCTGTTTCCGTTTCATGGTGTCCTCTGTTCGTCGGAACTCGTCGGAACGAGAGAGCGGGCGGCCCGCGGGGCCGGGCCGGCCGTGTGACGCGCGGGACCCGCGTCACGCGTCGGGAGGGTGCGTGGTGCGTGCGGGGCGTGCGGTGCGGGCGTGCGGTGCGGGGCGCTGGTGCGTACGGAGCGTGCGGTGCGTGGGGCGTGCGTGCGGGCGTACGTGGGGCGAGGCGCGCGGAGGCCGAGGGGTGCGGCCGCAGCAGGCGAGTCGGGCCCTGCCGCGAAGTTGCAGGATGAGTGCAAAAAATTGAGCTAGTTATCCATGTTTTTGCGAGTCAAAGGTTCCAATCATGTCACCGGTTTGTCAACGGTTCTCGCACGACGGGCGGGCTGTTGGCGCGTCCCGGTTGATTCACGGGGCAACGGGCGCCGGAAATAAGGGGGGTTGGGCTCTACGCGGCGTTCGGCGTCATGAGGGGACGCATCTCGGCCCGGGAGCTTCGACCGGAGCGGCGGTCCGGGAGCGGCGATCCGGGAGCCTCGACCGGATGACGGTCCGGGGGCTCGACCGGGGGCGCTGCCGGGGTGACGTGTTCACCCGACGTGACGCGCGGGCCCGTCGGGGCCCCGGACCGTCCTGCTTCAAGGACGACGGGCGGGGCGCACCGGGGCGGCGGGGGAGGGGGCTCGGAGCGACGAGGCTCGGGGCGACGAGGCTCGGAGCGGCGGCGGCTCGGAGCGACGAGGGTCGGGGCGACGGGGTGCGTCGGGTGTTGCCGCGGGGGATCTCGCGCGGTCAGTGCGAGGACGGGGCCGGCTCGTCCGCCCCTGCCTGGTCCGTTCCGTCGGCGGAATCGGCGTCCTCGTCCCTCAGCAGGGCCGACACCGCGTCGGTGAGCACCCGGCGGCGGTGGTCGCGGGAGTTCCTTTTGAGATGGCCCTGGAGCTCCGGAAACACGAAGGCCCACAGGAAGGACAGATGGAGCACCAGATTCAGCAGATCGGCCGGGCGGTATCGGGCGGGCAGGGTGCCGGCCACCTGGGCCTGGCGGATCTGCTCCAGTTCGTCGTGGATCGTGTCCGCCAGGACCTCGATCTGATCTGCCGCGACCGTCCGCTCCAGCCGGTACCAGGTGGCGAGCCGGGCGATCTGCGGGCTGTCCTCGTAGCGGTCGAAGAGCCGGCCCGCGTATCCGGGCAGATCGCCGACGTCGATGGGGACGGCGCTCGCCGTGCTGCTCACGATCGCGTCCATGACGGCGTCGAACAGGCGTTCCTTGCTGCCGAAGTAGTGGTAGATCTGGGCCTTGTTGCTCTGGGCGGCGGCGGCGATCCTGTCCACCCGCGCCCCCGCGATGCCGTACTCGGAGAACTCCTCGGCGGCGGCCTCCAGCAGTCGCCGCTGGGTGGCCTGAGCATCTCGTTTCATCCTCCCAGCGTAACCTACTAACCGGATGGATGACATGAAAGGTGCCCCCTTTCCCCTTGTCGGCGCCGGATAAGTCCTGGTGGGGGCGGCCCGTCGGGTGTCGGGTGGATGAGCGGCGCGCCAGAAGTGACTAACCATATAGTTACTTTCATGGTAAGCCCGGGGGGTCGCCCAGGCCCGGGAAGTCGCGGGAGCCGCGTGCGGATCGCCGGAGCGCGAAATCTTCGGCGGGACCGCCGTGCCGCCGGAGTCCTTTCGGTCCGTCTCGACCGTCCGGTCAGGAGGATGGAAGCATCGGGATTCTCTGATGTCAACTGTACGGTTAGTTGATTGAGAGATCGTTGACTGTCTCCGATGTGGTGTTCACCTGGCCTGTGTGCGGGGAGGTGGCCCCTGTCCCGCCGGGTGCGCTGAGTTCTACTAACTGGGTAGTTGACGCATTGGTGGATGCGCTGCTTCACTTCAACTATCCGGTTGGTCGACAGCGACCGACCGTCTGAGAAGGGGTTTCTCTGTCATGCGGAGGTTTACGGGCAAGGTGGCGCTGGTGACCGGCGCCGGGAGCGGTATCGGCGCGGCCACGGCGGAGCAACTGGCGCGGGAAGGCGCGGCGGTGGCTCTGGTGGGGCGTCGGCCGGGGGTGCTGAAGGAGGTCGCCGTTCGTATACGGGAGGCGGGCGGGCGCGCGCTGGAGATCCCGGCCGACGTCAGCGACGCGGAACAGGTCCGCGCGGCGGTCGAGGCGACGGTCACCGAGTGGGGAGCACTGCATCTCGCGGTGAACAACGCGGCGGTGTCGGGTGGCAACAGCGAACTGGTCGACCTCGGTGTGGAGGACTGGAACGCCACGGTCGCGGTCAACCTGTCGGCGGTCTTCTACGGGCTGAAGTACCAGATCCCCGCCATCACGGCCGCGGGCGGCGGGGCGATCGTGAATGTCTCCAGCGTCTATGGGGACCGGGGGCTCACCCACTACGCCGCCTACACCGCCAGCAAGCACGGCGTGCGTGGTCTGACGCGGTCGGCCGCCGTCGACTACGCGGAGCGCGGTGTGCGGATCAACGAACTCCAGCCCGGGGTGATCGCGACCCCGATGTCGGCCACCGATCCCGAGTCGACCCGCACGATCGAGCAGGGCATTCCCGCCCGGCGTGCCGGGCTGCCCGCCGAGACGGCCGAGGCGGTCTGCTTCCTTCTCTCGGACGCGGCGTCCTACATCACCGGGACGCACTTCTCCGTGGACGGCGGCCTCCTCGCCTGACCCCGGCCCCGCCGTCTCGCGGCCGTGGTTCCCGCCGCGGCCGTGGTTCCCGCCGGGCCCGGCCCGTTATCCCACCGGTTCGTGCCGCTACGGCCGTTCAGGTCCCCGTCGTGCCTCTCACATGCGTCCCATGTCCGTCCCACGTGCGTCCGTCCCGCTGTCCCCAACCGTCCGGAAAGGGCGATCCGTCATGTTCTCCTCCTGCACCTCCCCAGCCTCCCCCACGTCCACCGCTTCCTCCTCCACGTCCACCGCCACCGCTCCTTCCCCGGTCTCCTTCACCGGCGGTGTGGTCACCGGTCTGGATCCCGAGCTGCTCGACGCGCAGCGCGAGGCCAATCTCGTACTCGCCCAGATGCCCCAACCCGATGTGACCACCCCCGAGGGACTGGCCGTGCTGCGCGCGCTGACCTCGCCGGTTCAGCCCTCGTCCGCGCTGACCCCCGAGGACATCACCGTCCCCGGCCCCGGTGGCGATCTGCGGCTGCGGGTGTTCGTCCCCGACGGTCCCGTACGGGGGGTGTTCCTGCGTCTGCACGGCGGCGGCTGGGCGGCGGGCACCCCGGAGGACGACGAGTCGTTCAACGACCGGATCGCCCGCCACTGCCGGGTGGCCGTGGTGAGCCCGGAGTACCGGCTCGTCCCCGAGGCGGGCATCGCCGACCAGATCGAGGACTGCCTGGCCGCGGCCCGCTGGGCGGCCGCCCAGGCGCGCGACCGCTTCGGCACGGACAGCCTCCTCATCGGCGGCATCTCCGCGGGCGGCCATCTCGCCGCCACCGTCACCCTGCGCCTGCGCGACGCGGACGAGCCCGCCTTCGCCCTGCTCGACGGGGCGCTGCTCGACTGCGGCGCCTACGACCTGTCGTTCACCCCCAGCGTGCGCGCCGCGGACGACACCACCCTCGTCCTGCCGCGCACCTGGCTCGACGGGCTGACCGCCCTCGGCCTGCCCGGTCTGGACACCGCCGCCCGCAAGGACCCGGCCCTCTCCCCGCTCTACGCCGATCTGACCGGGCTGCCGCCCGCGCTGTTCACGGTCGGGGCGCTCGACCCCCTGCGCGACGACTCCGTCTTCCTGTCCGCGCTGTGGCGGCTCGCCGGGAACCGCGCCGACCTCGACATCTGGCCCGAGGCGGCCCATGCCTTCACCAACATGGGCACCCCGCTCGCCGAGGCCGCCTTCCGGCGCACGACGTCCTGGATCGACGCCCTCTACGACGGCGACGCACCCCGCCCCTGACAACTCCCGGGGCCCGCTCCTGACAACTCCCGGTGCCCGCCGCTGACAACTCCCGGGGCCGGACCGTCCCCGTGCCGGGGATCCCGTCCCCGTGCCGGGGATCAGGGGCGGCCCAGGGCGCGGTACTCCCAGCCCGCCGCGCGCCACTGCACCGGGTCGAGGGCATGGCGGCCGTCGACGATCCGGCGCCGGGCCACCACCGCGCCCATGGCCCGCGGGTCGATCTCGCGGAACTGGGACCACTCGGTGAGCAGCAGGACCACATCCGCGCCGGCGGCGGCGGTGATCGCGTCCGTCGCGTAGTCGAGTTCCGGGAAGGCGCGCCGGGCGTTCTCGACGGCCGCCGGGTCGACGACCGTGACCCGGGCGCCCGCCTGGTGGAGGGTTCTGGCGACGTCCAGCGCCGGGGCGTCGCGTATGTCGTCGGAGTCGGGCTTGAACGCCGCTCCCAGCGCGGTCACCCGGACGCCGGTGAGTTCACCGCCGGTCAGTTCGCGTACCAGGTCGACGGTACGGGCGCGGCGGCGCTGGTTGATGCCGTCCACCTCGCGCAGGAAGGCGACGGCCTGCCCGACGCCCAGTTCCTCGGCGCGGTGGGTGAAGGCCCTGATGTCCTTGGGCAGGCATCCGCCGCCGAAACCGAGCCCCGGCTTCAGGAACCGGCCGCCGATCCGGTCGTCGTACGCCAGGGCGGTGGCGAGACCCGTGACATCGGCGCCGGTGGCCTCGCAGACCTCCGCCATCGCGTTGATGTACGAGATCTTCGTGGCGAGGAAGGAGTTGGCCGCGACCTTGACCAGCTCCGCCGTCGGCAGATCGGTGACCACCACCGGGGTGTCCTGGGCGATGACCGGCGCGAAGGCGGCCCGGAGCTGCTGCTCGGCCCACTCCGATTCCGTGCCGAAGACCAGCCGGTCGGGCCTCAGGGTGTCCTCCACCGCATAGCCCTCGCGCAGGAACTCCGGGTTCCAGGCGAGTTCGACCTCCGCCCCGGCCGGGGCCACCCGCCGTACCAGCTCGGTCAGCCGGGCCGCGGTGCCCACCGGCACGGTGGACTTGCCGACCACCAGCGCGCGTCGGCGCAGATGCCGGGCGAGCGAGGTGACCGCGCTGTCGACATGGGTCAGGTCGGCCGCGTAGGAGCCCTGCTGCTGCGGGGTCCCCACACAGATGAAGTGGATGTCGCCGAACTCGGCGGCCTCCTCGGAACTCGTGGTGAAGCGGAGTCGGCCGGAGTCCAGGGCCTTGGCGAGCAGTTCCGGCAGACCGGGCTCGAAGAAGGGCACCTCGCCCGAGCGCAGCCGCTCGATCTTGACGGGGTCCACATCCACGCCCAGGACCTCGAAGCCCAGGACAGCCATGCAGATGGCGTGGGTGGCTCCGAGATAGCCGGTGCCGATGACGGTGAGACGGGGGGACGGGGTGGTCATGCTGGCCTCCAGGAGCGCGGGGACGGTCGGGTGAGCGGGGGGACGGTGGGGTGAGCGGGGTGAGCGCGGGGACGGGCGGGTGCGGCGGAGAAGGAGCGGACGCCGGTGCCGGGTACGCGCCGGTCAGGAGGCGCAGTCGACATTCGCGAGTCCCCGGGCGGCGCCGGTCACCTTGTTGTCGCAGGCGACCTTGTTGCCGTCCGAGGTGAGATGGAAGCCGTAGCCGGGCCCGTCCACCTGTGCGGTGTTGCCCCGGAAGGTGTTGCGGGTGCCCCAGCCCTTGATGATCTGATGGGTCTGGAAGCCGTCCTCCAGGGCATGGCGCCCGGTGTTGTCCTGGATCAGCCAGCCGTTGCCCTTCACATCGACCCAGGAGTCGCTGTGGGAGCCGCTCAGCTTCGAGCCGTCGAAGGTGTTGCCGACGACCTTGCCGCCGGTGGTGCCTTCCTTGATGTCGATGGACTCGGCCGTGGTGCCGCTGATGCGGTTGCCGATCACCGCGTTGCGGTCGCTCGCGTCCGGCCGGCAGTCGGTGACCGTGCACCAGTTGGACTTGGCGGTGCCGATGTAGACGCCCTCGCCGAAGTTGTCCTTGCGCAGCCCGGTGGAGCGGACGGTGTTGTCCCTGACCACGTTGTCGGAGCTGAAGTTGCGCAGATGGATGGCCTCGTCACCGATCTGTTCGACGGTGAGGCCCTGGATGACCGCTCCCTGTACCCGGTCCGCCATCACGCCCTTCTGGCCGTTGCGCACGGTGAAGCCGACCAGCCGCCAGTAGCCCGCGCCGTCGAGGTGGAGGGCGTAACCGCCCTTGACGCCGTCGCCGTCGATGACCGCGCCGGGGCCCCCGCACAGGAACACGGGCCGCTCGGCGGTCCCGGGGGTCTTCGCGGTGAACTCCCCCCGGTAGACCCCGTCGGACAGGAGGATGCTGTCCCCGGGCCGCGCCTGGTCGAGTGCCTCCTCCAGGGAGCGGGCGTCGTTCACCGTGACCGAGGCGGGCGGGCACTGGACCTGCCCCGAGGGCGCGGGGGAGGCCGCGCCACCCGTGCCGGGGGAGGCGGCGGGGTCGTCGGTGACCACCGGGTCGGGCTCGGCCGGGTCGGGGGGCAGGCTGCCGGGCCGGGTGGAATAGGTGGCGTTGGGTCCCGCCGTGGTGGCCCCGGCGCTCACCTCGCCCCCCGGGCCGTCGTCGCCCCCGGTGAGGGCCACGGCGAGGGCGACCAGGGCGACCACGAGCGCGGCCCCGGAGAGCCAGACGGCCGGTCCGCCGGACAGCCAGGTCCTGTGGGGCGGCTGCGGTGGGTCCGGCGGCCCGGCCGGCGGCGGGGCCTGGGGCGGGGGCGGCGTGGATGACATCGTCGGTGACTCCGGCTTCGCGGTGACGTGGTGGGCACGGGGGCTCGATGGGCCCGGAGCCCCGGGGGGACGGGGACCCGAGTACGGGGGCGGGCCCCGAGAGGGACGGGGCGGGCGGAACGCGGACCCGACAGGGCCGGGACCCCGGCCGGACCCCGGCCCCGGGCGGGACCAGGTGCGGCCCCGCCGGGACCGGTCACGGCCCCGGCGGACCGGTCGCTAGGTGGGACCGGGGCCGGCCGTCATCGCCGGAACCCGGTGGCGCCCCCTCGGCCTGGTCGCGTCGGCCTCCGTACCCACCTCCGTGGCGGGTGCGCTGGGCAGCGGCTTCTTGTCGGCGTACGGATGGACACCCAGCGCCTCCACACCGCCGCGCCGGTTGCCGCGCCGGGCGCCGAGCAGCGCGGAGACCAGGATGAGCAGCAGGATGGAGACCCAGAGCAGGGTCATCGGACTGGCGTAGTGGCGGAACTTCACCCAGAAGGCGCTGGTGTCGTGCCAGGCGAACGTCTGGTTCTCCTTCACCGTGACCTTGCCGTGCGCCCGGCTGGTGTCCAGCGCGCTCGGCCCGACCCCGGCGACCACGTTGTACGAGACGGTGGACTTGTCGATGGCGCCCACCAGGGAGATGCCGTGGTTCGTGGCGTCCTGCACGGTGTTGCCGCGGACCTCGGCCTGCGAGTCGCGCACATAGACACCCGTTTCCGTGCCCTCGACGATATTGCCGGTGACGGTGGCCGCCGACACCCCGTCGCGCACCGAGATCCCCTGCCGTGTCTGGCCGGTGAGACGGTTGCCGGTGATGGCCACCTTGGTGGCGTCCTCGCGGGCCACGATGCCCATGTCGCCGCCGTCGACCTCGTTGTTCTGCACGCCGACGTTCACACCGCCGAAGACCTCGATGCCGTACCGGCCGTTGTCGCGCGCGGTGCTGTCCGACACCGAGTTGGAGCCGTAGCTGCTGATGGACTCACCGGAGGCGGAGGGACCGCCGGCCAGTGGGCGGCCGCTGAGCGTGAAGCCGTTGCCGCCGTTGGACAGCGCCTTGGAACCGGTGACCCGGACCTGCTGGGTGGCGCGGGACAGGACGAAGCCGTCGCCGCCGTTGCCCTGGGAGACGGTGCGGTCGACGACCACATTGGTGACACCGCGGTGCAGCACCACCCCGTCCTCCAGGCTGTTGCTGACCCGCGTCCTGATGATGTTGGCTCCGGTGGCGCCGGAGAGGAACAGTCCGAACAGGTTGCCCGTGATGGTCGAGTTGGTGATCTCGGCGGACACATAGGACAGATCGGGTACCGAGAACCGGCTGTCCGGCGCCGCCAGTTCACCCGCGGGCTGGGCGATCACCCCGCCCGCGTGGGGCGTCTGCTCCGACTCCCGCTCCGCCTTGTCGTCGGCCTCCGCCAGTTCGCGCCGGTTGAGGTCCTGGTCGCCGTCCGCGTACTTGATGTTGCCGGTGTCGGGCCGGTCGGTGCCGGTGAGGCTGAGACCGCCGGTGCGTCCGCTCCAGAACCCCAGATCGGAGACCTGGGCATGGGTCATGGAGAACTGGCCGCCGATGGCGCGCACATAGGCCCGCCCGTCCCGTACGTCCGTGTCGGGCTTGTTGGCGCTGGGGTCCCAGCTGCTGATCCGCATCGGCGCCTGCGGGGTGCCCTCCAGGGTGAGCCGGCCGCCGAACGAGACGATGGAGACAAAGCCCCTGCTGTTGCTCGCCAGCCGCAGTGTCAGTCCGCCGGGGCTGGACAGCTTCAGCTTCGCCCCGGCGAGCAGATAGATGTTCTCGGTCAGCAGGTACGAGCCGTCGCGCTTGCTGCGGACGAAGGTCTGCGGGGCGAACCTGAGCAGGTCGGAGACGCCGTACGGCTGGGTGCGCGGGGTGAACACCAGCGTGTATCCGCCCGCGGTCTCCAGCCGGTAGGGCCGGGTCCACTTCTTGCCCTTGAGCGGGGCCACGGCGGCCACCGCGCGCACCTGGTCGAGCCGGTGGTCCTCCGCGGCGACGAGCGCCGTCTCGTTCTCCGCGTCCTCGGCGGTGGTGACCGGCCGGCCGTCCTTCCCGTCCCCGCCGTCGCCGGGCGCGGCGAAGGCCGCGGGCGCCGGGGCACCGAGGAAGAGGGCCAGGGCGAGGGGCAGTACGGTCATGAGCCGCGCGGTACGCGGGCTCCGCCGGGCGAACCGTCCGTACCCGCCCGCGCCGTGCTCATATCTGTGCTGATCAGTCATCTCTGGGCCACCCCTGCCCGGGACACCGCGTCGGAGGAACCCGCGTCGGCCGAAGCCTGGCCGGGCACGGAGGCCGCGCCGGGGACCGCGCCCGCACGCTCCGACCCCAGCAGGGACGCGGCGTCCTGCCCCTGGCCGCCCACGCTGGTGCTGGTGCGGGTCAGCCAGCCCTGCTTGTTCATGGTGAGGAAGGCGTACAGCTTGATCGGCAGCGAGATCATGATGACCACCAGCGCCAGCAGCGGCAGCAGGAACAGGTCCTGCGGATACCGGCGCAGATGGGAGTAGCCGCGGATGCCGCGGCCCGCGACGAGCCAGATCACGACGAGCAGCACACCGCGCCCGTTCAGCTCCAGCCGGCTGAAGAGCAGATAGCCCAGCGCCATGCCCATCGTCACCGGCGTCAGCAGGATCTGGAGCACGGTGATCTTGGTGACCAGGGGGACCCGCCACAGCCAGCCCTTGTAGAGGGCGGTCAGATAGCAGCGGTAGGAGTTCCGGCTCCAGCGCACCCGCTGCTTGACGAAGGCGGAGAACGACGACGGGAACATCGACAGCGCCCGCGCGGAGGACTGGTGCACGGTCCTGTATCCGGAGGCCAGCACCAGCCAGGTCAGCCGGCCGTCGTCGCCGGCGACACAGCGGCGGCCGAGGAAGAACTCGTTCTCCAGGTTCTCCAGCACCGGCTCGACCGCCGAGCGCCGGTACGCCGCCGTACGGCCGGACAGACACGCCACCGCGCCCGCGCGGCCCATGGCCGGAACGTAGTCGTAGTAGCGGAGGTTGACCAGCCAGTCGGCCACCCGCCGCCAGACGCTGGTGCCCCGGAGGTAGACGTTCTGCTGGGTGCCGACGCCGCCGACCTCGGGGTCCACGAACGGCATCTGGACCGCGGCCAGCAGCCCCGGCTGCCAGCGGGTGTCCGAGTCGACCAGGACGACGAGTTCGCTCGTCGCCGCCCGGATGCCCACCCCCAGCGCCGACCGCTTGCCGCGGTGCTCGAACGCGAGCACCCGCACCCGGGGGTCCTCCACCTGCGCCAGCCTGCGCAGTACCTCCGTGTCCTCCACGTCCGGCACGATGATGATCTCGGCCGGGTCCTGGTTCAGCCAGGTCTCCAGACAGTCCATCAGGATGTCCGGGTCCTCCCGGTAGGCCGGGACCACCACCGAGACCGTGGTGCGGTAGTCGTTCACCACCGGCCGGGCGAAACGGGAGAGCACCGCCCGGTAGAGCCACAGGGCCCACACGAAGGCACCGGCGAGGCCGAGCGGCATCACCTCGCGCCACGAGGTCTCGCCCGCCGCCGTGACGATCCACGACCATATCTCGTCGAAAAAGCCCGACACCTAACCCGGCCCCCCACCCCACATGGCTACTGACGTTTTGGTCAGCTATGCGCGTGACGCGCAACTGTACGAGAAAATGTAGGGCCAGTGTGAGTGTCTCTTCACACCGGAAACGCAGGATTCACTCACTCTTCTCCGTAAACCCCCACACCTCGGTCACCGTTGGTGAGCGTGGCACCGGGGAAACCGGGTCCGGATTCCGCCCGTCGGGGCCTCAGGCGACCTCGTCGAGGCCGGGCACCGGCGGCATCGCGGTCTCCGGCAGGACCAGCGGCTGCTCGGTCCAGATGCACTTCCCCGTGGCGGTGTACCGGGTGCCCCAGTGCTCGGAGAGCGCGGCGACCATCTGGAGGCCCCGGCCGCCCTCGTCGGTCTCGGTGGCACGCCGGATGCGGGGGGTGGTGGGGCTGCCGTCGTAGACCTCGCAGACCAGTGTCGTGCTGTGCAGCAGACGCAGCCGTACGGGGCCCCTGGCGTGCCGCACCACATTGGCGATCAGCTCGCTGACCAGCAGCTCGGTGGTCGCCGCGAGGTCCTCCAGATCCCAGGCGGCGAGCTGTTCGCCGACGAACTTCCGGGCGGTGCCCGCCGACTGCGGGTCGTCGGGCAGGGACCAGGTGGCGACGTCGTCGGGGGCCAGCCGGTGGGCGCGTACGACGAGCAGCGCCGTGTCGTCGGCGTTCTGCTGGTCGGCGGGGAGCAGATCGGAGGTGAGGGCGTCACAGAGGGTGTCCAGATCCGCGCCCGGCCGGTCGCCCAGGAGTTCGGCGAGCCGGGACATCCCGGCGTCGATGTCACGGCAGGCGGATTCGACCAGACCGTCGGTGTAGAAGACGAGGAGCCCGTCCTCGGGCACCGCCAGTTCCACGGTCTCGAAGGGCGGTTCGGCCACCCCGAGCGGCGGATCGGGGGCCGACGCGGGGAAGGACACGGTGCCGTCCGGGCCGACGACGGCGGGCGGCGGATGGCCGGCGCGGGCGAAGGTGCAGATACCGCTGGTGGGGTCGTACACCGCGTAGAGGCAGGTGGCGAAGGAGTCGTCGCCGAGCCCGGAGATCAGGTCGTTGAGATGGTTCAGGATCTCGTCGGGCGGCAGTTCGAGGTCGGTGAGGGTCCGTACGGCGGTGCGCAGCCGCCCCATGGTGACCGCCTCCGGCAGCCCGTGCCCCATGACATCGCCGATGACGAGGGCGACGCGGCAGCCGGAGACCGGTATGACGTCGTACCAGTCGCCGCCGACGTCCATGCTCTGCCCCGCGGGCAGATAGCGGGCCGCGGCGGTGACGGCGGGCAGCGACGGCAGCGCCCGTGGCAGCAGCGTGCGCTGGAGCTGCTGGGCCCGGCTGTGCTCGGCGTCGTACAGCCGGGCCCGTTCCAGCGCGTGCGAGACCAGACCGCTGACCGCCATCAGCAGCGTCTGTTCCTCGTCGGTGAAGTGGTGCGGCTGGTCGAAGGCGATCACACAGACGCCGATCGCCCGCCCGGAGACGATCAGCGGCAGGAACGCCCAGGCCTGCTTGCCGATCGCGTCGGGCCGCTCGGCGTGCTCCGGGTAGGTCCGTACGTACTCCTCCACCGAGGCGCAGAACCAGGGGGCACGGGTGCGCAGACGGTCGGCGCCCGGGGATCTCTGCGATGTGGAGGAGCCGTCGACCTTGTCGAGGAACGCCTTCGGATAGCCGACGCTTCCGACGATCCACATCCGGTCGTCCTCGTTGACCTGGATGATCAGCCCGGAGGCGCCGAACGGCGGCAGCACCCCCTGGGCGACGGCGTCGGTCACGTCCTGGGTGGTGATCGCCTCGGCCAGGCCGGCGGTCAGCTCCTGGATCCGGGTCGCCCGCTCGGCGGCCTGCCGCTCGGCCGTCGCCCGGTCCACCTCGCGCTGTCTGCGGTCCGTGATGTCGGCGAAGTAGCAGGCCAGACCGTCCGGGACGGGGACGAGCCGGATATGGAACCAGCGGCCGGTGTCCGGCCACTCCGCGTCGAACCCGATGGCCGTCGTGCCCGCGGCGGTCTCGCGGCAGCGGGACTCCAGGCCGGGGACCCGGCGTACCACCGGCAGCTCCCACAGCACCGTGCCGACCAGCCGGCGGGAGGAGGAGCCGAGCAGCCGCTCCGCCTCCACATTGACGAAGGTGATCCGCCAGGCGCCGTCCACGGACAGGAATCCGTCGCTCATGAAGCGCAGGGCGCGGCGGATGGCGTCCCGCCCGATGCCCGACTCGGTGCTGTCCCACGCCGTGCCCACGACGCGGTACGGCCGTCCGTTCCCGTCCGACTCCGCGCGCCCCCGGACATGGGCCCACATGAGGCTTCCGTCGTCGGGGCGGCGTACCCGGTACTCCAGGTCGATCAGGCCGGAGGTGCTCACGGCCTGGTTCCACTCGTTGGCCACCCAGGGCTGGTCGTCCGGATGGATGATGCTCATCCAGGTCTCGGTCCTGCCGTCGTAGGTGTCCGGATCGATACCGAACATCTCCAGAAGGGATTCGTCGACCTGGAGGAGCCCGGTGGGCGCGTGCAGCTCCCAGGAGCCGACGCGGGTCGCCCTGAGGACGTCCTGCGCCCCCGACACGTCCTCCACCCCCGGCCCGCCCGGGGTGGAGGGCGTGTCGGGGGTGGACTGCCCTTCCGCCGCGTTCCGTTCCGCCGCGTTCTGGGGCGACGGCAGATCCGGTGCCCCGGGTCCGCGCGGGTCCGGTGCCCCCGGTATGGAGAGGGCCTCGGGCGCGCCCTCCGCACCCGTGACGTCGTGCGCCCCCGGCACGGCCTGCTGATCCGGGGGCGTGGCGACGGGTTTCTCGGCGCGTCGGAGGCGTTCGGCGGCCCAGTCCGCGACGGCCCGCAGCGTGTCCCGCTGTACGGCGGTCGGCTCGGCCGGGGCGGTCGTCACCACGGAGAGCGCTCCGAAGGGTCCGTTCCGGGACATGAGGGGTACGGACACCATCCCCGTACCGGGCCCCGCGGGGTCGGGCAGCCAGAGGGTGACGGCCTTGCGCACGGCCAGGACCGGGGCCTCGGGCGCGCCGTCAGCGATCCCGTCCCACGACCGGGTGAACGTCCGGGGCAGCCCGCTGGCGGCCACCAGATACATGCGCTGGGGATTGGCCGACCCACGGACATGGACCACCCCGCCGAGGCCGTTCAGCTCCGCGACCGCCTGCTGTAGAGCGAGCCGCAGCACCTCGGTCTCCGGAAGAACGGCGTCCACGGCATTCAGCAAAGCCAGCCGCTCGTTCATATGCACCCATCATATACAAATAGGGTGAGAACCGTGCTTGTGGGTCCATGGTGTCCCCAGTCCCGCGCGCGCACCACTCCTCTTCCGCCCACTGCCTGTCGGCCGAGGTCAGCGGGGTGATTTCGCCCGGTCCGGCCGACCCGGCCAGGCCGGGCGGGCCCGCGCGGCCTGGCCTTCGGGCACCCGCCCTTCCGGCACCGCCCTTCCGGCACCGCCCTTCCGGCACCCGGCCGGGGTCGGTGCCGACCAGGGGCGGGGTCGAGCAGGGTCGGGGCCGACCAGGGCCTCGGCCCAGGGCCCTGTCCTAGCTGATCAGCTCCCGGCCCGACTGCACGGCGTCGGTGCTGCCCTTGACGACGCCCTTGGCGGCGTCCACCTTCTTGTTCACCTTGTCGCCGATGACTCCCTCCACCACCGGGCCGGCCTCTCCACCCACGGCCGACGCGGTCTTGGCCGTGCCGCTCAGGGTGGTGCCGAGATCGGCCGCCTGGGCGGCCGAGGGGACGAGGGCGGAGAGGAGGGCGGAGCCCGCCGCGGCGGCGAGGAGAAAACGATGCGTGTTCATGATCGGTACAACGCGCGCGTGCTCCGGAGGGCACGCGGATGGCGGACAGCGGGCGGTGCCCACCCTTCTGAGCTGGATGGTTTCCGATGGATACCAATGGCCCTTGCGGGAAACCACAGGGCCCCTCCTAGCGTGGACATGTGGACACGAACGCGAAGAAGAACACGAACACGAACCGCCAGGACGCCGGCACGGGTACGGCCACGGATACGGTCACGGGCCCGGCCAGGGATACGGCCACGGGTACGGGCCCGGCCAGGGGCGCGACGATGCCCGCCGTCGCGTACCGCGCGAGCCTGCCCGTCGACGATCCCCGCAGCCTGGAGGACATCGAGCTGCCCGTGCCGGAGCCCGGCCCGCGCGATCTGCTCGTCCGGGTGGAGGCCGTCGCGCTCAATCCGGTGGACTACAAGATCCGTCAGAACGTCGACCCCGGCGGTGAGCCCAAGGTCCTCGGCTGGGACGCGGCCGGTACGGTCGTCGCGGTCGGTGACGAGGTGGAGCTGTTCCGGGTCGGGGACGAGGTCTACTACGCCGGCGCGCTCGACCGCCCCGGGGCCAACTCCCGCTTCCACGCGGTGGACGAGCGTCTGGTCGGTCCCAAGCCCGCCACCCTCGGCTTCACCGAGGCCGCCGCGCTCCCGCTGACCGCGCTCACCGCGTGGGAGGGGCTCTTCGACCGGATGGGCCTGCGCACCGGCGCCCTGGAGCAGACCGGGGCGCTGCTGGTCACGGCGGCGTCGGGCGGGGTCGGCTCGATGGTCGTACAGCTCACCCGGGCGCTCACCAGTCTCACGGTGATCGGTACCGCCTCGCGGCCGGAGACGGTCGCGTTCGCCCGCACCATGGGCGCCCACCAGGTGATCAACCACCATGAGCCGCTCGTCGGGCAGATCGAGGCGGTGGCGCCGGACGGGATCGACTACATCTTCGGTACGACGGCCACCGACCGGAACATCACGGCGTACGCCGAGGTGCTCAAGCCCTTCGGACACATCGTCTCGATCGACGACTACGCGTCGCTGGACATCGGCGTGCTCAAGCGGAAGAGCGTGTCCTTCCACTGGGAGTTCATGTTCACCCGCTCGATGTTCCGCACCCCCGACCGGCACATGCAGCATCACATCCTCACGCAGATCGCCCGGCTCGTGGACCAGGGAGCGCTCAGGACCACCGCCCACCGTGACCTCGGCCCCGTCAACGCGGCCAACCTGCGCGAGGCCCACCGGATCCAGGAGTCGGGCACCGCGATCGGCAAGATCACCCTCACCGGCTTCTGACCCTCACCGGCCTCTGCCCCGCCGCCCCGTCCTCCCCTCGCCTCACTTCGCCTCACGTCGCCTCACCTCGTCTCACCGCGTCTCACTTCGCGTCGGCGTACCGCTACTTGGCGTCGGAGTACCGCTCCACCGTCGCCGTCGTGAACGGGAACCGCACCGGCGTCTCCCCGAAGGCGATCCGCCCGGCCAGCTCACCGGCCGCGCGGATCGCCGCCGCCACCTCCTCGGACTCCTCCTGCGGACAGTGCACGATCACCTCGTCGTGCTGGAAGAAGACCAGCTCCGCCCGCATCCCGGCGGTCGCCCGGCGCAGCGCCGCCAGCATCAGCAGGGCCCAGTCGGCCGCGCTGCCCTGGACGACGAAGTTACGGGTGAAACGGCCGCGCGCCCGGCCGTCCGAGGACGCGTATCCCGGGGTGAACTCACCGCCGCCGCCCGCCGTGTCCTCCGCTCCCCGTCCCGTCCGTCCCGGCCCCTGCCCCGCTCCCGCCGGGGTCTCCTGCGGGATCCCTGCCTCGCCGTCGTCCTCCGCCCCGGCCGCCCGGGGGCTCGTGCGGCCCAGCCACGTCCGTACGAGCCTGCCCTCCTCGCCCGCCCGCGCGGCGTCGTCCACATACGCCACGGCCAGCGGGAACCTCCGGCGCAGCGCGGCCAGGTTCTTCAGCCCGTCGCCGGAGGTCTGTCCGTAGACCGCCCCCAGCAGCGCGAGCTTCGCATGGGCGCGGTCGCCGGAGAAGGCGCGGTCGGAGAGCGCCGTGTACAGATCGCCGTCGTGGGCGGCGACCTCCATCAGCCCCGGATCACGGGAGATCGCGGCCAGCACCCGGGGCTCCATCTGATCGGCGTCCGCCACCACCAGCCGCCAGCCCTCGTCCGCCACGACCGCGCGCCGGATCACCCGGGGGATCTGGAGCGCCCCGCCGCCATTGGTCGTCCAGCGGCCCGAGACCGTACCGCCCGGCAGATACTCCGGCCGGAACCGGCCGTCCCGCACCCAGTCCTGGAGCCAGCTCCAGCCGTGCGCCGTCCAGATGCGGTAGAGCTTCTTGTACTGGATGAGCGGCTCCACCGCCGGATGGTCGATCTCCTCCAGCTCCCAGCGCCGCGTCGACCGGACCGCGATACCGGCCTGGGCGAAGGCCTTCACCACATCCGCCGGCAGATCCGGCCGCACCCGTCGTCCGAACGCCCGCGACACCTCGTCCGCCAGCTCGGCCAGCCGCCTGGGCTCTCCTCCGCCCGCATAGCGCTCGCCGAGCAGCTCACCCAGCACCTCCCGGTGCACATCGGCCCGCCAGGGCAGCCCCGCCCGGTGCATCTCGGCGGCGACCAGCATCCCCGCCGACTCGGACGCCGTGAGCAGCCGCATCCGGCCGGGGTGCTCGGCGGCCAGATGTCTGCGCTGCTGTTCCGCGTACACATCGAGCAGCGCCTCGAACGGGATCTCCGCCCCCGCCTGCGGCTCGAACAGCGAGGACTGCGAGCCCGGCTCCGCCGAGCGCGCCGGCGGATCGGGCGGCACCGGCCCGTTCCGCAGCCGGGCCCAGGCCGCCGCGGCCGAGCGGGGCTCCCCGAGCCGCCCCTCATGGCCGAGCAGCAGCAGCTCCGCCGCCTCGATGTCGTAGCACCGCTCGATCCGCACCCCCGCCGCGAGCAGCCGCGGATACACCTCGGCGGTGGACCGCCACACCCACCGCCCCGCCTCGGGCAGCCGTGCGCGCACCGCCGCCACGAGATCGGGCTCGCGCAGCACGGGCCCCGCCGCCCGGCCGTCCTCGCCCAGCGGAGCCAGCAGCGCACCGCCGCCGT
Organism: Streptomyces sp. NPDC002018; assembly: GCF_042890865.1. Classification (NCBI taxonomy): domain Bacteria; kingdom Bacillati; phylum Actinomycetota; class Actinomycetes; order Kitasatosporales; family Streptomycetaceae; genus Streptomyces; species Streptomyces sp. NPDC002018. Next base: position 359,064 of record NZ_JBIASO010000004.1, read on the forward strand.
CCGCCGGTGCCAGAGCCCATCTCCCGGTCATACGCCGAGTCTCGCAGCCGGGTACGACATCGCCCCGGCACAGACACCGGCACGGACAGCGGCAGGGACACCGGCACGGACAGCGGCACGGACAGCGGCACGGGCGTCCGCGTGAAGGCCCTCCACCGCGCGCGCCGCTCGGCGGGCGGGCCGGAGCGTACGACGGGAGGATCGGACATACGGCCATGACCACGGCCCGCACGGAGGCCCGCGCGGAAGGGGTGCTGACATGCAAGCGGCTGTGTTCGAGACGTTCGGCGGCCCGGACGTCCTGCGCACCAGGAACGTCGACGAACCGCACGCCGGTCCCGGCGAGGTCCGGGTGACGGTCCGGGCGGCCGGCGTCAACCCGATGGACTGCAAGATCCGCCACGGATGGATGGAACCGCTCTTCACCACCCGGCTGCCCGCCATCCCCGGCCTGGAATTCGCCGGAGTGGTGGACGAGACGGGGGAGGGCGTCACCGGTCTCGCGGTCGGCGACGACGTGGTGGGGTGGACCGCCACCGGCGCCTACGCGCAGTACGCCCTCGCCGAGACCGTCGTCCCCAAGCCCCCCTCCCTGGGCTGGGAGGAGGCCGCGGCCCTGCCCGTCGCGGGCGAGACGGCCCGCCGGGTGCTCGACCAGCTCGCGGTGCACAGGGGCGAGACCCTGCTGGTCCACGGCGCGGCGGGCGGGGTCGGCTCCGTCGCCGTACAGCTCGCGGTCGCACGGGGCGCCACCGTGATCGGCACGGCGTCTCCCCCCAACCACGACTACCTCCGCTCGCTGGGCGCGGTCCCCGTGGCCTATGGCGAGGGCCTGGTCGAGCGCGTGCGCGCGGCGGCGCCCCGGGGGGTGGACGCGGTCTTCGACGTGGCCGGCCGAGGGGCGCTGCCGGACTCGATCGAGCTGCGCGGCGGCACGACGGACCGGATCATCACCATCGCCGACCCGCACGCGGCCGACCACGGGGTCGCCTTCTCCTCCGGCGTCACCGCGCCCGGCAGGAAGCACGCCGCCCTGGCCGAGAACGTCCGGCTGGCGGCGCGGGGCGGGCTGCGTCTGCGGATCGCCAGGACCTTTCCGCTCACGGAGGCGGCGAAGGCGCAGGAGACGAGCGAGAAGGGCCATGCGCGCGGAAAACTGGTGATCACGCCCTGAGTTCCGGAACGGCCGACGTGGCACGGCGCTCTCCTCTCGTGCACCATGGGTTGCTTTCCGTAACCTTTGATGTCCGAGAGTAACGATGCCCACTGACAGTGGACCGGCGCACGGCGTCTCCGACCCCGGCCGGTCCTGGCTGCCCCTGACCCGTATGCCGCTTCCCCACAAGCCGGAGGCGGCCCCCAGGGCGCGCCGCCATACCCGCGAGGTGCTCACGCTGCGCAGGGTGGACGCCGAGCTGACCGCCACCGTCGAACTGGCGGTGAGCGAACTCGTCACCAACGCGGTGCGCCACGGCCTCTGTCTGTGCGGCTGCACCCGGGGCCCGGTCTCCCTCGCCATCCTGCGCACGGAGAAGCGGCTGCGCGTCGAGGTCGCCGACCCGTCCCGGACGCCCCCGCGATGGCCCGCCGGGACCGGGTCGGCCGGCCAGGACGCCTGGGATCTGGCGGAGGGCCGCGGCCTGCTGCTGGTCACGGCCCTGGCGGCGGACTGGGGCGACCACGCGGGCCCGGTACGGGGAAAGGTGGTGTGGTGCGAGTTCACCGGCTGCTAGCCGGCCCCCGGGCCGCCACCGGTCTCCAGGGCGCGGACCACCCGCGCCGGGCCGCCCACCGCCAGCACCCCCGCCGGGAGGTCCTTCGTCACCACCGATCCCGCGCCCACCACCGTGTTCTCGCCGATCGTCACCCCCGGACAGACGATCACCCCGCCGCCCAGCCAGACGTTGTCGCCGATCGTCACCGGAGCGGCACGCTCCCAGCCCGCGCGACGGCGCTCCGCGTCCAGCTCGTGGGCCGGGGTGAGCAGTTGTACGTTCGGACCGATCTGGACGTCGGAGCCGATGGTGATCGGGGCCGCGTCCAGGAAGACCGCGTTGAAGTTGACGAACGTACGGGCGCCGATGCTGATGTACGCGCCGTAGTCGCAGTGGAACGGCGGACGGATCCGCACGTCCTCACCCACCGAACCGAGCAGCTCCGCGAGTATCCTGGCGCGCTCGTCCGGCGCGGCGCCGCCGTTCGCGTTGTAGGCCGCGCAGAGCGCGAAGCGGCGCTCGGTGTCCGCGCCGAGCTCCTCGTCGTCCGGGATGTACCACTCCCCGGCCAGCATGCGCCGTTTGTTCTCGCCCATGGATTCCTCTCCCACGCCGGACGTGCCTCGCAGACAGCCACGGTAGCCCTGCGGTCCCGCCAGGGAGTTCGATATCCACAGCCTGTGGACAGAGCGGTCCGCCCCGGCCGGGCACCGGGCGCACCTGGGATCATCGGGAGCATGAGTGACACCGATGCGGACGGCGGGGGCGCCCGGACCGTCGAGCGGGCCCTGCGCGCCGTGCTCTCCACCGGGAGCGGGAAGCCGGGCGACGGGCTCGACACCGCTGCCTCGCTCCTCGCCGCCGACCCGGCGGCCGACGCCGAGCTGCGCCTGCGGGGCCTCGGCTTCCTGAGGCTGGCCTGGGAGCGCGGCTGGCAGCCCGCCGATGTGGCGCGGCTCGTGCGGCGCGACCTCGCCGGTCCGCATCTGCGGCTGCTCGCCGAGCTGACGGCGGCGGAGGCGCGGCGGTACGACCGGCTGGCGCCACGCTGGGCCGCGCAGCTCGCGGAACTCGCGGAACTCGACGGGGAGGCGGGCTCCCGGCCCCACCGGGCGGACCGCTTCTCGTACGCCACCGCCGTGCTGGAGCTGTATCTGCTGCTCGTACGGCTCCCCGCGATCGAGCCGGTGGGGCCCGTGCCCGGTACGCCCGTCCATCTGCCGGCGGCGGAGGGGGAGCCGCGCATGCTCACCCGGATCAGGGCGCTGCTCGCCAAGGCCGAGGCGACCGGCTATCCGCAGGAGGCGGAGGCGCTCACCGCCAAGGCGCAGGAGCTGATGGCGCGGCACAGCATCGACGAGGCGGTCCTCGCCGACCGGACCCACCGGGGCGATGTGCCGGGCGCCTGCCGGATCGGGGTGGACGCCCCGTACGAGACGGCGAAGGCGATCCTGCTCGACGCCGTCGCCTCGGCGAACCGCTGTCGCGCCGTCTGGAACAGCGCGTACGGTTTCTCGACGGTCGTCGGGTTCGAACCCGACCTGGAGGCCGTCGAACTGCTCCACACCTCCCTGCTGGTGCAGGGGACGGCGGCGATGACCCGGGCGGAGGCCGAGCAGCGGGCGGGAGGACGCAAGCGGACGAAGACGTTCCGTCAGTCGTTCCTGATGGCGTACGCCCACCGTGTCGGTGAACGCCTGGCCGAGGCGACGGCGCGGACGACGGAAGAGGCGACCGGGACCACCGGGGGCATGGACGGCGGCGCGCTGCTGCCGGTGCTCGCCGCCCGGGACGTCGCGGTGGCCGACCGTACGGACCGGATGTTCCCGCAGACGGTGGCGACCCGGGTCCGGGGGGTGACGGACGCCGAGGGCTGGCGCCACGGGACCTCGGCGGCGGACGCGGCACGCGTCCCGGGAGGCCGCAGACCACAGGTGCGCGGCGGCACGGCACCTCGCTGAAGCCGCGTGCTGCCCGGCGCGCGCTGCCGGGGCGACGGTACGCGTACCGGTGGAAGGCCGACGGCAGGGCGGTCTCCGGAGCCACCGCGTCCTGTTACACCGTGTCCGCCTCGCTCGCCGGGAAGAAGCTCACGGCCAAGGTGACCGCCCAAGGTCACCGCCCACCGCGGCGGGCACACCAGCGGCTCGGCGCTCAGCGGGGCGACGGGCGCCGTCGCCCGCTGATCCCTCCGCACCACCCCACCACCCCACCACCCGGTGAACAGACTCGGCCGGCCCTGTCACAGGGCCGGCCGAGCTGTGGCACGGGGCGTGCCGCCGGGCGGACCGGCGCACGGGGTGTGCCGAGGCGCACCGCGGGATCTCGAACCTCCGGGCCAGGGTCTCGTGTTCTCGTGGGGCCAGAGGCCCAGGGCCCTACGACCCCGGCAGATCCGTAGGCAGATCCGTGGGGAGGTCCGTGGGGAGGTCCGTCGGCAGTCCCTCGGGCAGCGCCCCGCCCTCGGTCTTGGCCAGCGTGTCCTTCTTGCCCTTGTCCCAGGCGATCACCAGCGTCTTGCCGTCGTTGGACTCGATCGACCCCATCGTGCGGTCGGTGTTCCCGTCGGCGCAGGTGAGGGAGAACATCGGCTCGCCCATGTCCTCCACCGAGCCCTGGCAGACATGGCTGTCGGCGACGAGCGCGACCTTGCCGCCCTTCACCGACAGCGCGACGGCCTTGCCGTCGGTCAGCCCGGCCCAGGTGCCCTCGACACCGCTCGCGGCGTCCCCGCCGGAGCCCGCCGTGTCCGAGCCGGGGTCCGAACCGCCGGCCGTCGCGCTCGGCGCGCCGGTGGCCTTGTCGTTGCCGGAGCCACCGCCGCTGTCACCGCCGCAGCCCGTGAGCGCGAGTGCGAGTGCGGCGACGAGGCCGGCCGTGGTGGCGCTGGTGCGTACGAGCTTCTGCACGTTCGAGTCCCCCTTGTACGGTTTCCGGACCGCGCCAAGCTACCAGGACGACTTGCGCACCCCGGGGAGGTATCCGGCGTGTGCCTGGGCGCGCAGCCGGACCCGCGACAGCCCGAACTTCCGCAGATGTCCGCGCGGCCGGCCGTCCACACTGTCCCGGTTGCGCACCCGGGTGGCACTCGCGTCGCGCGGCTGACGTCGCAACTCCCGCCAGGCCTCGGCCCGTTGCTCCTCGGAGGTGCCGGGGTGCCGCAGGATCTCCTTGAGTTCGGCGCGCCGCGCGGCATACCGCTCGACGATCACCTTCCGCCGCTCATTGCGGACGATCTTGCTCTTCTTGGCCATCAGACCTTCACCCCCCGGGCACGGATACGGGCGACGGCGGCCTCGACGCCGATGGTGTCGACGGTCTTGATCGCCTTCGCACTGAGCGTCAGCCGTACATACCGGCCCTCGCTCGGCAGCCAGTACCGCTTGCGCTGGATGTTGGGGTCGAAACGGCGGGGGCTGCGCCGGTGAGAGTGGGAGATCCGGCGGCCGAATCCGGGCTCGGCGCCGGTGAGCTGGCAGTGGGCGGACAAGGTCACACACCGTTCTCTTTGGTAATGGGAATCATTTCCATATACTAGCCCCATGGCACGCAACGAACTACGACCGGTCATCAGGCTCCGGTCCACGGCCGGTACCGGATTCACCTATGTGACCCGCAAGAACCGCCGCAACGACCCCGACCGCATGACGCTCCGCAAGTACGACCCGCTCGTCCGTCGGCACGTCGACTTCCGTGAGGAGCGCTGACCGCGCGATGAAGCCCGGAATCCACCCCGCCTACCGCCCCGTCGTCTTCCGTGACAAGGCGGGCGACTTCGCCTTTCTGACCCGCTCCACCGCGACCAGCGCGAAGACGGTCGTCTGGGAGGACGGCGTCACGTATCCCGTCATCGACGTGGAGATCTCCTCGGCGAGCCATCCCTTCTACACGGGCAACGCCCGCGTGCTGGACACCGCCGGCCGCGTGGAGCGCTTCGAGCGCCGCTACGGGCATCGACCCGGGGCCCGTTAGTGGCGGGCGTCGACAACAGGCTCCCCGTCGCGATCGTCTGCGGACTGCACGCGGACGCCCGCGAGGCGGCCGTGCGCCGGCTCCTCGCCACCGTGCCCGGCAGCGTCGCGCTCCACCACGATCTGTCGACGGCCGCGCGGGGCACGGTCGTACGGACGGTCCGTGACGCCACGGGCACGCTCTCCACGGGCGAGGCGCCGCTGGTCAACGACTGCGCCTGCTGCGCGCTGCGGGAGGATCTCGTACCGGAGCTGGAGCGGCTCGCCGACGGCGGGCTGACCCGGCTCGCCGTCGTCGAACTGTGGGACTCGGTCGAGCCCCGGGCGATGGCCGAGGTCGTGGCGGCGCACGGCGGGGAGCGGCTCGTCGTCAGCTCCGTGCTGACCGCGGTCGACCCGGCGCTGCTGCTGCCGTATCTCGGCAATGGCGACGACCTCGCCGACGCCGGGCTGGCGGCGGCCGCCTCCGACCGGCGGACGGTCGCGGACACCTGGGCGCGTCAGTTGGAGTACGCGCCGGTGCTCGCCCTGGCCGACAACCCGCTCGCGGACGACGAGGACCGCGCGCTGCTGGCCCAGTTGCACCCGACCGCACGGCGGATACGGATCGACGGCGAGGGGGCGTCGGCCGGGGAGCTGGCCGCCGCGGCCCTCGCCGGGTTCGACATCGAGGCCGCCGCCGCCCGTCAGCACCCGGCCTGCGCGCTGCTGCCGCAGGAGGCGGACGAGTGCGGTGTCGGTACGTATGTCTGGCACCGCGCCAGGCCCTTCCACCCGGAGCGGCTCTATCAGGCGCTGGAGGAACTGACCTGTGCCGCGGCCCGCAGCCGTGGCCGTTTCTGGCTCGCCGACCGTCCCGACACCCTGCTGGCCTGGGACGCGGCGGGCGGCGCGCTCTGTGTGGAGAGCGCGGGGCCCTGGCTGGCGTCGCTGCCGGACGCCGCCTGGGAGTCGGTGCCGCCGCCGCGGCGGGCCGCCGCCGCCCTGGACTGGGATCCGCCGCACGGCGACCGCTGCCAGCACCTGGTGTTCACCTCGCCCGGACTCGACCGGGAAGGGATCGAGCGCCTTCTCGAATCCTGTCTGCTCACCGATACCGAGTACGCCGCGGGCCACGCGGCCTGGAAGCGACTCCCGCCCGCCTTCGACTCCCTGCTGGAGGTCTGATGTCCGCCCGTCGTGGGGAACGCAAACCGTCCGTGTCCCGGCCCAATCCTCTGGACCGCGCGGGTATCACCTATATCGACTACAAGGACACAGATCTGTTGCGGAAATTCATCTCGGACCGCGGCAAGATTCGCAGCCGCCGGGTGACTCGTGTGAGCGCTCAGCAGCAGCGCGCACTGGCGCGCGCGGTCAAGAACGCCCGGGAAATGGGGTTGCTGCCGTACCGCCCGGCGTGACACCGATCCCACCGGGGCCCCTCCTGAGCAGGTCAGGAGGGGCCCCGGTGCGTCGTACGGGTCTCATACGTGGAGACTGGAGCGGGGAATTGGGATCCGAATGACCGGGAAACGCGTCTCTTCCTAGAGCGCGGGGGATTCGCTCCGGACGGCCGTCTCGGTGCGGTGTCTGTAATCAAAGCACCACCCCGCGTGCACGTGCATTTGCTCATGCATCAGCACATGAAACACAGCTATGATCCGAGACAGTTGACACCTGCACCTTGCAACTCGGGGAGCGACCTGTGCACCACGTGTACAACGGCATAACGGCCACAGAGCTTCACGGAGTCGTCTGGCAGAAGAGCATGCACAGCAACTCCCAGGGGTCCTGTGTGGAGTTCGCCAAACTGCCGGGCGGGGAGGTGGCGGTGCGTAACTCGCGCTTCCCCGACGGACCCGCGCTCGTATACACGCCCGCGGAAATCGAGGCCCTGCTGCTGGGGGTCAAGGACGGGGAATTCGATCATCTGACGGCCGACGCCTGAGGCAGCGGCCGAGGCGGGCTTCGAGGTCCGCGCAGGAACGATCCTGCGTGGGCCGGGCCCGGCGGCCGGCGCCGCGGGCATCCACGGGTGCGCCGTTACGTCAACGGCGTGATTCGGCCACCGCGCCCGACCGGGTGATCCTGGGGTGATCGCGGCCGGCCTCGTGGCGGGCTTCGCGGCGGGCTTGGTGGCGTCCTGGTGGCGGCTTCGTGGCGCGCCGATCCTGACGGCGGCCCGCTCGGTCCGTCCGGCGCACGACAGCGCACGAGCCCGTCCGCGGCCGGACGGGCTCGTTCCGCGACCGGAGGCGCTCAGTCCTTCCGCAGCTGGAACAGCGCCCAGACGACCTTGCCGTGCAGCGAGCCCGCCAGCGGGTGCCAGCCCCAGGTGTCGCTGAACGACTCCACCAGGAAGAGTCCGCGCCCGGACTCCGCCGCGCCGTCCTCCTCCGTGTTCCGCGTCGTCGGCCCGGCGTGGCTGGGGTCCCGTACCGCGCACACGAGCCGTGAGGTCCAGCGCATCAGATGCAGCCGTACGGGCGGGTCCTGCGGCTCCCGCGGGGTGTCCGCGGGCAGGGCGTGGCGCAGCGCGTTGGTGACGAGTTCCGAGACGACCAGCGCGACATCGTCGAAGCGGTGGTCCAGCTCCCACTGGCTCAGTGTGGCGCGTGTGAAGTGCCGCGCCCCGCGCACCGCCTCATAGCGGGCGGGCAGAGCGCACGACGCCGAACCGGCGGCCCCCGCGGGATCGATCGGGGGGAGCCCCTGCCTTAACGGCTCGAGCATGGTCGATCCATTCATCCCCATGCGAGGCACTCCCGAGATTCGCGGCCGTAGCGATACTGCGGTGGTCCAGCGTCACATCACGTCAATCACGAACGAGCACGCGCAGGTGCGCGGGGACCATGGTTCCGAATGCGTAGGGCAGATGCAAGGGCAGATGCACGTGCACGCGCCGGACTTGATCAGATCCGTACCGTTTCTGGCGCATTTCTCCTCGTGACCAGTTTTGCTCTCTCCGCAAAGCCTTCTTATTTCCGTAATCGAATGAGTACGGGCTGAAGCGTTTTGATGGCAGAATCCGGCACTTGGAGTTCGGGGGTGCTCCGGGGAGAACCACATGCGATGGGGAGGGTTGGGACGTGACCGCAGCCGAATCGGGCGGTTCCGTGGTGCGACGCATCCTGCTTGGCTCACAGCTCAGGCGGTTGCGCGAGACGCGCGGCATCACACGTGAAGCCGCCGGCTACTCGATCCGCGCTTCCGAGTCCAAGATCAGCCGTATGGAGTTGGGACGGGTGAGCTTCAAGGCAAGAGACATCGAGGACCTGCTGACCCTCTACGGCGTCGCCGACGAGGGCGAGCGTGCCGCCCTTCTCGGCCTCGCCAGGGAGGCCAATGTCGCGGGGTGGTGGCACAGCTTCGGTGATGTGCTGCCCGGCTGGTTCCAGACCTATATCGGCCTGGAGGGCGCCGCCTCACTGATCCGCATCTACGAGGTGCAGTTCGTGCACGGTCTGCTCCAGACCGAGGCGTACGCGCACGCCGTCGTCACACGCGGTCAGCCGGAGGCACCCCGCAGCGAGGTCGACCGCCGGGTCGCGCTCCGTCTGGAGCGGCAGAAGGTCCTCGTCTCCGAGCGGGCACCGCGTTTCCACGCCATTCTCGACGAGGCCGCGCTGCGCCGCCCGTACGGCGACCGCTCCGTGATGCAGGGCCAGTTGAAACATCTCATCGAGATCTCCGAGCAGCCCAACATCACGCTCCAGGTGATGCCGTTCAGCTTCGGCGGGCACGCGGGCGAGAGCGGCGCTTTCACCATGCTGAGTTTTCCCGAGTCGGATCTCTCCGATGTCGTTTTCCTGGAGCAGCTCACCAGCGCGCTCTATCTGGACAAGAGGGAAGAGGTCGCTCAGTACGAACGGGTGATGGGGCGACTACAGGTCGACAGCCCGGGTCCGGAGGAGAGCCGGGATGTCCTTCGCGGCCTGCTCCAACTGATCTGAGACATCAGTACGATGACCTCACATCAGGAGTTTGCACCTGCAGTAAGGGATCGCATGTCCTACTTCACCGATCTGGCCCACCAGTACATCGACGGCGAGTGGCGGACGGGCAGCGGCTCGTGGGACATCATCGACTTCAACCCGTACAACGGGGAGAAACTCGCCGCCATCACCATCGCCACGGTGGAGGAGGTCGATGAGGCGTACCGCGCCGCCGAGCGCGCGCAGCGCGGCTGGGCCGAGACGAACCCCTACGCCCGCAGACTGGTCTTCGAGCGGGTCCTGAGGCTTGTCGAGGAGCGCAAGGACGACATCGTCGAGGCGATCATCGACGAGCTGGGCGGGACGCGCGTCAAGGCGGAGTACGAGGTCCGCACCGCGCAGGAGTTCCTCCGCGAGGCCATCCAGATCGCCCTGCGCCCCGAGGGCCGGATCCTGCCGTCCCCGGTCGACGGCCGGGAGAACCGTGTCTACCGGCTGCCCGTGGGCGTCGTCGGAGTGATAGGCCCCTTCAACTACCCGTTCCTGGTGACGATCAAGTCCGTGGCACCGGCGCTGGCGCTCGGCAACGCCGTGGTGATCAAGCCCAACCAGAACGCGCCCATGGTCGGCGGCGGACTCATAGCCAAGCTCTTCGAGGACGCGGAACTGCCGGCCGGACTGCTCAACGTCCTGGTGACGGACATCGCCGAGGTCGGCGACGCGCTGATAGAGCACCCCGTCCCCAAGGTGATCTCCTTCGCCGGCTCCGACCGGGTCGGCCGCCATGTCGGCGCCGTCGCCGGCGCCAACTTCAAGCGGGCCATCCTCGAACTGAGCGGCAACAGCGCGCTGGTCGTCCTCGACGATCTCGACGAGGCGGGGCTCGACTACGCGGTGGACGCGGCGGTCGCCAGCAGGTTCGTCTACCAGGGCCAGGTCTGTATGGCCGCCAACCGCATCCTGGTGGACCGCAGTGTCGAGCGGGAGTTCACCGAGAAGTTCGTGGCGAAGGTGACCGCGCTCAGGACCGGTGACCCGCGCGACAGCGAGACCCAGATCGGCCCGGTCATCAACACCTTCCAGGCGGACGCCCTGACGGCGCTGGTGGAGCAGGCGCTCGCGGAGGGCGCCACGGCGCTGGTACGGGGGCGTACGCGCGGCAATCTGGTGGAGCCGACGGTCCTCGCGGGTCTGCCGGAGGACTCGCCGCTGATGCAGCAGGAGATCTTCGGCCCGGTGGTGCTGCTGGTCCCCTTCGACGGTGAGGAGGAGGCGGTACGGCTCGCCAACGACACCCCGTACGGACTGAGCGGGGCGGTGCACACCTCGAATCTGGAGCGCGGGGTCGCGTTTGCCAAGCGGATCGTCACCGGCATGATGCACGTCAATGACTCGACCGTGCAGGACGAGCCGATGGTGGCGTTCGGCGGGGAGAAGTTCTCGGGGCTCGGCCGGCTGAACGGGGACTCGACGGTCGAGGCGTTCACGACACAGAAGTGGATCTCGGTGCAGCACGGCCGTACGGAGTTCCCGCTCTGACGGCGTGACGGGCGTGACGGGCATGGCGGGCGTAACGGCGCCAGGGGCTCCGGCGGTGCTGGCGGCTCCGGAACGGCGCTGACGCGCTGGTCATAACCTGGAGCCATGTCAGCGATCCGTTTGCTCGTACTCTTCGCGGTCCGTCAGCACGGGCGGGCCCACGGCTATCAGGTGCGCAACGACCTGGAGTACTGGGGCGCCCACGAGTGGTCCACCGCCAAGCCCGGCTCGATCTACCACGCCCTCAAGCAGATGGCGAAACAGGGCATGCTGCTGGCGCACGAGGTGGCGCCGAGCACGGCGGGCGGGCCGCCGCGTACCGAGTACGAGATCACGGACGCGGGCCGTGAGGAGTACTTCCGGCTGCTGCGCGAATCGCTGACCTCGTACGACCAGAAAATGGACGTCCTGTCGGCCGGGATCGGCTCCATCGTCGACCTGCCCCGCGCCGAGGTCGTGGAACTGCTCAAGGAGCGGGTGGCCGGGATCGAGGCGTGGCGGGCCGCGGTGACCGAGCACTATGTGCCCGAGGACGGCCCGGAACAGCTCGGGCACATCGGCGAGATCATGAACCTCTGGGTGCACTCGGCGGACTCGGGGGCGGAGTGGACCCGGGGGCTGATCAAGCGCATCGAGGGCGGTGCGTACACCTTCGCCGGTGAGGGCGAGCCCTTTGTGGGAGTGCTCTCCGAGGGCCAGGTGAACCCGTACGCGACGGGGATTCCCGACGACGGAGATCCTCACTAATCAAGTTTGACCAATCGGGCGTGAGGGCCTACTCTTCCGGCTCGGTAGTCAAGTTTGATTACTGTAGCGGGAGGCGAAGACATTGACCGACGTGATCGTCGTGAGGGGCGCGCGGAAGCGGTACGGCGAGAAGCCGGCCCTGGACGGGTTCGATCTGACGGTGGGACGGGGCACGGTGCACGGCGTGCTCGGCCCGAACGGGGCGGGCAAGACCACGGCCGTACGGATCCTGACCACGCTGCTGCGGCATGACGAGGGCCTGGTGCGGGTGGCCGGCTTCGACGTACGGACGCAGGGGCGGGAGGTACGGCGCAGGATCGGGCTGCTGGGGCAGCACGCGGCGCTCGACGAGGACCTGAGCGGCCGGCAGAACCTGGAGATGTTCGGGCGGCTGTACCACCTCGGCGCGCGACGGGCGGGGACGCGGGCGGACGAGCTGCTGGAGCGGTTCGGCCTCGCGGACACCGGCCGCAAGCCGGTGAAGCAGTACAGCGGCGGTATGCGGCGCCGGCTCGATCTGGCCGCGTCCCTGATCACCGATCCGGAGGTGCTCTTCCTGGACGAGCCGACGACCGGGCTCGATCCGCGCGGCCGGGCGGAGGTGTGGAGCGCGGTGCGCTCCCTGGTCGGCGGCGGTACGACCGTCCTGCTGACCACGCAGTATCTGGAGGAGGCCGACCAACTGGCGCACCGCGTCTCGGTGGTGGACAGCGGCCGGGTCATCGCCGAGGGCACGCCGGACGGACTCAAGGCCAGGACCGGCGGCGACCGGATCGATGTCGTCCTGCGCGACGCGGACCGGCTGGCGGACGGCGCGCGGACCCTGGCGCGTACGGCGGGGACGCACGCGGTCAGCACCGATGTGGACCGGCGGCTGCTCAGCGCCCCGGTGACCGACCGGATGGGGGCGCTGACGGAGACCGTGCGGGCCCTGCACGGGGAGGGGATCGAGGCGGAGGACATCGCGCTGCGCCGGCCCACGCTGGACGAGGTCTTCCTCCAGCTCACCGGCAAGGAGAAAGAAAGGGAGAAGGAAACGGAGAAGGAAGAGGGGAAGGAAGAGGGGAAGGAAGAGGGGAAGGAAAAGGAAAGGGAGAAGCGGGACCGCGCCGTTCCCCAGGAGGAGCGGGAGGTGCCGGCATGGCGACGGTGAGCGCGGGGACGCCGGCGGTTACGGGCGACGGGGGCAGCGGGGGCACCGGGGGCGGTGGGCTCGGCTGGGCACTCGCCGACTCCTGGACCATGACCCGGCGCGAACTCGCCCGCTGGGCACGGCAGCCGGTCCAGGTCGTCGTCGGGCTGGTCTTCCCGGTGATGCTGCTGCTGATGTTCGGCTATCTGATCGGCGGCGGCCGGGGGATCGAGGGGGAGTACGTCGCGTTCCTCGTCCCGGGCATGCTCGCCCTGACCATGGCCTTCGGTCTGGAGGCCACGATGCTCGCCATCACCCAGGATCTGGACAAGGGGGTGGTGGACCGGTTCCGTTCGATGCCCATGGCGTCCTCCGCGGTGCTGGTGGGCCGGAGCGTCGCGGACATGCTCCAGTCGGCGGTCGGCCTGGCGGTGATGATCGGTGTCGGCCGGCTCCTCGGCTGGCGCTGGCACGACGGGGCCGTGTCCTTCCTCGGCGCCGTGGGGCTGCTGCTCCTGTTCCGGTTCGCGATGCTCTGGCTCGGTATCCATCTCGCGATGGTGGCGGGGCGGCCCGAGATGGTGCAGGCGGTGCAGATCCTGGTGTGGCCGATCGGCTTCCTCTCCAACGCGTTCGCGGCCCCGGAGTCCATGCCGGGCTGGCTGGGCACGGTCGTGGAGTGGAACCCGATGTCGGCGACGGCCACCGCGGTCCGCGATCTCTTCGGCAACCCGGCGGCGACCGGGGGCTCCTGGGCGGCCGAGCACGCCGGGCTGCTGGCCGTCCTCTGGCCGCTGGTGCTGCTCGCGGTCTTCTTCCCGCTGGCCGTACGGAGGTACGCCCGGCTCAGCCGCTGACCGGCCCGCGGCGAACGGCCGGGGCCGGTGGGCACACGGCCGGGGCCGGCGGGCGAACGGCCGGGGCCGGCGGGCGGAAGGCCGGGACCGGTGGTGGAAGGCCGTGGTGAGGCGGGTGGGGGCAGGCCGCGGTCAGTGGTGGAAGGCCGTCGCCGCGGCCTTGTCCCGCTCCAGGGGGTGCGCCTGGCGGCGCAGTTCCGGGAGCACCTGCTCCAGATCGTCCATGAGCAGCCCGGCCAGATCGGCGGAGAAGCCGTTGCGGCACACGATCCGCAGCACGGAGAGATCCTCGCGGTTGGCCGGGAAGGTGTACGCGGGCACGAGCCACCCGTGCTGGCGCAGCCGGGCCGAGACGTCGAAGACATCGAAGTTCTCGATGCCCGGGGCGGTGGTGAAGGCGAACACGGGCAGTTCGTCGCCCCGGGAGAGCAGCCGGAAGTCGCCGAGGCCCTCGATCCGCCCGGCCAGTTTGGTGGCGATGTCCCGGGCCGTCTGCTGGACGGCGCGGTAGCCGTCGCGGCCCAGCCGCAGGAAGGTGTAGTACTGCGCGACCACCTGGGCGCCCGGCCGGGAGAAGTTCAGCGCGAAGGTCGGCATGTCGCCGCCCAGATAGTTCACCCGGAAGACCAGTTCCTCGGGCAGGTCCTCGCGTGAGCGCCACAGCGCCCAGCCGACGCCCGGGTAGACGAGCCCGTACTTGTGCCCGGAGGTGTTGATGGAGGCGACGCGCGGCAGCCGGAAGTCCCAGATCAGGTCCTCGTCGAGGAAGGGCGCGATCATGCCGCCCGACGCCCCGTCGACATGGACGGGGATGTCCAGGCCCGTACGCTCCTGGAGGGCGTCCAGCGCCGCGCACACCTCGGTGACCGGTTCGTACGAGCCGTCGAAGGTGGAGCCCAGCACGGCCACGACGCCGATGGTGTTCTCGTCGCAGAGATCGACCGCGGCCTGCGGATCGAGATGGAAGCGGTCCCCCTCCATGGGCACCGTGCGCGCCTCGACCTCCCAGAAGTCGCAGAACTTCTCCCAGCAGACCTGGACATTGACGCCCATGACGAGATTGGGCCGGGCGTGCGCGGGATAGCGCTCCGCGTTGCGCTGCGCCCAGCGGCGCTTGAACGCCATTCCGGCGAGCATGCAGGCCTCGCTGGACCCGGTCGTCGAGCAGCCGACGGCCGCCGCGGGGTCGGGCGCGTTCCAGAGGTCGGCGAGCATCGCCACACAGCGCCGCTCCAGCTCGGCCGTGCGCGGGTACTCGTCCTTGTCGATCATGTTCTTGTCCCGGCACTCCGAGAGCAGCACCGTGGCCTGCGGCTCCATCCAGGTGGTGACGAAGGTGGCGAGGTTGAGCCGGGAGTTGCCGTCGAGCATCAGCTCGTCGTGGACGAGCTGATAGGCGACAGTGGGCGGGATCGGTCCGTCGGGCAGCCGGTGGACGGGCGGGGCCGAGGTCATCCCGCTGATCGGATCGGCCTCCCCGTAGAAGGGGTTGAGCGACAGCCGCCGCAGCTCGGCGCGCTCGGCCTCGGGCAGGCCGGCTCCTCGGTCCGCGCCTCGGTGGAGTGGCATCGGCGATCTCCTCGGGGTGGTAACGGGCCCCTTCGTGAGAATACGAACGATCACCGGGAACCGCCCGCCGGAGCCGGAGCCGGAGCCGGAGCCGGAGCCGGCGCCGGAGCCGGCGCCGGAACCGCCCGCCGGAGCCCGGCCGCGAGGTGTGCGCGGAGCGCCACGGGGAACACGCTCACCGTCACCGGAAGCCCACCGCGGGTCCGGTGTTTTGTCCGGCTCTGCCCGGAGTGGCTCCACCGGGCGGAGGCACCGCATGTCAAGGGCCCCGGGTGGAACCTGGAAGAGTGGACGGGCGTTGATAACTTGTGCGCGGCCGACCACGCCGAATTGACGATCGACCGACTATCTACACAGGAGTCCGGAACCCGTGACCACCCTTGCGCTCGGACCAAGCTGGCTGGACCCGGACTATCTGATCGGGACCTTCGGGCTCATCGGTGTTCTGGTCATCGTCTTCGCCGAGTCCGGCCTACTCATCGGCTTCTTCCTGCCGGGTGACTCGCTGCTCTTCACCACGGGCCTGCTGGTGACCTCCGGCACGCTCGACACCCCGCTCTGGCTGGTCTGCACGCTGGTGGTGGTCGCCGCGATCGTCGGTGACCAGGTCGGCTATCTCTTCGGCAGGAAGGTCGGTCCCGCGCTCTTCAAGCGCCCGGACTCACGGCTCTTCAAGCAGGAGAACGTCGAGAAGGCGCACGAGTTCTTCGAGAAGTACGGCCCCAAGTCGCTGGTCCTGGCGCGCTTCGTGCCCGTCGTGCGTACGTTCACGCCGATCATCGCCGGTGTGAGCCGGATGAACTACCGCTCGTTCATCATCTTCAATGTCATCGGCGGCACCCTCTGGGGCGCGGGCGTCACGCTGCTCGGGGCCGCGCTCGGCAAGATCGAGTTCGTCCACAAGAACATCGAGATGATCCTGATCGCCATCGTGCTGCTCTCGGTGCTGCCGATCGTGATCGAGTTCCTGCGGGCCCGCTCCAAGTCCAAGAAGGCCGGTCCGGCGGCCGAGCGGGATTCCGGCGCCCCCGGTCCTGACGACCTCCCCGGCGCCCCCGGCACCGGCCAGCGCGGCCGTCACGCCAAGCGCTGACCGAGCCGCTCGCGACAGACCGAGCCGCTCGCGACAGACCGAGCCGCTCGCGCCAGACCCAGCCGCTCGCGCCAGACCCAGCCGCTCGCGACGGAGCCCAGGCCCTGTCCGGCCGGAGAGCACTCAGAAGCCGCGCGTCCGCTTGGCCGCGCGGCGGCTCGACGCCCGGCCCGCTCCCGGCACGGTGAGGAACAGCCGGGAGATCTCCCCACCGAGATTGACCCCGATCGCGATCGCCAGGGCCAGCGCCGCCGCCTTGGAGAGCGAGGTCAGCCCGCGGTCCGGATTGTTCTGCGCGATGCCCAGCAGTCCGAAGTACGTCGCGGAGCCCGGCAGCAGCGGCCCGATCGCCGCCGTGACGTACGGCAGCGCCGAGGCGAACTGGTAGCGCGAGAAGAGCTGACCGAAGAGCCCCACCAGACCGGCCGCCACCGCCGTCGCGGCCACCGGCGAGATCCCGCCGGTGTCGTGCAGCGCCGCGTAGACGACCCAGGCGATACCGCCGTTGAGGGACACCATCAGTACGGTCGACCGCTCCTGCTGGAGCAGGATCGCGAAGGTGAAGCTCAGCACCACGGCGGCGATGATCTGCACCACCGGGCGTTCCGCGGTGTGCGGCGCGGCGTCCGGGTTGAGCTGCGCGTCGAGCTGCACCCCGAGATAGAGCACGGTCAGCACACCGATGATGATCGCGATGAAGAAGTACATCACCTCCAGCAGCCGTGCCGACGCGGTGATGTAGTAGCCCGTCAGTCCGTCCTGCACCCCCGCCACCAGCGCGCGTCCCGGCAGCAGCGCGAAGAGACCACCCGTGATCACGGCGGACGGCCGCACCTCCCACTGCGCGGCCGAGCCCACCAGGGTCAGCGCCACCCCCATCGCGGCGGGCGGCATCGCGGCCACCACGAACTGGTAGAACTCCGGCAGCCCCCGCCCTGCGCACAGCCAGGCCAGCCGGTCCCCGAGCATCGCGCCCAGCGCCGCCGCCACGAACACCAGCAGCCCGCCGCCGACCAGCACGGACGCGGAACCGGCCAGCACCCCGCTCGCCACGGTCAGCACCCACCCGGGGTACGGATGACGGTTGCGCCGGATCTCCGCGAGGCGCCGGTACGCCTCCTCCAGCGTGATCTCCGTGTCCCCGCTGGTGATGTCGTCGATGAGCGTGAAGACGGCGGAGAGGCGGGTGTAGTCGGTGCCCCGCCGCCGTACGGTCCGACTGGCCGTCACGGGATCCTCCACCAGCGACGGCTGATGGGAGATCGACAGCAGGGTGAAGGTGACGTTCGGTTCGCAGCGGTCGAGTCCGTACGCGCGGCTCACCGCGAACATCGCGGCCTCGACGTCCTCGGCGCCCTCGCCGCCGGCCAGCAGCAGTTCGCCGATACGGAGCGTCAGGTCCAGCACGCGCGGTACGGCGGGTCCGTTCTCGTCGTGCCGCTGCACCGTCTCCGGTACGGGCCGGTCGCCGGCCGGCATCCGCAGCAGTGTGCGCATCCGGTCCTGCCAGGGCGCCCCCTTGGCCAGCAGGACCGCGGGTACCCCGGCGGGGGCGGCCGCGGGGGACGGCCTGCGGGCGCTACGGCCGCCCGGCCCGCCGCCCACTCCGCCGCCCGGTCCGCCGTCCGGCGTGCCGAAGGCCGAGCCGCCGGGCGCGGTCTGCTGCTCGGTGCTCAGCCCCTCGGGAAGCGCGAACTCCGAGGTCGGGTGGTCGTCCTCGGGAGGAGCCGGCCGCTCCGTCCCCTGTGGCGGGGTGAAGGCACTGTGCGCCTCGTCCGGCTGGGGCTTCCGCTCCTCGGGACCGTCCGGTTCGGCCACCGCTGTCCACGCCCTCACTCACTGGCTCCCTGTCGTACTCGCTCTCGTATTCCGCTTCCGCCGATGTGCTCGTAGCCCCGCGTCTGCCCAGTATGGGCACGGACATGAGAGGCCACACCCGCACCCGGGCACCCATCCGTCCGTCATGCACACGCCCGCGCGCAGGTCACGGGCGTATCTCCCGCACGCGTCCCGCGCATCCCGCGCACATCCCGCGCGAGGCACGCGCCCCACAGACGGACGGGCGGCGCACCTCCGGAGAGATGCGCCGCCCGTCGTCCGGTCCGGCCGTCCGGCCGGTCACACGGGGGAGGAGTGCGCGGTCAGTGCGCGCCGCCCTGCGCCTCAAGTCGCTTGTACGAGGCCTCGATCTCGGCCTCGGCCTCGGCGCGGCCGACCCACTCTGCGCCCTCGACCGACTTGCCGGGCTCCAGGTCCTTGTAGACCTCGAAGAAGTGCTGGATCTCCAGCCGGTCGAACTCCGAGACATGGTGGATGTCGCGCAGGTGCTCCACCCGGGGGTCCGACGCCGGGACGCAGAGCAGCTTGTCGTCCCCGCCGGCCTCGTCCGTCATCCGGAACATACCGATCGTGCGGCACTTGATGAGGCAGCCCGGGAAGGTCGGCTCGTCCAGGATGACCAGCGCGTCCAGCGGGTCGCCGTCCTCACCGAGGGTGTTCTCCACGAAGCCGTAGTCGGCCGGGTAGCTGGTCGAGGTGAAGAGACGACGGTCGAGGCGGATCCGACCGGTCTCGTGATCCACCTCGTACTTGTTCCGCGAACCCTTAGGGATCTCGATGGTGACGTCGAACTCCACGGGTGGCTCCTCCATGATCAACACATATGTCCGGTGATACTGCGTCTTCGCGCAGGAGGGCTCCCCGGACCGGCGGTCTGACAGGCCGTATCTGGCCGGGGTGCCATGCTCGTGGCAAGGCGCAGTGATTAAGTGTCCCCCACGCAGCAGTGTGATCGCGAAAGGGGCTGGTCAGCCGTGCTTGAGCCGAAAGTGTGGCAGCTCACGGCAGGTTCCGTGGTGCTCGGCCTGACGCTCGCGGCGGTCGCGGTGGCCGTGGCGGGCCCCTGGGACTCGGGTCAGCGTAAGGCCGAGCGGGAGTGGGCCGCAGCCCAGGACCGAACGGGTGGCGCACATCACGACCCGAGCGCCCCCCGCACGCCCTCGCCCGCCCCCAGCGCCCCCGACGTGCTCTCCGTGCTCACCGACGGGACCGCCGCGCCCGCGGAGCTGCAAGCGGACCTCGGCAGAACCCTCAAGCCCCTGCTCGACGCCAAGGCCCTCGGCCCCCTGCGCACGGCGTCCGTCGTCGACGCCACCACCGGCGAGCCGCTGTACGGGAAGGGCGCGGACACCCCCATGACCCCGGCCTCCACTGTCAAGATCGCCACCACGGTCGCCGCGCTCTCCGCGCTCGGCCCCGACCACCGCATCGCCACCACGGTCATGGCGACCCGGGACGGGAGGACGGTCACCCTCGTCGGCGGCGGGGACGCCACCCTCGACCGGACCGGACTGGGCGCCCTGGCCGAGGACACCGCCCGCGCGCTGCGCGACCGGGGGGTCACCGAGGTCCGGGTGCGCTACGACGCCTCCCTCTACTCGGGCCCCCGGGCCCACCCCATCGGCCCCAACGACAACATCGCCCCCGTCGACGCGCTGATGGCCGGACAGGGCCGTCTCGACACGTCCGCCGACACGTCCGCCGGCGGACCCGCGCCCCGCAGCGGCGACCCGGCGGGCGACGCCGCCGATCTCTTCGCCCAGCTGCTGCGCGACCGGGGTGTCCGCACCACCGCGGCCCCCACCGCCGGCAAGCCCGCCAAGGGCGCGGCACCCGTCGCCAAGACCTACTCCCGGCCGCTGTCCGCGCTGGTCGAACGCGCCCTGACCGAGAGCGACAACGACATCGCGGAGTCCCTGGCCCGCCAGACCGCGATCGCCACGGGCCGGCCGGCGAGCTTCGCGGGCGCCGGCCAGGCCGTCCACGACCGGCTCAAGAAGCTCGAACTGCCCCTCACCGGGGCCCGCTTCGCCGACGGCAGCGGCCTGGACCGCAGGGACAGGGCCTCCGCCGCACTGCTCACCGCCCTGCTGGCACGCGCCGCCGACCCGGCCCACCCGGAGCTGCGTCCCGTCCTGACCGGGCTGCCCGTCGCCCGGTTCACCGGCACGCTCAGGAGCCGGTACGGGAACGCCGCGCCCGCCGCCGGGCTCGTCCGCGCCAAGACCGGCACGCTCACCGGGGTGAACACCCTGGCCGGCACGGTCGTCGACGCCCGGGGCCGGCTGCTGGCCTTCGCCTTCATGGCGGGCTCCACCACGGCGCCCGCGGGAGCGCAGGCGGCCCTGGACCGGCTCTCCGCCGCCCTGGTCCGCTGAGCCCCGGCCCCCGCGCCCGCCCGGCCCCCGCGCCCGCCGCCGCCCGCCCGGCCCACTCAGCCTCTGCCCCGGCCTCTGCCCGACCCCCGCCTGGCCCCGCCCGGCCCCCACCGGGCCCCCGGTCAGCCCCGGCCCCGCCCGGCCCGTACCGGGTCCCCGGTCAGCCCCTGCCCGGCCCCGCCGGGCCCCGTACGGCCCTCCGACGGCCCAACCGGCCCCCGGGCCCCCGCCCCGGCCGCTCTCCCGGCCTGATTCCGGGCCGCGCGGGAGCCCGCCGAGGGCCGTACAAGGGAAGAACCCGGCCACTGACACCTCACCGCTCCGCGGGCCGAGCACGTACGGTTGACGCATGACGAGCATCGGTGGTGCCGAGATGGTCGACTGGAATCTCGCGGTGGCGACCGCGACCCGCCTCGTGCGGCCGGGACCGGAAGTGACCAGGGACGAGGCGCGCGAGATCGTCGCCGAGCTGCGCAGGCATGCCAAGGCCTCGGAGGAGCATGTCCGCGCGTACACGCGGATGATCCCCGACGGCCACGAGCCACCGGACACCCCCGTGCTGGTCGTCGACCGGGCCGGCTGGGTGAAGGCGAACGTCGCGGGATTCCGTGAGCTGCTCAAGCCCCTGTTCGACAAGATGCTGGAGCGCCGCTCCGCCACCCCCGGCGGCGCCGTGCTCGGCGCGGTCGGCGGCAAGGTGACCGGCGTCGAACTGGGCATGCTGCTGTCGTTCATGGCCTCCCGGGTCCTCGGCCAGTACGAGACGTTCGCCCCCGCCACCCGCGATCTCCCGGCGGGCGAGCAGAGCGCGGGACGACTGCTCCTCGTCGCCCCCAACATCGTCCACGTCGAGCGCGAACTGGACGTGGATCCCCATGACTTCAGGCTCTGGGTGGCGCTCCACGAGGAGACCCACCGCACCCAGTTCACCGGGGTGCCCTGGCTGCGGGACCATCTCCAGGACGAGATCCAGTCCTTCCTCGACGAGACCGAGGTCGACCCGATGACCGTGCTGGAACGGCTGCGCGAGGCCGCCCAGTCGCTCTCCGGCGGCCGTCCCGAGGGCGAGGAGGACGAGCACGGCAGAAGCATCGTCGAACTGGTGCAGACCCCCGGACAGCGCGAGATCCTCGGCAGACTGACCGCCGTGATGTCCCTGCTCGAAGGCCACGCGGATTATGTGATGGACGGCGTAGGACCCGATGTCGTGGCCTCCGTCGCCGAGATCCGCGAGAAGTTCCAGCAGCGCAGGGCCCGCGGCGCCAGCCGGCTCGACCAGGCGCTGCGCAAGCTGCTCGGCCTCGACGCCAAGCTGCGCCAGTACCGGGACGGCGAGCGGTTCGTACGGGCCGTCGTCGAGGAGGTCGGCATGGCCGGCTTCAACCGGGTCTGGACCTCCCCGAACACACTCCCCACCAAGGCGGAGATCGCCAAACCGGCGGACTGGGTCGCGCGGGTGCACCGTAGGACGGATCCATAGGCCCGATCCGGCTCATGGCAGAAGGACGCCCCAGCTATCACCCATCCGAGGGACCGTGAGTGAGGGATAGGCGTGCAATGCTCGGGTAATGGCTCGGTTCTGTCACCATCGACGCACTCTGAGTGACGCTCTCCGTCCTTACTCCGACCGAGGCACCCCCCAAATAACATCACGAAGGGCACCGGATATGGGTCCCCATCCTGCGGTCGCGGCGATACGCCTGGCGGTCCGCCGCGTACTCCACGACGTCCTGACCGACCGCGCGCAGCACGCCCCCACCACCCCCGCCTCCGCCGCCCCGCCCCCCGGCGGCGGACGACCGCTCGTGCTGGTCGCCTGCTCCGGCGGCGCCGACTCCATGGCGCTCGCCTCCGCCCTCGCCTTCGAGGCCCCCAAGCTCTCCGTACGGGCCGGCGCCGTCACCGTCGACCACGGCCTCCAAGCGGGCTCCGACCTCCGCGCCGCCGAGGTCGTGGCCCGGCTCAGCGCCATGCGGCTCGACCCCGTCGAGTCCGTCGCGGTGACCGTGGGCCGCGAGGGCGGGCCCGAGGCCGCCGCGCGCGACGCGCGCTACGCCGCCCTGGACGCCGCGGCCGAGCGCCACGGCGCCGCCGCCGTCCTGCTCGGCCACACCCGCGACGACCAGGCCGAGACCGTGCTGCTGGGCCTCGCCCGCGGCTCCGGCACCCGTTCCCTCTCCGGCATGGCGGCCGTCTCGGGAACGGCCGGCCGCTACCGGCGCCCCTTCCTCCAGCTCGACCGCCAGACCGCGCGCAAGGCCTGTCTGGTCCAGTCGATCCCGGTCTGGGACGACCCGCACAACAGCGACCCCGCGTACACCCGTTCACGGCTGCGCCACGAAGGACTGCCCGCGCTGGAGAAATGCCTCGGCAAAGGCGTCGTCGAGGCCCTCGCCCGTACCGCGCAGCTCTCCCGCGACGACGCGGACGCCCTCGACGCCTGGGCCGCCGAGGCGGAGGGTGTCGTACGGGACGACGCGGGACTGCTGGATTGCGCCAAGTTGTACGCGCTCCCGCCCGCCGTCCGCCGCCGTGTCCTGCGCCGGGCGGTCATCGCCGCGGGCGCCCCCGCCGGATCACTGTTCGCCCGTCACATCGAAGAGGTCGACCGCCTGATCACGGGCTGGCGCGGCCAGGGAGCCATCAACCTGCCCGGCCGCGTGGAGGCCAGGAGGCAGGGTGGCAGACTGGTCGTCCGGCAGGGCTGAAGCGCGGAAGCACTACGGCTGTGTCTCCCGGGGCGCGAGTCCCGGACCCCCGGCCGACAACGAAAGTGATACGGGTGGACGACAAGGACATGGGCAACGACCTCCAGTCGGTGCTCATCACCAAGGAAGAGATCGACGCGAAGCTGGCCGACCTGGCCGCGAAGATCGACGCGGAGTACGCAGGCAAGGATCTGCTTCTCGTCGGGGTCCTCAAGGGCGCCGTGATGGCCATGGCGGACCTGGCGCGCGCGCTGTCCACCCCCGTGACGATGGACTGGATGGCCGTCTCCTCGTACGGAGCCGGCACCCAGTCCTCCGGTGTGGTCCGGATCCTCAAGGACCTGGACACCGACATCAAGGGCAAGCACGTCCTGATCGTCGAGGACATCATCGACTCGGGACTGACGCTGTCGTGGCTGCTCTCCAACCTCGGTTCACGGGAGCCCGCCTCGCTGGAGGTGTGCACCCTGCTCCGTAAGCCGGATGCCGCAAAGGTCGCGATCGACGTGAAATGGATCGGCTTCGACATTCCCAATGAGTTTGTCGTCGGATATGGCCTGGATTATGCGGAAAAGTACCGCAACATGCCTTTTGTCGGCACACTCGCACCACACGTCTACGGCGGCTAGATCCCGGTCCGGCGCGGAAAGGCTCCGTCGCCACCGGGAACCCCAGCGCTTCTCGCGCCGTTGGAGCAGGGGAAGACGGGTTTGTCAGCCGTCCCGTGCCATCGCGGGCCACAATGCTGGGGTACCGTCCGAAGAACAGTCTTTTCTCACAGCAGCATTTACCTACGGGCAGGAGGGACGGGGCGACTTCGCTCCGTATGGATGGACGTGAAGCGATACTTCCGTGGGCCGGTCATGTGGATCGTGCTGGCCGTCCTCGCCGTGGTCGTGTTGATGCAGGTCGTCGGCTCGTCGGGCGGCTACAAGACGGTGGACACCGGTGAGGTTGTCCAGGCGATCGACAAGAACCAGGCCGAGCAGGTCAAACTGACCACCGGCGACGAACAGATCATCAAGGTCGACCTCAAGAACGGGGTGAAGGTCAAGGGCAGCGACAAGATCCAGGCCAGCTATATCGGCAGCCAGGGTTCGACGCTCGCCAAGACACTTCAGACCAAGTTCCAGAACGGCGACATCAGCAAGGGCTATACGGTCTCGCCCTCGAAGCAGAGCCCGTTCGTCTCGGTGCTGCTGTCTCTGCTGCCCTTCGTGCTGATCGTCGTGGTGTTCCTGTTCCTGATGAATCAGATGCAGGGCGGCGGCTCCCGGGTCATGCAGTTCGGGAAGTCCAAGGCCAAGCTCATCACCAAGGACACCCCCAAGACGACCTTCGCCGACGTGGCGGGATCCGACGAGGCGGTCGAGGAACTCCACGAGATCAAGGAGTTCCTCCAGGAGCCGGCGAAGTTCCAGGCGGTCGGCGCCAAGATCCCGAAGGGTGTGCTGCTCTACGGCCCGCCCGGTACGGGCAAGACGCTGCTCGCCCGCGCGGTCGCGGGTGAGGCCGGGGTGCCGTTCTACTCGATCTCCGGGTCCGACTTCGTCGAGATGTTCGTCGGTGTCGGTGCCTCCCGGGTGCGCGACCTCTTCGAGCAGGCCAAGGCGAACGCCCCGGCGATCGTCTTCGTCGACGAGATCGACGCCGTCGGCCGGCACCGCGGCGCGGGCCTCGGCGGCGGACACGACGAGCGCGAACAGACCCTGAACCAGCTCCTCGTCGAGATGGACGGCTTCGACGTGAAGGGCGGCGTCATCCTGATCGCCGCCACGAACCGGCCCGACATCCTCGACCCGGCGCTGCTGCGGCCCGGCCGCTTCGACCGGCAGATCGCCGTCGACCGCCCGGACATGCAGGGCCGGCTGGAGATCCTCAAGGTCCACCAGAAGGGCAAGCCGGTCGCACCGGACGTCGATCTGGGCGCCGTCGCCCGTCGTACGCCCGGCTTCACCGGCGCGGACCTGGCGAACGTGCTGAACGAAGCGGCGCTCCTGACGGCGCGCAGCGACAAGAAGCTCGTCGACAACCACTCCCTGGACGAGGCGATCGACCGCGTCGTGGCGGGCCCGCAGAAGCGGACCCGGATCATGTCCGAGAAGGAGAAGAAGATCACCGCGTACCACGAGGGCGGACACGCCCTGGTCGCCGCGGCGTCTCCGAACTCCGACCCGGTGCACAAGATCACGATCCTCTCCCGCGGCCGGGCCCTGGGCTACACCATGGTCCTGCCCGACGAGGACAAGTACTCGACCACGCGCAACGAGATGCTCGACCAGCTCGCGTACATGCTGGGCGGGCGCGCGGCCGAGGAACTGGTCTTCCACGACCCGACCACCGGCGCGGCCAACGACATCGAGAAGGCCACCGCCACGGCCCGCGCGATGGTCACGCAGTACGGCATGACCGAGCGGCTCGGCGCGATCAAGTTCGGCGGCGACAACACCGAACCGTTCCTCGGCCGGGAGATGGCGCATCAGCGCGACTACTCGGAAGAGGTCGCGGCGCTGGTCGACGAAGAGGTCAAGAAGCTCATCGAGACCGCGCACAACGAGGCGTGGGAGATCCTCGTCGAGAACCGCGACGTCCTCGACAATCTGGTCCTCGCACTCCTGGAGAAGGAGACGCTCAACAAGGACCAGATCGCCGAGATCTTCGCGACCGTCGTGAAGCGGCCGGCCCGCCCGGCATGGACCGGCTCCTCGCGCCGTACACCCTCGACGCGGCCCCCGGTCCTCTCACCGAAGGAGCTGGCGCTGACCAACGGCGCGGCCGGTGCGAACGGCGGAATGCCCGCCGGGACCAACGGCGACACCTCCACCGAGGCACTCCCCGAGGAACGCCCCGAGAGCTGACCCCGGACCCTGACCGGCCCGGAATGGATGCCGCGCCCCCCAGGTTTTAGCCTGTGGGAGCGCGGCATTCGTATGCCCGCCCACAAGGACGGCACAGGAACGAGGCACACATGACCGACCCGGTGACGCTGGAGGGCGAGAGCCCGGTGCGTGAATTCGACGAGAAGCGGGCCGAGAACGCGGTGCGCGAGCTACTGATCGCCGTCGGCGAAGACCCCGACCGCGAGGGCCTCCGAGCCACCCCGGGCCGGGTGGCCCGCGCGTACAGGGAGATATTCGCCGGGCTCTGGCAGACCCCCGAGGACGTCCTCACCACCACGTTCGACCTCGGCCACGACGAATTGGTGCTGGTGAAGGACATCGAAGTGATGTCGTCCTGTGAACATCATCTGGTCCCCTTCGTGGGCGTCGCTCATGTCGGCTATATCCCGTCGGTGGACGGGAAGATCACCGGTCTGTCGAAGCTGGCCCGGCTGGTGGACGTCTATGCCCGTCGGCCTCAGGTCCAGGAGCGGCTGACGACTCAGATCGCCGACTCCCTGATGAAGATCCTGGATCCGCGCGGGGTGATCGTGGTCGTCGAGTGCGAGCACATGTGCATGACGATGCGGGGAGTCCGTAAGCCCGGTGCCAAGACAATCACTTCGGCGGTGCGCGGCCAGTTGCGCGTTCCCGCGACCCGGGCGGAGGCCATGAGCCTGATCATGGCCCACTGAGCGGCCGCGTTCACCGCGGCCGCTCAACGGGTGCGACCGGGCCCGGTCAGGCGGGGCCTGCGGGGGCTGTGCCGTGTTTGTCGTGGTCGTCGTGGTCGTCCGGGCCCTCGGGGAGTTTGCAGACGCGCTCCAGGAAGAAGGCCGCGATGATCACCGCGAGGCCCGCCAGTACGGAGAAGCCGGCGTAGAAGGCCTGGTCGCGGCGGGAGGGGATGTCGAGATGGCCGAGCAGATAGACGCCCGTGCCGCCGTAGATTCCCGAGACCAGCGCCGCCACCAGGGCGCTGGCCTGGCCGAAGACCACCGCGCGGGCCGCCATCAGGGGGTCGACGCCCTTGGCGTCGGGGCGCCGCTCGCGCTGGGCGCGTAGCCGGGAGCGCAGGGAGAGCGCGGTCGCGGTGAGCACGACGGCGATCACGGCGAGGACGATGGGTGCCGCGAGCGGCACGCTCGGCAGGGTGCCGAGCGAGTCCCAGAGGCGGGCCCCGGCCCAGGAGAGCACGCCGGCCACCACGAACAGCCCGGCCAGGACGCCGATCCGCAACTGCTTCACCGAGAGAGCCGCCCTTCGCCTTGCTGTACCGACCCGCTGAGCCTAACGACTACTCGGGCAGGCGGAGTTCCAGATCGTCCCGGGTCCGTACCCCGCCGCGGCCGACGGCCGCGAGCAGTTCGGCGACCGCGCCACGGCCCGGCACCTGGGCCTCCGGCTCCACGTCGTGCCACGGGGCGAGGACGAACGCGCGCTCATGGGCCCGGGGGTGAGGGAGGGTGAGCCCCGGGTCGTCCGAGACGACGTCCGCGTACGCGAGGATGTCCACGTCGATGGTGCGCGGCCCCCAGCGCTCGTCGCGCACCCGGTCGAAGGCCTCCTCGATGGCCTGGCCGCGCTCCAGCAGGGACGACGGCGGCAGGGTCGTTTTGATGAGGACCACGGCGTTGAAGTAGGAGGGCTGCGAGCCCTGTTCCACCCCCCATGGCTCGGTCTCGTACACCGGGGAGACGGCCTTGACCCGTAGTCCCGGGGTGTCCTCCAGGGCGTCGATGGCGCCCTGGAGCGTCTCCAGCCGGTTGCCGAGATTGGAACCGAGGGAGACCACGGCCCGTTGTGGATTGGAGAGGGTGGTGTCCGCCGCGTCGACCCGCGCGACCACGGAGGCGGGTACGGGCTGCACGGTCGGGTCGCTCTGCGACCCGTTGGTGGAGAACAGGGTCATACTCGGCTCCGGGTGATGGTGATGGTCACATCGTCGAAGGGGACGGTGATCGGGGCGTCGGGCTTGTGGACGATCACCTCGACCTCCTGGACGCCGTTGTGCTTCAGGCACCGCTGCGCGATGCGCTCGGCCAGGGTCTCGATCAGGTCGACCGGTTCTCCCCGGACGATCTCCACGACCTCCTCGGCCACGATGCCGTAGTGCACGGTCTTCGCCAGGTCGTCGTCGGCGGCCGCGGGGCGGGTGTCGAGGCCCAGCACCAGATCCACGATGAAGGTCTGCCCCTCTTCGCGCTCCCGGGGGAAGACGCCATGGTGCCCACGGGCCTTGAGGCCGCGCAGCGCGACACGATCCACGCGAATCACTCCTGCTGTCGTTGGTCTCGGGGCACCTGTCCCGGTACGGGCGGCACCGTGCCCTCGTTTGAATCTACCCGCGAGCGCCGTCGCCGTTCCCCCGTGGGGGGAGGGCGGTGTGTCACACGGACCGCGGTCCCCCCTGTCCGCCGGCCCCGGCATCTCGTTCACAGGGGCGGCCTACCCACTTACGCGGCTGTCTCGTCGTCCGGTTCGTCATCGGTTTCGGTCAGAACGGGTGAACCGTGGTGCGCCCAGAGTTTCCAGCCCTCGGGGGTGCGCCGGAAGACATTGGTGGCGACGACGAGCTGGCCGACGAGGGGTCCCAGCTCGCCGCTCTCCTCGGCCGGACCGCCGCTGAGGATGTTCTCCGTGCAGGTCACCAGGGCGGTGTCGGCGGAGACGGAGACGGTGACATCGGTGAGGAAGAACTGGATGTACTCGGTGTTCGCCATGATCAGGGCGTAGGAGCGCAGGACGTCGCCGCGGCCGGTGAGGACCGGCCAGCCCGGGTGGACACAGGAGATCTCGTCGCCCGTGCTCTCCAGCCAGAGCCCGGACAGCGAGTCGAGGTCGCCGCGCTCCATGGCCTCGTAGAAGGTGGTGTTGGCCTGTTCGACCTGCTCGTTGTCCGTGAGCGCGGTCACCGGGCGGCGCCCTCGACCGCGCGGGCCACGCGGACCGCGTCGGCCGTCGCCCGTACCTCGTGGACCCGGACCGCCCAGGCGCCCTGGTGTGCGGCGATGGCGGAGACGGCCGCGGTGGCCGCGTCGCGTTCGCGGGCGGGGGGCGGGGAGCCCTCGCCGCCGGCGAGAACATGGCCGAGGAACCGCTTGCGGGAGGCGGCGACCAGCAGCGGGCGGCCCAGGGCGCGCAGCTCGGGCAGATGGGCGAGGAGCGCCAGGTCGTGTCCGGCCTGTTTGGCGAAGCCGAGGCCGGGGTCGATGACGAGATGCTCGGGGGCGATACCGCCGGCGATCACGGCGTCCATCCGGGCGCGCAGCTCGGCGGTGACCTCGGCGACGACGTCCTCGTAGACGGCGCGGCTGTTCATGTCCCGGCTGAAGCCGCGCCAGTGCATCACCACGAAGGGCACCCGGGCGGCGGCGACCGTGGGCACCATGGCGGGGTCGGCGAGTCCGCCGCTGACGTCGTTGACCAGGACGGCGCCGGCCGCGACGGACCGTTCGGCGACGGAGGCGCGCATGGTGTCGACGGAGACGCGGACGCCTTCGGCGGCCAGGCCCCGTACGACGGGGACGACGCGCCTCAGCTCCTCGTCCTCGTCGACCCGGGTGGCGCCGGGCCGGGTCGATTCGCCGCCGACGTCGATCAGATCGGCGCCCTCGGCGACGAGATCGAGGCCGTGCTTGACGGCGGCGGTGGTGTCGAACCAGCGACCGCCGTCGGAGAAGGAGTCGGGTGTCACATTGACGACGCCCATGACCGCGCAGCGGTCCCACCCCGGCAGGCCCTCGACGGTGCCTCGTCCACGCAACGTACTCATACGCCCACCCTAAGGGCTGTCCTGTGATCCCCGGCGGGCGCGCGACGACAGCCAGGGCCTCTCGCCGCGTTGTCGGAACGTCCCCGTACGCCCGGTATGGGGATGCGCACTGTCGGGCGACGCGCCGCATCCGGTGCCGCGCGGTGCCGTCCGTGCTCCCGGGCCCCGGGGTGGTGACCGGCGCGGGGCGCGGGCCGCGGAACGGTCCGGGCGCGCGGCGGGGCGGACGGCCCGTCAGCCGATCGGGGGGTATTCCGGGGGTGTGCCCCGGCCGGGTCGGCACCGATTCCGTTTTGTCCCCATCTAGCGTCACAGACATCACTTCCCGTGGCTCCGCGGGAAGGGTTGGGGTCCGTGTCCGCCGCTTCCTCGCGGCAGCGGACGTGTCGCGACCTCCAGGACGGAGCTTTCGGGGGGAGGGTTCCTCCGCGTTCCGGAAAATCTCTCGGGAGAAAGCTCGGTGGACATGGGTCTTACCAGCCGTAAAGTCCTCGCCCTGGCCGTCCTGCTGGCCGTGCTGCTGTTCGTCGCCACGGTCTGGCTGTGGCCGCGGCTGGCGGTGCGTTCGCCGCGTGCCGTGTGCGGCCGGGTGGGTCTGCTGTTCGCCACCCAGGTGTCCCTCTTCGTGGCCGTCGCCCTGGTGGCGAACCAGTACTTCCTCTTCTACGGTTCCTGGCGGGACCTCCTCGGCCAGGAGCAGGAGCTGGGGGCGGTCGTCGGCCGGGCGGGCGACGGCAAGAACATCACGCTCATGGACACCCAGCGGTCGCCCGTGCCGGGCAGCAAGCAGCCCACGGTGGCCGGCCAGATCCAGAAGATCGCCATCGGCGGCCCGAGGTCGGGGATCGACAGCACCGCGTACGTCTATCTGCCGCCGGAGTACTTCCAGCACCACTTCTCGCGGCTGTCCTTCCCCGCCACGGTGGTGCTCACCGGCTATCCCGGGGTGGCGGAGAACCTGATCAAGGGGCTGAACTATCCGAGGACCGCCTGGGAACTGGCCAGGAAGGGCAAGATGCAGCCGATGGTCCTGGTGATGCTGCGGCCCACCGTGGCGCCGCCGCGGGACACCGAGTGCGTGGACGTGCCCGGCGGGCCGCAGACCGAGACCTTCTTCGCCAGGGACCTGCCGCTGGCGGTGTCACGGACGTACCGCGTCAAGGCCGAGCCGCGGAACTGGGGCATCATCGGCAACTCCACCGGCGGCTACTGCGCGCTGAAGATCGCCCTGCACCATCCGGAGCGCTACTCGGTGGGCGCGGGGCTCTCCGCGGACTACAAGGCGGCCGAGGACCCGACGACCGGTGATCTCTTCCACGGTGACCAGCGGCTGCGGAACCGGGCCGATCTGCTGTGGAGCCTGGAGCACCTCCCGCAGGGCAATTCCTCCCTGCTCGTCACCAGCTCCAGGAAGGGCGAGCGCAATCTCCGGGCCACCCGGGAGTTCATCCGCAAGGTCAGGCCGCCCGCGCAGGTGTCGTCGATCATCCTCGACAGCGGCGCGCACAACTTCAACACCTGGCGCCGTGAGATCCCGTCGGCCCTGGAGTGGATGAGCGGCCGGCTCAGCGCGGACTGAGGCTGACGCTCTCCAGCGCCACCTCGGTACGGGGGATGTCCTGCGCGTCCGCGTCGATGGAGCGGCGCAGCGCCTCGTGGAGCCGCGCGGGGGTGAGGACCCCCAGGAACCGTCCCGTCTCCTCCTTGTCGATGACCGCGATCCATCCGGCGTCGTGCTGGAGCATCGTGGCGAAGGCCTGCTTGAGGGAGGCGCCGACGGGCAGCCATGCCTCCATCCGGCGGGCGTGTTCGCGTACGGTCCCCGACGCCGACGAGCCGGTCCGGTCGGTGGAGATCCAGCCGTGGAGGTTGTCCTCGGAGTCCAGGACGACGGCCCAGCGGGCGCCCTCCTCGGCGAGCTTCGCCGCGGCCCGCTGGAGCGGGTCGTCGAGATGGAGTACGGGCGGCTGTTCGAGATCGCCTTCCTCGATGGGGGTGACGGAGAGCCGCTTGAGGCCGCGGTCGGCGCCGACGAAGTCCGCGACATACGGGGTGGCGGGGGTGCCGAGCACGGCGGCGGGGGCGTCGAACTGTTCGATCCTGCCCTGTCCGTAGACGGCGATACGGTCGCCGAGCCGGACGGCCTCCTCGATGTCGTGTGTGACGAAGAGCACGGTCTTGCGGACGGCGGCCTGGAGCTTGAGGAACTCGCTCTGGAGGTGGTCGCGTACGACGGGGTCGACCGCGCCGAACGGCTCGTCCATCAGCAGGACGGGCGGGTCGGCGGCGAGGGCGCGGGCCACGCCGACGCGCTGGCGCTGGCCGCCGGAGAGCTGCTCGGGATAGCGGTCGCCGTAGACGGACGGGTCGAGACCGACCAGGTCGAGGAGTTCGGCGGCGCGCTTGCGGCCCTTGTCGCGCTGCCAGCCGAGGAGATGCGGAACGGTCGCGGTGTTCTCCAGGACCGTCTTGTGCGGGAAGAGGCCGACCTGCTGGATGACATAGCCGATACGGCGCCTGAGCTGCACCGGGTCGATGGCCGAGATGTCGTCCCCGTCGAGGAATATCCGTCCTTCGGTCGGCTCGATGAGCCGGTTGACCATTTTCATGGTGGTGGTCTTGCCGCAGCCGGAGGGTCCGACGAGCGTGACCAGTTCGCCCTGGGAGACCTCGAAGGAGAGGTCGTCGACGGCGCTGGTGCCGTCCGCGTACCGCTTGGTGACGTGCTCGAATCGGATCATGGTTCCCCATTGTGCGGCGTGTTGTGTGAAGGCCATGTTGCTGGAATGTGGCGGGCTTCCGCGAATGTCCGTGGTCGGGGATAGGGTCGCCAGACAGCAGGAACCAGCCATACGTTCGGACGGACGGGGGAGGTGGAACGCATGAAGACGCAGAGTTGCCTGGCGGCGAACGACTGGATCTGCGGGGAATATCTCCGGTCGCGCAGCCAGGAGCTGATCGACGCCACGGTCCAGCATGTGTGGATCACCGCGGTCTCCGTCGTGATCGGACTGCTGGTGGCTTTTCCCCTGGCGCTGCTGGCGCGGAGCAGGCCCTCTTTCGCCGGACCGGTGCTGGGGCTGACCACGCTGCTCTACACGATTCCCTCGCTGGCGATGTTCTCGCTGCTGCTTCCGGTCTTCGGGCTCTCCGCCGGTCTGGTGATCACGGGACTGGTCCTCTATTCGCTGACCATTCTCGTGCGGAACATCATCGCGGGGCTGGATTCGGTGCCCGAAGAGGCACGGGAGGCGGCGCGCGGGATGGGGTACGGCCCGGGGCGGATGCTCTGGGAGGTCGAGCTGCCGCTGGCGCTGCCCGCGCTGATGGCCGGTCTGCGGATCGCCACGGTGTCGACGATCGCCCTGACCACGGTCGGCTCGATCATCGGCAGGGGCGGTCTGGGCAATCTGATCGAGGACGCGCTGCCGAGCTTCTTCAAGGCGCAGGTGCTGACGGCCTCCGTGCTCTGTGTGCTGCTGGCGGTCGTGGCGGATCTGCTGCTGCTCGGGGCGCAGCGGCTGCTGACGCCCTGGACGCGGATACGGACGGCCGCGCCGCGCGTGCCGGGTCCCGCCCGCCATGAGACCGCCGGCGCGGGCGCGGCCGATATGAGCGACCCGGCGAAGGCGGTGGGCTGACCATGGGTGTGCTGGGTGACGCCTGGAGCTGGCTGACGACCGGCGCCAACTGGGAGGGCGAGAGCGGTGTGTGGCACCGGCTGGCGGAGCATGTGTTCGTCAGCGGGGTCTCGTTGGCGGTGGCCTGCGCGATAGCCCTGCCGCTGGCGCTGTATCTGGGCCATATCGGCAAGGGCGGCGCGCTCGCGATCAATATCTCCAATGTGGGCCGGGCGATTCCCGTCTTCGCGGTGCTGGCCCTGTTCATGGTCTCGCCGCTGCGCAACGCGGGCTCGGTGCCCACGGTCATCGCGCTGGTGCTCTTCGCCGTACCGCCCCTGCTGACCAACGCCTATGTGGGGATGCGGGAGGTGGACAGCGCGGTCGTCGAGGCCGCCCGGGGGATGGGTATGTCCGGGCGCCAGCTCTTCGTACGGGTGGAGCTGCCCCTCGCGTATCCGCTGGTCATGACCGGTCTGCGGTCCGCCTCCGTCCAGGTGGTGGCCACCGCCACCATCGCCGCGATGGTGGGCCAGGGCGGGCTCGGCCGGATCATCACCGCCGGCTTCAACACCTACAACACCGCGCAGGTGGTCGCGGGCGCACTCCTCGTGGCGCTGCTCGCGCTGTTCGTCGAGGGCGTGCTGGTGGCGCTGGACCGGGTGATCGACCCGGCCCCGTCCGTCGCCACCGGACCCTCAGGACCCACCGGACCCTCAGGACCCGCCGTGCCTTCGGGACCCGACGGGCCGTCCCGATCCTCCGGCGGCAGGACCCCGTCCCGCACGACCGCGTGACGACCGACCTCATTGGCTTCTTGGAGATGGTGAACCTCATGAGCAAGACCTCGCGCATCGCGGGTGCGGTACTGGGAGCGGTGGCTCTGACCACGTCGCTCGCCGCATGCGGCGGCGACAGCCTGGAGAACGACAAGGCGGGCTCCGCCGCCACGCCCGGTTCCGGGGAGAAGGGCTCGCTCGTCGTCGGCGCGGCGGCCTTCACGGAGTCCAAGGTGCTGGCGGAGCTGTACGCCCAGATCCTGGGCGACGCCGGGTACTCGACGTCCGTGACCACGGTGAAGAACCGTGAGCTCTACGAACCGTCCCTGGAGAAGGGCGAGATCGACGTCGTTCCCGAATACGCGGCGACGATCACGGAATTCCTCAACGCGAAGGTGAACGGCGCCGACGCGGCCCAGGCGAAGCCGCTCGCCTCCAGCGACGCGGACGCCACCGTCGCCGAGCTGAAGAAGCTCGCGGAGCCGCTCGGGCTGAAGGTGCTGCCGGTCGGCCAGGCCGTCGACCAGAATGCCTTCGCGGTCACCAAGGAATTCGCCGAGAAGAACAACCTCAAGACGCTTTCCGATCTTGGAAAGTCC
Source organism: Streptomyces sp. NPDC002018 (assembly GCF_042890865.1). NCBI lineage: Bacteria > Bacillati > Actinomycetota > Actinomycetes > Kitasatosporales > Streptomycetaceae > Streptomyces > Streptomyces sp. NPDC002018. The sequence goes on from NZ_JBIASO010000004.1 coordinate 394,181, forward strand.
AAGATCAAAGTGAAGATCGCGGCGGGTGACGAGTGCGAGGTGCGGCCGTTCTGCGCGCCGGGCCTGAAGAAGACGTACGGCATCGATGTCGCGGGCATCGACCCCAAGGGCGTCGGCACTCCGCAGTCCAAGCAGGCCGTCAAGGACGGTGTGGACCAGGTGGTTCTCAGTTCCACCACGGATGGCACGCTCGACAGCTTCGGGCTGGTTGTTCTGGAGGACGACAAGAAGCTCCAGAACGCCGACAACGTACTGCCGGTGGTCAATGCCAAGGACGCGGGTTCGCAGGAGATAGCCGATGTCCTGGGCAAGCTGACCGCCGCCCTCACGACCGACGATCTCGCGCGGTTGAACCTCAAGGTCGACGCCGAGCGCGCGAAGCCCGAGGATGTCGCGAAGGAGTATCTGGAGTCCAAAGGTCTGGTCAAGAAGTAGCCGCCGGCCGGCGGCCGGGAGGCCGCCGGAAGGTAAAGCGCGGCAGGCAAAACGGAGTTCTGTAGAGGAAAGAGGGGAAAGGGATCGGCGCCCCGTGTAAGTGGGGTTGGGCCGATTGTTCGACCGGCCCCCCAATCGGTCTCCGTACGCGGTAAATTTCAGGCCATGCCACGTGGACGCCACCGCCATTCCCCACCCCTCCACAAGATTCTGCCGCCCGCGGCGGTCGCCGGAGCCGCGGTTCTCTGCGCCACGGGCGCCTGGCTCTTCACGGAGCCCGTGGTGCTCCGGGGTCTGGTCGCGGCGACGGCGGCCGTGGCCGTCGGCGGCGCGGTCCTGATGCGCGCCTGGGACCGCGGCGCGGGCCGCACGGTCGCCGAGCTGACGCGCGCGCGGGAGAGCGACCAGTGGCGGACCGAGGAGCGCACGGCCGAGCTGGAGGCCGATGTCGAGGAGGCACGCGAGCTGCGCCTCAAGCTGGAGGCCAAGCTGCGCTCCAAGCGGGTCGAGCTGGCCAAGCTGCGCGGTGAGCACGCGGCGCTGCTGCGCCGGTACGCGACCGCGGAGACCGAGCGCGCCACCGCGCTGGAAGGACGGCGTCAGCTCGCCATCGAGGCCGCGACCCCGCCCAAGGCCCTGACCGCGGCGGGCGCCACGCCGGCCGCGGCGGCGTTCCTGAGCGCGGCGCGGGCCCTGGACGAGCTGTCGCGCAACGGCGAGGCCCAGCGGGCGCGGCAGGAGGCCGAAGCGGCCGCCCACGAGAGCGAGCGCGCCGAGGAGACCGGCGGGACGGAGCCGGAGAGCGGGGCGGTGGCAGCCGGGGCCGAGCAGCACACCCGCCCGTCGTCCGCCCTTCCCGCCACCCGGGCGGCGACCCCCTCGGCGATCGTGCCGTACTCCTCGCAGCGCGGCCCGGTGCGCCGGCCCGAGGGCGGTTTCGACTTCTTCGGGACCCAGGCCGGGCACGGGCACGGACAGCAGGGCGCGCCCGCCGCCCGGGGCGCGCGCGACGGCGGCCAGCACAAGAAGACGGCGGAGGGAGCGGGCGACGACACCGCGTCCGCGGCCGACTCCGACCGGCCCGCACCGGTCGCCGCACCGGCGCGGGTGGAGGCCGAGGACCTCGCCGATGTGGTGGGCGAGGAGGCCCTCGCCGAACGGCGCGGCGAGGAGCGGGCCGTCGGCCAGGTCATCGATCTGACCGAGCACGACGAGCACGACGAGAGCGAACCCGTCGAGGACGGGAGCGAGTCCCTCGAAGCGGGCTCGCTCCGCAGCGCCGTCAGCTCCTGACCCCGCGGGCGGCGGGCGGCTACTTGTCGATGTCGCCGACGACGAAGAAGAGCGAGCCCAGGATCGCCACCATGTCGGCGACCTGGGTGCCCGGCAGCAGCTCGGTCAGCGCCTGGATGTTGTTGAACGAGGCCGACCTGAGCTTGAGCCGGTACGGAGTCTTCTCGCCCTTCGAGACCAGGTAGTAGCCGTTGATGCCGAGAGGGTTCTCGGTCCAGGCGTAGGTGTGGCCCTCGGGCGCCTTGAGCACCTTGGGCAGCCGCTGGTTGATCGGACCGGGCGGCAGCTCCGCGATCCGGTCCAGACAGGCGTCCGCCAGGGCCAGCGCGTTGTGCGTCTGCTCCAGCAGGCATTCGAAGCGGGCCAGACAGTCCCCGTCCTCCCGGGTGACGACCCTGAGCGTGTCCTGGAGTTCGCCGTACGCGAGATACGGCTCGTCCCTGCGCAGATCGAAGTCGACGCCCGAGGCACGGGCGATCGGCCCGGACACCCCGTACCCGTGGACGGCCTCCCGGGACAGCACACCGACCCCCCGGGTACGGCCCCGGAAGATCTCGTTGCCGAGGACCAGCCGGTCGTACACGTCCATCCGTGAACGGACCTCGGCGACCGCGTGCCTGGCCCGGCCCAGCCAGCCGGCCGGCAGGTCCTCCTTGAGGCCGCCGACCCGGTTGAACATGTAGTGCATCCGGCCGCCGGAGACCTCCTCCATCACGGCCTGAAGCTCCTCGCGCTCCCGGAACGCGTAGAACACCGGGGTGATACCGCCCAGTTCGAGGGGGTAGGAGCCGATGAACATCAGATGGTTCAGCACCCGGTTCAGCTCGGCCAGCAGCGTCCTGGTCCACACGGCGCGCTCGGGCACCTCCATGCCGAGCATCCGCTCGACGGCCATCACCACACCCAGCTCGTTGGAGAACGCCGAGAGCCAGTCGTGACGGTTGGCGAGCACCACGATCTGCCGGTAGTCACGCGCCTCGAAGAGCTTCTCCGCGCCGCGGTGCATATAGCCGACGACCGGCTCCGCGCTGCGGATCACCTCGCCGTCGAGCACCAGACGGAGGCGGAGCACACCGTGTGTCGAGGGGTGCTGCGGCCCGATGTTGAGCACCATGTCGGTGCTCTCCGCGGCGCCGCCGATGCCGACCGTCGTGCGGGTGGTCTCCGTCATGGCCGACAGTCTCTCAGAGGTCCCGTGCGGGCCGTCGGAGCGGTACCCGCCTCCCCGGAGCCGAGTTCCGGCGCTTCGACACCGACGGGCTGGATCAGCCAGCCGAAGTCCCCGAGACCGCCGCGCGCCGTCAGCTCCGCCGCCTCCCCGGCCGCCGCGAGCGCCCGTACATAGGCGGCGGGGTCGGTGCCCGCCAGGGACAGCGGCGGCCGGGCGCCGCTCACCCCGAGACCGCGCAGCGCCTCGCGCTGGTTGAGCAGCACGGCACCGGGCAACGCGCAGGCGTCCAGCGCCACATGGGCGGTCAGATCGCGGCTGCCGTCCGGTACGGGGCGCACCTCGCGGCCCCCGAGGAAGCCGGTCAGCGTGCCGAAGGGCGGCCGGGCGTCCCGGACGTGCGCGTAGTCGACGGCGACCGCGAGCCCCCGCTCCAGCGTGGCGACGGCCGCCGCCCACGCCTCGTCGCGCGGCCGGCCGATCTCGGCCCGGGTGCCGGGTCCGGCCGGCGGCCACCAGCGCGCCAGCCACCGCGCGTCCCGGCCCCCGACCGGCTCGCCCGGCTCCTCGGAGCCGTCCGGCCGTACCAGGACATACCGTACGGTCCCGTCGTCGGCGGTCTCCGCGATGTCGACGGGGACGTTGTCCAGCCACTCGTTCGCGAAGACCAGCCCGCTCACCCCGGCCGGCGGCTCGGCGCACCACTCGATACGCGGATCCAGACCCGCCGGGCGCGGGGCGCGCTCGACCGCGTACGGCCGTACCGCGAGCCCGCCCGGGAGCGCGGCCAGGACTCCGGTCAGCAGCTCACCACGGCCCGCGCCGATGTCGACGAGCGCCACCTCGTCCGTGCCGAGCCGCTCGGCGGTCAGCAGGAGCAGCCGGGCGACGGCGGAGGCGAAGAGCGGGGAGGCGTGCACCGAGGTGCGGAAGTGCCCGGCCGGGCCCTCGGGCCGCAGATAGAAGCCGCCGGGGCCGTAGAGCGCGTCCTGCGCGGCCACCCGCCAGCGCCGTGCGCGGGGCCCGTACCGTATGCCCCGGACCCCCTGCGACTTACACGTCTCATCCGTCACGGAGCCAAGTCTCCACCTTGGGGAGTACGCTTCCGCCGACCGGATCGACCCTCCGGTTGACCCGTCCGCCGTTTCCGCATACCTACGCTGGGTTACGTGCAGCGCTTCTACGACTTTCTCCGCAGACACCCGACGGGCGTCGACAGCTTCTGGGCTGTCCTGCTCTTCGGGTTCTCTCTGCTGTGGGTGGTCCAGCAGACCGCCGGGGTGGTGCCGCGGCTGGTGGCCATCGTGGTGGTCGCGCTGCTGTGCCTGTCCCTGGCGCTGCGCCGCCGGGCCCCCGAGAAGACGCTGCTGCTCGTGCTGGGCCTGGGGCTCGCCCAGGTGGTGCTGGACGTCCAGGTCAACCCGGCCGACTTCGCGATGCTGGTGGTCATCTACACCGTCTCCGCGCAGGGCGGCCCGCGCTGGGCCTCCCAGCTCGCGCTGACGGGGGGGCTGCTCGCCGCCCCGATCTCGCAGGTGCGCTGGCCCGAGGAGCAGGCCGGCACCACGGGCCGGGTCGTCGTGGCCGTCATCATGAGCGTGCCGTTCGCCCTGGCCTGGGTGCTGGGCGACTCCGCCCGTACCCGCCGCGCCTACTTCGACCAACTGGAGGAGCGCGCCACCCGGCTGGAGAAGGAGCGCGAGGCGCAGGCGAAGGTGGCGGTGGCCGCCGAGCGCGCCCGTATCGCCCGTGAGCTGCACGATGTCGTCGCGCACAACGTGTCGGTGATGGTGGTTCAGGCGGACGGCGCCGCCTATGTGCTGGACGCCGCTCCCGGCCAGGCCAAGGAGGCACTGGAGACCATTTCGAGCACCGGCCGCCAGGCGCTGGCGGAGATGCGCAGACTGCTCGGGGTGCTGCGGACCGGCGACACCAAGGAGGGCGGCGAGTACGTACCGCAGCCCGACGTCGGACAGATAGAGGATCTGGTCGAGAAGGTGCGGGGCGCGGGCCTCGCCGTGGACTTCAAGATCGAGGGCACCCCCCGGCCGCTGCCCAGCGGGGTGGAGCTGACGGCATACCGCATCGTGCAGGAGGCCCTCACCAACAGCCGCAAGCACGGCGGACCCGATGTCGGTGCCAGCGTGCGTCTGGTCTACTTCGACGACGGGCTCGGGCTGCTCGTCGAGGACGACGGCCGGGGCGCGGCGCACGAGCTGTACGAGGACGGCGGGGCCGACGGGCGCGGACACGGTCTGATCGGGATGCGGGAGCGGGTCGGGATGGTGGGGGGCACGCTCGACGCCGGGCCGCGGCCGGGCGGCGGCTTCCGGATCAGCGCACTGCTCCCGCTGAAGCCCGCACACTAGCGAAACCCGAGCACCCCGGCCGAAACCCGAGCACCCCGGCCGGAGCCCGCATCCCGGCCGGGGCCCGCGCACCGGCCGGAGCCCGCACCCCGGCCGGGGCCCGCGCACCGGCCGCCCCGGGGCACGCGCTTTCGTCTTCTCCCCCTACCGGACAAGGAACCCGCAGATGTCGATCCGCGTGATGCTCGTCGACGACCAGGTGCTGCTGCGCACCGGTTTCCGTATGGTGCTGGCCGCGCAGCCGGACATGGAGGTCGTCGCGGAGGCCGGCGACGGCGCGGAGGCGATCGAGAACCTCCGTTCCACCACCGTGGACGTGGTGCTGATGGACGTCCGGATGCCCCGGCTCGACGGGGTCGAGGCGACCCGGCGGATCTGCGCGGAGCCGGGCGCCCCGAAGGTGCTCATCCTGACCACCTTCGACCTGGACGAGTACGCCTTCTCCGGGCTGAAGGCGGGGGCGAGCGGCTTCATGCTGAAGGACGTGCCCCCCGGTGAGCTGCTGAGCGCGATCCGCTCGGTGCACAGCGGTGACGCGGTGGTCGCCCCGTCCACGACACGACGGCTGCTCGACCGCTTCGCGCCGATGCTGCCGACGAGCACCAAGCCGCAGCACAAGGAGCTGGAACGGCTCACCGAACGCGAGCGCGAAGTGATGCTGCTGGTGGCCCAGGGGCTGTCGAACGGCGAGATCGCGGGGCGGCTGGTGCTCTCGGAGGCGACGGTGAAGACCCATGTCGGCCGGATCCTCACGAAGCTGGGACTGCGGGACCGGGTGCAGGTGGTGGTGCTGGCGTACGAAACGGGCCTGGTCCGCGCGGGATCGCCGCCCGGCGCAGGGGCGTAGTCCCCGGGGGCGGCTTGTAGCCCCCGGAGGCGGGTCGTAGTCCCTGGGGGCGGGGCGTAGTCCCCGGGGACGGGGGTGCGCCGCGGGCCGGTGGTGGTGCGCCGGTGCGTACGCCCGCCGGGAAGCGCACCGCACGGTCCACCGGCCCCGCGCCTCCGGGGTTATGACGACTGCCGGCCGGACTCCTCCGTCAGGCGGGTCATGAACTCGGCCACCGCCGACCGCACATCCTCCGCCGTCCACTCCAGCCCCGGTTCCGTCACCGTGATCTCCGTGAAGGAGAGGCCGGGCGGGCCGGACGGCGCGGCCGACCAGACGCGGAAGAGCGCCGTCTTCGTCTCCTCCGCCTGGCGCACCGACGCCTCGTTCAGCACGTCCGGCGGGTACGGCAGCCAGACCTGGAACTGGTGCGTGTGCGGCGGCTCCGGATGGACGCGGAACCAGGGCGCCCCGGACTCCGCGAACCCCTCGGACAGCGCCGCCGCCACGACGCGCGCGTGGGCGACGTACGACGGCAGCCTCGGCAGCTCGCGCTCCAGGCCCACCAGGGCCGACAGCGCCGCCGGGAACTGCTGGAAGAGCTGGCCCCCGTACCGGTGGCGCCAGACCCGTGCCTCCTCCACCAGCTCCCGGGGACCGACGAGCGCCGCGCCGGACAGCCCGTCCAGGGACTTGTAGAAGGACACGTACACGCTGTCCGCGAGACCCGCGATCTCCGCCCGCGTGCGCCCGAAGTGCGGCTCGCACTCCCACAGGCGCGCGCCGTCGAAGTGCACCACCGCGTCCCGCTCGCGCGCCGCGTTCACCACCGCGACCAGTTCGTCCCAGGTGGGCAGCACGAAGCCCGCGTCCCGCAGCGGCAGCTCCAGCATCAGCGTGCCGAACGGATCGGCGAGGTCCTGGACCTCCTCGGCGGTCGGCAGCCGCGGCTCGGTCGTGGGATGGACCGTACGCAGTCCGCCGACGGCCGACAGCGCCCCGCCCTCGTGCACCTCGGGGTGGGCGAGCGGATGCAGCGCCACGGTCGCGTTCCCCGTGCGCCCCGCCCAGCACCGGAGCGCCACCTGCTGCGCCATCGTGCCCGTGGGGAAGAAGGCCGCGGCCGGGAAGCCGAGCAGCGACGCCACCCGCCGCTCCAGCTCCGCCACGACCCCGTTCCCGTACAGGTCCGTCCATTCGTCCAGATCGTGGACCGACCCCGCGTCCGCCGCCAGGGCGGCCAGCCGCTCCCCGAGCCGCTGGTTCATCCCGGGCCGCACCAGCGCGCGCTCGCACCCCTCCCACGCCGCCAGCCTGCGCCGCCGCGCGGCGTCCGCGGCCTTCTCGTCCGTGTGCCCGGCCTCGGACCGTGCCCGGTCGGCCGGTTCTTTCGTCTCTTCCATGGCCCGCATCATCGCCCACGCGCCGCCGCCTGCCCACAGCCTGTGGACAGCCAGGTGGCCGGGCGGAACGCTGGCGTAGCATGGCGAGAAATCGTCCGGTACCCCCCGCGGACTGGAACGGAAGGCCCCGCCGCGTGAACCCAACAGCTCAGGAACCCCTCGATCCCCGGGACCGTCCGGCCCGGCTCACCGTCGGTGTCGTGGGAGCGGGCCGCGTCGGGCCGGCGCTCGCCGCGTCCCTCCGGCTCGCCGGACACCGCCCGGTCGCCGTCTCCGGAGTCTCCGACGCCTCCCGGCGCAGAGCGGCCGCGCTGCTCCCCGATATCCCCCTGGTCACCCCCGCGGAGGTCCTCGCCCGCGCCGAGCTGGTGCTGCTGACCGTTCCCGACGACGCGCTGCCACGGCTGGTCGAGGGGCTGGCGGAGACCGGCGCCGTACGGCCGGGACAGCTCCTCGTCCACACCTCGGGGCGGTACGGCGCGAAGGTCCTCGACCCCGCCCTGCGGGCCGGCGCCCTGCCGCTGGCCCTGCACCCCGTGATGACCTTCACCGGCTCCTCGGTGGACGTCCAGCGGCTCGCGGGCTGCTCCTTCGGCGTCACCGCGCCCGAGGAGCTGCGTCTGGCCGCCGAGGCCCTGGTCATCGAGATGGGCGGCGAGCCCGAGTGGATCGCCGAGGAGTCCCGTCCGCTTTACCACGCGGCGCTCGCGCTGGGGGCGAACCACCTGGTCACGCTGGTGGCGCAGTCGATGGAGCTGCTCCGTACGGCCGGGGTCGCCGCCCCGGACCGGATGCTGGGCCCGCTGCTCGGCGCCTCGCTGGACAACGCCCTGCGCTCCGGCGACGCCGCCCTGACCGGCCCCGTCGCGCGCGGTGACGCGGGCACGGTCGCCGCACACGTCGCGGAGCTGCGCACACACGCTCCGGGGGCCGTCGCCGGATATCTCGCGATGGCCCGTACGACCGCGGACCGGGCGCTGACGCACGGACTGCTCAAGGCGGAGCTGGCGGAAGACCTCCTGGACGTCCTCGCCGACGGGGACAGCCTGGGGGACACCCGAGGCGGCGGAGCCACCGGGGGTGGCACCCGATGAGCCTCGCACTCGCCGCCACCCGGGCCGAGCTGGACGGGCTGCTCGGCCGGCACACGGGCGGCGGCCCCACCGCCGTCGTGATGACCATGGGCGCGCTGCACGACGGGCACGCGAGCCTGATACGCGCGGCCCGCGCCCATGCAGGACCCGCGGGCTTCGTGGTGGTCACGGTCTTCGTCAATCCGCTCCAGTTCGGCGCGGGAGAAGACCTCGAACGGTATCCGCGCACGCTCGAAGCCGATCTGCGGATCGCCGGGACGGCGGGCGCCGACGCCGTGTTCGCGCCCTCCGTGGACGAGGTCTACCCCGGCGGCGCCCCCCAGGTCACGATCGCCGCGGGCCCCATGGGCGAGCGGCTCGAAGGCGCCTCGCGCCCCGGCCACTTCGACGGCATGCTCACCGTCGTCGCCAAGCTGCTCCACCTCACCCGGCCTGACGCCGCCTTCTTCGGCCGCAAGGACGCCCAGCAGCTCGCCCTGATCAGCAGGATGGCCCGCGATCTGAACTTCCCGGCCGAGATCATCGGCGTACCGACGGTCCGTGAGGACGACGGGCTGGCGCTGTCCAGCCGCAACCGCTATCTCTCCGTGGCCGAGCGCCGCACCGCCCTCGCCCTCTCCCGGGCCCTCTTCGCCGCCCATGACCGCCTCGGGGCGCTGTACGCGCTGCGCGCCCGCGCCGAGTCCGCCCCCGCACCGGGCGCCCGCGCCGCCGCGCTCTCGGCGCTCGGCGAGGCCCGGCTCGCGGCCGACGCCCACGCGGTGGCCGTCGCGGGGACGTCCACCGCGCGCACCCGCCCCTGCGGAGCGGACGCCGTACGGGCCGCGGCCGGCGCCGTGCTCGCCGAGGCGGCCCGCGCCGTGCCGCCCCTCGTCCTCGACTATCTGGCCCTGGTCGACCCCGCCGACTTCACGGAGGTCCCCGACGACCACACCGGTGAGGCCGTCCTCGCCGTCGCCGCGCGGGTCGGCACCACCCGGCTGATCGACAACATCCCCCTGACCTTCGGAGCCCCCAAGTGACCGGAACCGGAATACGGCTGACCGCCCCCGCACCGGGCTGGGCCATCGACGCCGATGTCGTCGTGGTCGGCTCCGGTGTCGCCGGTCTCACCACGGCACTGCGCTGCACGGCCGCCGGGCTCCGCACGGTCGTCGTCACCAAGGCCCGCCTCGACGACGGCTCCACGCGCTGGGCCCAGGGCGGGATCGCGGCAGCGCTCGGCGAGGGCGACACCCCGGAACAGCATCTGGCGGACACCCTGGTCGCCGGGGCGGGACTCTGTGACGAGGAGGCGGTCCGCACCCTGGTCACCGAGGGCCCCGCGGCCGTACGGAGACTGATCGGCACCGGCGCGCACTTCGACACCCATGCCACCGGGGAGCTCCAGCTCACCCGCGAGGGCGGCCACCACCGCCGCCGTATCGCCCACGCGGGAGGCGACGCGACCGGCGCCGAGATCTCCCGCGCGCTGGTCGAGGCGGTACGGGCCGCCGCGCTCCGTACCGTCGAGAACGCGCTGGTGCTCGACCTGCTCACGGACGAGCGGGGCCGTACCTCAGGGGTCACCCTCCATGTCATGGGGGAGGGGCAGCACGACGGCGTCGGCGCGGTCCACGCCCCCGCGGTGGTCCTGGCCACCGGCGGGATGGGCCAGGTCTTCTCCGCGACGACCAACCCCGCGGTCTCCACGGGCGACGGCGTGGCACTGGCGCTGCGCGCGGGCGCGGAGGTCTCGGACCTGGAGTTCGTGCAGTTCCACCCGACAGTGCTCTTCCTCGGAGCCGGATCCGAGGGGCAGCAGCCGCTGGTCTCCGAGGCGGTACGGGGAGAGGGCGCCCATCTCGTGGACGCCGACGGCGTACGGTTCATGCTCGACCAGCACGAACTGGCCGAGCTGGCGCCCCGCGACATCGTCGCCAAGGCGATCACGCGCCGGATGCTGGAGCAGGGCGTCGAGCACATGTATCTGGACGCGAGGCACTTCGGCGCGCGGATGTGGGAAAGCCGCTTCCCCACGATCCTGGCCGCCTGCCGCGGCCATGGCATCGACCCCGTCACGGAGCCGATACCGGTGGCCCCCGCCGCGCACTACGCGTCGGGCGGCGTCCGTACGGATCTGCGCGGCCGGACGACGGTGCCGGGGCTGTACGCGTGCGGGGAGGTCGCCTGCACGGGAGTCCACGGCGCGAACCGGCTGGCCTCCAACTCCCTGCTGGAGGGACTGGTGTTCGCGGAGCGGATCGCGGCGGACATCGCGGCCGCGCCACGCGGCGCCGCCCCCGCGGAGCCCGCCCCGGCCCCGGCCGGACCCGCCATCAGCCGGCTGGCCCTGATCGACCCCGAGGCGCGGGCCGGGATCCAGCGGATCATGTCCGAGGGCGCGGGTGTGCTCAGATCGGCGCGGAGCCTGGGGACGGCGGCGGAAGCCCTGGAGACCATCTTCCAGCGCTCTCTCCAGCAGGACACGGCCCCGGCCCACGACGGCGGCCGGGCCCACGACGGTGGCCTGGTCCACGACGGTGGCCTGGTCCACGACGGTGCCCGGCGGGACGACGCGCGGGAGGCCGGGGACCACCCGGCCGGGTCCCGCGGCGGCGGTCCGGACAGCTCCGGCGGCTTCGGTGGCACCGACGGCTCCGGTGGCACCGACGGCTCCGGTGGCTCCGGCGGTCTCGGCGGGAAGGCCGCCGTGCCCGGTGTCGACTCCTGGGAGACCTCCAACCTCCTCTGTGTCGCCCGCGTCCTGGTCGCCGCCGCGCTGGAGCGCGAGGAGACCCGGGGCTGCCACTGGCGCGATGACCACCCCGAGCGCGAGGACACCGACTGGCGCCGGCACCTTGTCGTCCGCCTCCTGCCCGACCGCGCCCTGGAGATCCGGCGCACCGGCACGGCCTCCTTCCCGCCCGTGCGCCCCGCCGCCGGACCCTCCCCCGTATCTCCCGCCGCCCCCGCCTCCGTAGCTGCCGCCCGTCCCGCCCCCCGTGACCTCCCACATCCCGCCGACGCCCCCAGGGAGCCGTAAACCGTGAGCACGCCCGAAGACAGTCCGCGCCCCGAGCCCGTGGACGTACCGCTGATCCAGATCGGCGCCCCGGCCCCGGCCGCCGCCGGCGGCTGCGGCGACGGCTGCGGCTGCTCCGGCGGCGAGGAGGGGTTCGGCCTCGCCGACCTGGAGTGCGGTCTCGACCCCGCCCTCGCCCAGCTTCTCGCCGACGCCGGCCTCGACCCCGTACAGGTCGAGGACATCGCCCATGTCGCCGTCGAGGAGGACCTCGACCACGGCGTGGACGTGACCACCGTGGCCACCGTCCCCGAGGACGCCGTCGCCACCGCCGACTTCACCGCGCGCGAGAGCGGTACGGTCGCGGGCCTGAACATCGCCGAGGCCGTTCTCTCCGTCGTCTGTACGGAGGAGTTCGCGGTGGAGCGGCATGTCGCGGACGGCGACCGCGTCGAGGCGGGACAGAAGCTGCTGAGCGTCACCACCCGTACCCGCGATCTGCTCACCGCCGAGCGCAGCGCGCTCAATCTGCTGTGCCGGCTGTCCGGTATCGCGACCGCCACGCGCGCCTGGGCGGACGCTCTCGAAGGCACCGGGGCCAGGGTCCGCGACACCCGCAAGACCACCCCGGGGCTGCGCGCGCTGGAGAAGTACGCGGTGCGCTGCGGCGGCGGCGTCAACCACCGGATGTCCCTCTCCGACGCGGCCCTGGTCAAGGACAACCACGTGGTCGCGGCGGGCGGGGTCGCCGAGGCGTTCAAGGCCGTACGGGACCGCTTCCCCGAGGTGCCGATCGAGGTGGAGGCCGACACCCTGGGGCAGGTGCGCGACGTGCTGGACGCGGGCGCCGATCTGATCCTGCTGGACAACTTCACCCCGGCCGCGACGGCGGAGGCCGTGGCCCTCGTCGGGGGCCGCGCGCTCCTGGAGTCCTCCGGGCGGCTCACCCTCGACAACGCCCGCGCCTACGCCGAGACGGGCGTCGACTTCCTGGCGGTCGGGGCGCTCACCCACTCCTCCCCGATCCTCGACATCGGCCTCGATCTGCGCGAGGTCGAGGCCTGATGCTGCTCACCATCGATGTCGGCAACACCCATACCGTGCTCGGTCTGTTCGACGGTGAGGAGATCGTCGAGCACTGGCGGATCTCCACCGACGCCCGCCGCACCGCCGACGAACTCGCCGTACTGCTCCAGGGTCTGATGGGGATGCACCCGCTGCTCGGCGAGGAGCTGGGCGACGGGATCGAGGGGATCGCGATCTGCTCGACGGTGCCCTCCGTGCTGCACGAGCTGCGCGAGGTGACCCGCCGCTACTACGGCGACGTCCCCGCGGTGCTCGTGGAGCCGGGCATCAAGACGGGTGTGCCGATCCTGATGGACAACCCCAAGGAGGTCGGCGCGGACCGCATCATCAACGCGGTCGCGGCGGTCGAGCTGTACGGCGGCCCGGCGATCGTCGTGGACTTCGGTACGGCGACGACCTTCGACGCGGTCAGCGCGCGGGGCGAGTACGCGGGCGGCGTCATCGCCCCGGGCATCGAGATCTCGGTCGAGGCGCTCGGCGTCAGGGGTGCCCAGCTCCGCAAGATCGAACTGGCCCGGCCGCGCAGTGTGATCGGCAAGAACACCGTCGAGGCGATGCAGTCCGGCATCCTCTACGGCTTCGCGGGCCAGGTCGACGGCGTGGTGGCGCGGATGGCCCGCGAACTGGCCGAGGACCCCGGCGAGGTCACCGTGATCGCGACCGGCGGCCTCGCCCCCATGGTCCTGGGCGAGGCCTCCGTGATCGACGAGCACGAGCCCTGGCTGACCCTGATCGGCCTGCGCCTGGTCTACGAACGGAACGTCTCCCGCATGTGAGCCGCCTCCCGGTCCGCTTCCCGGTCCGCCGGCCGGTCCGCTTCCCGGTCCGCCGGCCGGTCCGCCTCCCGGTCCGCCGCCCCGCCACGGCCGGGCGGCGGGCCCGGCGGCGGCATGGCCCGTTCGGCGGGCGGGCCGCGCCAGCGGAGAGGCGTTAAACGGATTTTGTCCCTTTGGCGCGTAGTGTCGCCGCATGCCCACGCCATACGGATCCCGCGGCGGCATGGTGTTCGGCGCCGAGGAGCTGCGAGTGCTCCGACGCGCCCTGGCCGTCGCCCTTCATCCCGTCCCGCTCCCGAACGAGGATGTCCAGGCCTGCCTGCGGCTCGCCGAATCCGTGGACGAGGCGGTACGGGAGGCCGGGCGGCTGCGGGCGTTCCTGCTGGCCGATCTCGCCCGGTACCGTGCGGCGCTGCCCGGCTCCCTCACCGGCTATCTGGAGCTGCTCCAGGACGCCCTGGCCGCCGGCTATGTCCCGCGGCCCGACGATCTCGCGGCCCTGCGCGCCCTGCGGGGCAATGCGGCCGCCGCCGCCCTCCTCGACCGCTGCCAGGCGCTCGCCGAGCGGTCCGTACGGGCCCGGCTCGCCGCCCGCTCCCCGGACCCGGGACCGGTGACCGCCACGGCCCCCGCTCCCCGTACCCGGCTCTTCGCGCTCCCCGGCGGCACGGCTTCCGGCGGCACGGGTCCCGTCAGGACGGGTCCCGTCAGGACGGCCTTCACCGGCCCTCGGAGCCGCGGTGGCGCCGGCCCCGCGCGCGGCGGCCGGTACCTCGCCTCCGACGAGCCGGAACAGCCCGGGGACCCCAGGGAGTCCAAGGACCCCGAGGAGCCCGAGGTGCCCGGGGTGCCCGGGGTGCCCGATGACCCCAAGGACCCCAGGGACCCCAGAGACAAAGACCCCGAGAAGGAGCCCCGCGAGCCGAAGGAGCCACGGAAGCCGGGGCCGCCGCGGCAGCCCGCGCCCGGCCGGCCGATGCCCAAGCCGTCCGAGGTCTTCCCGCCCCGCCGCCGGCCCTCGCCCCCGCCGGAGAAGCTGGCCGCCGGATAGCTACTCTGGACGGCATGGACTACGTATCCGCGCTCGTACCGCCCGTGGTGATGGCCGCCTTCTTCATCGGCCTGGTCGTGACGATCGTCAAGAGCCAGGGCGGGCCCAACAAGGCCAAGGAGGACGCGGCGGTCGACGCGGTCCTCGCGGCCCGGACGGACTCCGCCCAGCAGGGCGGCACACCCGGCACCCCGGGCCCCGGCGGCGTCTGAGCCGTCGGCGGGCCCCGCGCCGCGAGCGCCCGGCCGCGCCCGCGGAGAGCGGTCAGCGCCCGGCGGGCACTTCACCGTATGACCTGGACGTACGACTGATTCCCTGTCGTACGTCCTTTTTGTTACGTCAATAACCGGCCATTCGGACATCTCGCACTATGGTGAAGGCGTGCCCCGTCAATTGGGAGACCTGGAAGACGCCGTCATGACACGCGTCTGGCAATGGAACCGCCCGGTCACCGTCCGGGAAGTCCTCGAAGACCTTCAGCGGGAACGGTCCATCGCCTACACCACCGTCATGACCGTAATGGACAATCTCCATCAGAAGGGCTGGGTACGCAGGGAAGTCGAGGGCCGTGCGTATCGATATACGGCGGTCTCCACCCGGGCCGCGTACGCCGCGGCGCTGATGAACGAGGCATGGTCGAAGAGTGACAACCCGGCGGCGGCACTTGTCGCCTTCTTCGGCATGATGTCGCCCGAGCAGCGGCAGTCACTTCAGGACGCCGTCCGTATGGTCCGGGCGGACCGTCCGGAAGGCGACCCCCCTGAAGACGCCGTCGGGCCGCCTTCCGGGGGGTCCGAACGTCCCCCGGAGGCGGGGCGATAGCGTCCGGGGCATGCTCACACCCGTTCCGCTTCCCAATGCCGAAGCAAATGCCGTCACCGTCCGGCGGGCCAGGACCAGGGATGTGCCGGCCGTCCGCCGGCTGGTCGACCCTTACGTGAGCGAAGGCATCCTGCTCGACAAAGCACCGGTGACGCTTTACGAGGACATCCAGGAGTTCTGGGTCGCGGAACGGGCCGAGGACGCGAGTGTCATCGGCTGTGGTGCCTTGCATGTGATGTGGGAAGACCTCGCCGAAGTGCGCACACTCGCCGTGGATCCCGTGGTCAGGGGCGCGGGAGTAGGGCATCAACTACTTGACAAGCTGCTGGAGACCGCCCGCTGGCTCGGAGTGCGGCGCGTATTCTGCCTCACCTTCGAAGTCGAGTTCTTCGCGAAGCGCGGCTTCGTGGAGATCGGTGAGACGCCGGTGGACGGAGATGTCTACCGAGAGCTGCTGCGTTCCTATGACGAGGGTGTTGCGGAGTTCCTCGGTCTCGAACGGGTGAAGCCGAACACCTTGGGCAACAGCCGGATGCTTCTGCACCTGTGATCGCCCGACTCCTGCGCTGATCCCTATGTCCGAATCGCGCACGTTTCCCGTCTTCTTGCGGCACTGAACCTCTGCCGGGGGTTTGTGTTTTCCTGAGAAAAGCGGTTTCCTTTCCGCGTACTGCATTTTCGATGAAAGGAAATCCGGTGGCACAGAAGGTTCAGGTCCTTCTTGTCGATGACCTCGACGGCGGCGAGGCGGACGAGACAGTGACGTTCGCTCTGGACGGGAAGACCTACGAGATCGACCTCACTACCGCCAATGCGGACAAGCTGCGGGGGCTCCTCGATCCGTACACCAAGGGTGGCCGGCGTACGGGTGGCCGGGCCGCGGCCAGCCGTGGCAAGGGCCGTGTCGCCACGGGCGGGAACAAGGACACCGCGGAAATCCGCAAGTGGGCCAAGGAGAACGGCTACAGCGTCAACGACCGCGGCCGTGTTCCCGCCGAGATCCGTGAAGCCTACGAGAAGGCCAACGGCTGAGTATTCGTACGAAGCGTATTTCCGCGCGAAGTGCGCGACAACCGGGCCCGGTGGCACTCAGCCGCCGCCGCGTCCACGAGTCGTACGAGATCGGGGGCATCCCCACCACTGCCCCCGTGGCCGCCCCGCCCGCCGAGAGTGAGCGCCGGCAGCGTCGACTCCACCTCGAGTCCGGGCTCGGGGGGCCGCAGCCACACGGCGGCCCCCTGCGCGCCGACACCCGCGCCGACGCCGCGGGGCCGTCGCGGTGGCGCCGGGGCGGTGATCCGCCCGCCCGTGCCCAGAGCGGTCAACTCCAGGGCGATTCCGCCCCACTCCAGCCAGTCGAGCAGCCCCGGCAGCTCGTCCGCGCTCCCCGCGGCCACCAGCAGGGCGATGCGCCCGCCGGACAGCGCCACCGGCCCCGTCGGGCCGATCCGCCGCAGTACGGCCGCCCCCGCGTCCGCGGGCAACTCCAGCGCGTCGAAGCGGAGTCCGGTCGGCAGCAGGACCGGCGGCCCCGCCTCCGCCGCCCAGCCGAGTTCGGTCTCGTACCACCGTGCGAGATCGCCGTCGAGCGGGCCGCGAGGGGGCGGGACAGTGAGGGCCATGCCCGGAGCAACTCCCGACCCGCGCCCGGAGTTACGCTACGTCGGGACCCGATCGCACAGTGTTTCCGCGAGGGGGGCGCGCGGGCGCGTTCAGGAGCGCAAGGGTGTTCGCCCGTAGCGGAGGGAACAGGGGTGCGCCGCATGGACTGTCACTGCTTGCGGGTAAGACATTCCTAGTGGGAAGGGGCGACACGCGGTCCCGGGCGTCTTCGCGTTCGCCATCGGCGTACTGATGGTGAGGGTATCTGCCTGGCCTGCGGGAACATCGTCTCGCACCATCGGGTTGGAGCTGTTGTCCGGTGTTCGGGGCTGGGAGCCTGGGACAGGTAGTCGGCAGTTGGAATGAGCGGTCCCCGCTTGCGGGACTAAGCTGCGGAAGGACAGGGAGGGGACCGACCCCTTTACTGCCTGACCGCTCTGAGGAGCGATTAACGATGTTCGAGAGGTTCACCGACCGCGCGCGGCGGGTTGTCGTCCTGGCTCAGGAAGAAGCCCGGATGCTCAACCACAACTACATCGGCACCGAGCACATCCTCCTGGGCCTTATCCACGAGGGTGAGGGTGTCGCCGCTAAGGCCCTGGAGAGCCTCGGGATTTCGCTCGAGGCGGTCCGCCAGCAGGTGGAGGAGATCATCGGCCAGGGGCAGCAGGCCCCGTCTGGCCACATCCCCTTCACCCCCCGTGCCAAGAAGGTCCTGGAGCTTTCGCTCCGCGAGGCTCTTCAGCTCGGCCACAACTACATCGGCACGGAGCACATCCTGCTCGGCCTGATCCGCGAGGGCGAGGGCGTCGCCGCCCAGGTCCTCGTGAAGCTGGGCGCCGATCTCAACCGGGTGCGGCAGCAGGTCATCCAGCTGCTCTCCGGCTACCAGGGCAAGGAGGCCGCCACAGCGGGCGGTCCTGCCGAGGGCACGCCCTCCACGTCCCTGGTCCTCGACCAGTTCGGCCGGAATCTCACCCAGGCCGCCCGTGAATCCAAGCTCGACCCGGTCATCGGGCGCGAGAAGGAGATCGAGCGGGTCATGCAGGTGCTGTCCCGCCGTACGAAGAACAACCCGGTCCTCATCGGCGAGCCCGGCGTCGGCAAGACGGCGGTCGTCGAGGGACTGGCCCAGGCCATCGTCAAGGGCGAGGTGCCCGAGACCCTCAAGGACAAGCACCTCTACACCCTCGACCTGGGCGCGCTCGTCGCGGGCTCCCGCTACCGCGGTGACTTCGAGGAGCGTCTGAAGAAGGTCCTCAAGGAGATCCGCACCCGCGGCGACATCATCCTGTTCATCGACGAGCTGCACACCCTGGTGGGTGCCGGCGCCGCCGAGGGCGCGATCGACGCGGCGAGCATCCTCAAGCCGATGCTGGCCCGCGGTGAGCTCCAGACCATCGGTGCGACCACGCTCGACGAGTACCGCAAGCACCTGGAGAAGGACGCGGCGCTGGAGCGCCGCTTCCAGCCCATCCAGGTCGCGGAGCCGTCGCTGCCGCACACGATCGAGATCCTCAAGGGCCTGCGCGACCGGTACGAGGCGCACCACCGCGTGTCCATCACGGACTCCGCGCTGGTCGCCGCCGCCACCCTCGCCGACCGCTACATCTCGGACCGCTTCCTGCCGGACAAGGCGATCGACCTGATCGACGAGGCCGGTTCCCGGATGCGCATCCGCCGGATGACCGCGCCGCCGGACCTCCGTGAGTTCGACGAGAAGATCGCGGGTGTCCGCCGCGACAAGGAGTCGGCGATCGACTCCCAGGACTTCGAGAAGGCCGCCTCTCTCCGTGACAAGGAGAAGCAGCTCCTGGCCGCGAAGACCAAGCGGGAGAAGGAGTGGAAGGCCGGCGACATGGATGTCGTCGCCGAGGTGGACGAGGAGCTGATCGCCGAGGTCCTGGCGACGGCGACCGGCATCCCGGTCTTCAAGCTCACCGAGGAGGAGTCCTCGCGCCTGCTCCGCATGGAGGACGAGCTGCACAAGCGCGTCATCGGGCAGAAGGACGCCATCAAGGCGCTCTCGCAGGCCATCCGCCGTACGCGGGCCGGTCTGAAGGACCCCAAGCGTCCCGGTGGCTCGTTCATCTTCGCCGGTCCGTCCGGTGTCGGTAAGACCGAGCTGTCCAAGACGCTCGCCGAATTCCTCTTCGGTGACGAGGACGCGCTGATCGCTCTCGACATGTCGGAGTTCAGCGAGAAGCACACGGTGTCGCGTCTCTTCGGTTCTCCCCCCGGATACGTGGGTTACGAAGAGGGCGGCCAGCTCACCGAGAAGGTGCGCAGGAAGCCGTTCTCCGTCGTCCTCTTCGACGAGGTCGAGAAGGCCCACCCCGATATCTTCAATTCCCTTCTCCAGATCCTGGAGGACGGTCGGCTGACCGACTCCCAGGGCCGGGTCGTGGACTTCAAGAACACGGTCATCATCATGACGACCAACCTCGGGACGCGGGACATCTCCAAGGGGTTCAACCTGGGCTTCGCGGCGCAGGGTGACACCAAGACCAACTACGAGCGGATGAAGAACAAGGTCAACGAAGAGCTGAAGCAGCACTTCCGGCCCGAGTTCCTCAACCGTGTCGACGACACGGTCGTCTTCCACCAGCTCACCGAGGAAGACATCATCCAGATCGTCGATCTGATGGTCGCCAAGGTGGACGAGCGTCTGAAGGACCGGGACATGGGCCTCGAGCTCAGCCCGTCCGCCAAGTCGCTGCTCGCCAAGAAGGGTTACGACCCGGTCCTGGGCGCCCGGCCGCTGCGCCGGACGATCCAGCGCGAGATCGAGGACATCCTCTCCGAGAAGATCCTCTTCGGAGAGCTGCGCCCCGGTCACATCGTGGTCGTGGACACCGAGGGCGAGGGGGAGGCGAAGGCCTTCACCTTCCGCGGCGAGGAGAAGTCGCCTCTGCCGGATGTTCCTCCGATCGAGCAGGCGGCGGGCGGCGGTCCGAACCTGACGAAGGACGTCTGACAGGGACGCGTGAGGCCGCTCAGGCCCTTCCGGCGCTGAGTGACTGACTGAAGGGGCTGCCCCGGACCGTTTCACGCGGTCCGGGGCAGCCCTTTGTCGCCGTGCGGGCGCTTTGTCCTCGTACGGGCGCCCCGTGCGCCGGGCCCTTGGTCCCGAACCGGACAGCCCTTCGGCCCGGTGCCCGTGATATGACGCACAGGCGTTCGCGGGTCTACGAGCCGGGTTAGTGGCGGGGACGGCCTCGGCCGGGACGTTCGGCCCCCGGCCGGGCGGGTCCTTCAGCGCCGCGGCGCCTGCGGTGCGTCCGGCCCGAGGGGATGCCGGTTTTCCGCCCCTTTCACCTGGTGCTAAACATATTTATTTCGGTCCATAACGGCGCACCGTGCTCGGGCGTGGCGGGGAATCGAGCGGCGGATCAAACGGGACATTTCTACGAGGTGATGTCGTAGATGGGGCGTTTTGGTATGTGATGGGGTCCGGGTTACCAAGGTGGGGTCAGCCCGGCGCACAGGTGCCGGGCCCCTTGATGCCCGGAGGTTTCCGCATGTCGCCGCGCAAGCTGTCCCGTCTCACCCGCTCGTCCGTCCTTCGTACCCGTGCCGGTGTCCTGGCTGCCGGACTCGGAGTGTCGTTGGCGGCCGGAACCGGGGCCGCGTTCGCCGCGACCGGCGGCGACGCTCCCGCCAGTTCGTCCGTCACCGCGGCCGCCGTCCAGCAGCAGGCCGCTGTGCAGAGCAAGGCCGTCTCCAAGGCGGGCGTCAAGGCCGACGCCAAGGCGGCGGAGTCCAAGGCCAAGGCGACTGCCAAGAAGGCCGTTTCCTGGACCGATCCGGTCGTCAAGTACACGCTGAGCGCGACCTTCGGCCGCGGCGGCAGCATGTGGGCCGCCAAGCACTCCGGCCAGGACTTCGCCGTACCGCTCGGCACCCCGGTGCGCGTCGTCCACAGCGGTACGGTCGTCAAGGCCGGCCCCTACGGCGCCGGTGACGGTCCCGCGTACGGCAACGCGATAGTGGTCAAGCACGCGAACGGTACGTACTCCCAGTACGCGCATCTGTCGAAGATCAAGGTGTATGTGGGCCAGCAGGTGAGGACGGGCCAGCAGATCGGTCTGTCCGGCAACACCGGCAACTCCAGCGGTCCGCACCTGCACTTCGAGATCCGTACGACCCCGAACTACGGCTCCGCCGTCAACCCCGTGAACTTCCTGCGCTCGGTCGGCGTCAAGGTGTGACCCGATGGGCCCGGCTGATCAGTTCGGTGGAGACCTCAAGGATGGCCTGGCGCTTCTCCTCGGGGTCTCCTTCGACTTCCCGGAGGGCGAACTGGCCGGCGTGCATGGTGAAGAGCGCGCTGATGCAGCGGACGCGGTCCGTCAGGGACGCCTCCGGGTCCTGGATCAGATCCATCAGGTCGATCATGCGGCTCTTGAACGTCTCGCCGATGCTCAGATCGCGCACCGTCGCCTGGTTCTCCTGCATGAAGCGGAAGAGCGGGGTCGCCCGCGTCAGCGCGTCGCTGTAGCGGCGCAGGATCTCCTGCTTGGTCTCCAGCGTGTGCGGCTGGGTCCGGCCCCAGGCGATCAGCTCGTCGATCGGGCGGGTCAGATCCTCGAAGATGCTGACCAGGATGTCTTCCTTGGTCTTGAAGTGGTAGTACAGCGCCGCCTTGGTGACGTCCAGCCGCTCGGCGATCTCCCGCAGCGAGGTCTTCTCGTACCCCTGCTCGGCGAAGAGCTCCATCGCGATGTCCTGGATGGCCTGACGGGTGTTGCTCCGCCGCGGCTGCTGTGTGCTGCCCATGGTGCTCTCCCGAGGAATAACTTACTTGACGCCCGGCAAGTAAGAGGTCTACCTTCCCCAGTGTAGTCAGCTTGCCGGGCGGCAAGTAAGTGTCAGGGGAGCGCAGGGGAGTGGGCAACATGAGTCCGACCGGGAAACAGACGGGGAAGGGCCGGCCGACGGACAGTGTCGAGACCGTGGCCGGGCCCGGGACGGTGACCTCCGACGGCCCGGGGGCGCCGGAGAGCGGGGCGGCCAAGGCCGGGCCCCAGCAGCGCAGTGTGCGCGTGGTCCTGCTCGCGCTGATGATCGCGATGCTGCTGGCCATGCTGGACAACATGATCGTCGGTACGGCGATGCCGACCATCGTCGGTGAGCTGGGCGGGCTGGAACATCTGTCCTGGGTGGTCACCGCGTACACCCTGGCGACCGCCGCCTCCACCCCGATCTGGGGCAAGCTCGGCGACATGTACGGACGCAAGGGCGTCTTCCTCGCCTCGATCGTGATCTTCCTGATCGGGTCCGTGCTGAGCGGTATGGCCCAGGACATGGGACAGCTCATCGGTTTCCGTGCCGTCCAGGGTCTGGGCGCCGGCGGTCTGATGGTCGGTGTCATGGCGATCATCGGTGATCTGATACCGCCCCGGGAGCGGGGCAAGTACCAGGGCATGATGGCCGGTGTGATGGCGCTCGCCATGATCGGCGGACCGCTGGTCGGCGGCACCATCACCGACCACCTCGGCTGGCGCTGGAGCTTCTACATCAATCTGCCGCTGGGCGCGGTCGCGCTGGTGATGATCACCGCCGTACTGCATCTGCCCGCCAAGGACCGGTCGAAGGTCAAGGTCGACTACCTCGGGGCCGCGCTGCTGACCATCGGCATCACCTCGATCGTGCTGGTCACCACCTGGGGCGGTACGGAGTACGCCTGGGGCTCGGCCATGATCATGGAACTGATCGCGATCGGGGTCGTCTCGCTGGTCGGCTTCGTCGTCGTACAGACCAAGGCCGCCGAGCCGATCATGCCGCTGCACATCTTCCGCAGCCGCAACTTCACCCTGATGTCGGTGATCGGGTTCCTGACCGGTTTCGTGATGTTCGGCGCGGTGCTCTTCCTGCCGCTCTACCAGCAGTCCGTCCAGGGCGCCTCGGCCACCAACTCCGGTCTGCTGCTCCTGCCGATGCTGCTGTCGATGATGGTCGTCTCGCTCATCGCGGGCCGGGTCACCACCAACAGCGGCAAGTACAAGATCTTCCCGATCATCGGCGGCGGACTGATGGTCGTCGGGCTGTTCCTGCTGGCCCAGATGGACACCGGCACCTCCCGGGTGACCTCCGGCGTCTATATGGCGGTCCTCGGCGCCGGTATGGGCTTCCTGATGCAGATCACCATGCTGGTCGCGCAGAACAGCGTCGAGCTGAAGGACATGGGGGTCGCCTCGTCCGCGACCACCCTCTTCCGTACGCTGGGCAGCTCGTTCGGTGTCGCCATCATGGGGGCGCTGTTCACCACGCGGGTGCAGGACCAGATGGCCTCCGCGGGCGGTTCGGGCGCCACCCAGCAGTCCGCGCAGCTCGACGCGGCGAGCCTGGCGAAGCTGCCGGACGCGGTGCGCGAGGCCTATCAGGTCGCGGTCTCGTCCGGTACGCACGCCGCCTTCACCCTCGGCGCGTCGATCGCGGTGCTCGGATTCGTCGCGGCCTTCTTCGTCAAGGAGGTCCCGCTGAGGGGCGCCGGACCGCAGGCGGCCGACGAGGCTCCCGTGCTGGACAGCAAGGTCCCGCAGTCCGCCTGATCCGCCTCCCGCCGCGTGCTCCGTACGCGGGGACTCCGGCCCCCGGCCCCGCACGGCCCCCGGCGCACCCGCGCCGGGGGCCGTCGGCGGTTTCCGGTCCGGCCCGGCGGGACGTTCGCGGCACGCGCCGGTCAGGAGATCCTGAGTACCGGGAAGCTGCCCGTGGCCGTCGGGGCGTGTTCCGGGAGCCAGAGGACCGCGATGGCACCCCCCGCGCCTCCGACCCCCGCGCCTCCGATCCCCGCGCCTCCGCCTCCGATCCCGGCGCCTCCGGTCCCCGCGCGTGCCGCCGCGCCCTCCGGTTCCGCGTTGCGGAAGGTGAGCCGGGCCCCGAGGACCCGCGCCTGGCCGGCCGCGATGGTCAGGCCCAGACCGTGCCCATGGCCCGCGCGGTCGCTGGCGCCCGTACGGAACCGGCTCGGGCCCTCGCGCAGCAGGGCCCCGGGGAAGCCGGGGCCGTGGTCCCGTACGCGCACGACCCGGCCCTCGACCGTGACCTCGACCGGTGCGGCGCCGTGCTCGGCGGCGTTGGCCAGCAGATTGCCGAGGATGCGTTCGAGCCGCCGCGGGTCGGTGTTCACCCAGGACTCGCGCGCCACCGTGACCTCGATCCCGGAGGCGAGCAGGGCCACCCGCCGCTCGACGAACTCGCCGAGGGCGATCTCCTGGAGTTCGGCGCGCTCCGACGCGCTGTCGAGCCTGGCCACCTCCAGCACGTCCTCGACCAGGGTCCGCATGGCCTGAGCCCGGTCCCGCACCAGCTCGCTGGGGCGGCCGGGCGGCAGCAGCTCGGCCGCCGTGAGCAGGCCCGTCACCGGGGTGCGCAGCTCATGGGCGATGTCCGCGGTGACCCGGCGCTCCGCCTCGATCCGTTCGTGGAGGGCGTCGGTCAGCGCGTCCACCGCGCGGGCCAGGTCGTCCGTCTCGTCGCGGACGACTCCGCCGACGGCGTCCCCGACCCGTACGTCCGTGTTGCCCCGCGCGACCCGGGCCGCCGCGCCCGCGGCCCTGCGCAGCCGGCGGGAGAGCTGCCCACCGATCAGCACCCCCAGGGCGCAGCCCCCGAAGACCACCGAGACCGAACCGATGATCAGGGAGCGGTCCAGATCCTCGATGATGGTGGCGCTGCGGTCGGTGGACCTGCTGTGCAGCGAGAGCACGGTGCCATTCCCCATCGGGACGGCCGCCCAGACGTCGGGCACCCCGCTCGCGCTCTCCTCCACATAGGTCGCGCGCCGGCCCTGCCGCATCTTGGCGCGCAGGTCGTGCGGGAGCGCGGGGTCATTGACCACCGTGCCGAACCTCGGCTCCTTGGTCGAGTCGTACAGCCGCTCCGCGAACAGCAGCCGTTCGAGCTGCACCTCACGCGCGTTGTCGAGCATCGAGACCCGGGCCGAGTTGTGGACCACCAGACTCAGCGCCACCGCGACCAGCGCGCCCACGGCGGCGATCGCGATGCTGATCTTCCAGCGCACGCCGGTGCGCAGGGCGAGCCGTCTCATCGGGGGACCCGTTCCGTACGGTGCGTGCTGTCAGGGGTCATACCGTGCGCCGTCTCATGCCCTGAGCTTGTAGCCGAAGCCGCGGACCGTGTCGATCCTGTCCTGTCCGATCTTGGTGCGCAGCCGCTGGACATGGACGTCCACGACCCGGGTGTCGCCGCCCCAGCCGTAGTCCCAGACCCGCTCCAGCAGTCTGTCGCGGGAGAGCACGGTCCCCGGCGCGGCCGAGAACTCCAGCAGCAGCCGCATCTCCGTCGGGGTCAGCGCGACCGGCTCACCGGCCCTGCGCACCTCCATGCCGTCCGTGTCGACCTCCAGCTCGCCGAAGGTCAGCACACCACGGCCGCCGGGCTCGTCCCGCCCGTTCCCGTCCTGCGCCGCGGGGCCGCCCGCGTGGCCGAAGCGGCGCAGTACGGCCCGGATCCTGGCGACCAGCACCGCCCCGTCGAAGGGCTTGGTCACATAGTCGTCGGCGCCGGCCTCCAGGCCGAGCACCACATCGATGGCGTCGGCGCGCGCCGACAGCATGATCACGGGCACGGTCGACTCGTCGCGGATACGCCGGCACAGGCTGACGCCGTCCAGACCGGGGACCATCACATCGAGCAGCGCGATGTGCGGCCGGTCGGCGCGGAACGACTCCAGCCCGGAGAGCCCGTCGGGCCTGGCGGTGACCACGAAGCCGACGCGTTCCAGCGCGAGCTGGGTGGCCTCGCGGATGACATCGTCGTCCTCGACGAACAGCACACGGGTCCCGGCCATCCCCGGCCTCAGTTCCCGGTCGGCACGGTCGGCACGGGCGTGCTCACGCCTCCGTTGCCCACCGCCCTGCTGTAGTCGTTGCGCACCCGGTAGCGCTCGCTGAACCTCGCGTCGCCCCAGTGGTAGGTGACGACGTCCTCCCCGGAGGGGTACGAGACCGGATCGCCCTTCGCGTACACCTGCCGGGTGACCACCAGCGCGCCGCGGTCGATGGTGGCGTAGACGGCGGGCTCCTCGCTGGCGAAGACGTTCCGGTAGCGGCCGTCCTCGGACCGGTACACATAGGTGCCGATGCCGATCGCGTCGGCGCAGGTCATCACATTGATCACGACATCGGGCGCGGCGCCGCCGGTGAGATCTCCGTACGAGGTGTCCACCGGGTAGGTGTCCTCGGCGCACGGCTTGAGATCGGCCTTGATCCGCCGGCCGACCTTCGGATCCCGTCGGAGCAGGGACACCGCGTCGACGGTCCTCGCGGGGGCCGGCCGGGATGTGCGGGGGGCCGGTATCGCCCGTTCGACGGGCATGGTCACCGCCGCGCCCTCGTCCCTGGTCCCCGTGCCGCCGGCCGAGCAGCCGGTGGCGAGCACGATGAGAGCGGCGAGCCCGGCCAGGGCCGGGGCGCCCGCCGCGCGGGCCGTGCCCCCCGGACGGCCGGGGCCTGTCACGCCGCGCACCTCTCCCGCCCCCGTTCCTCACGACCGCCGTGCCCATCGCGTGTACCGCGCGCATCGCGGTCGCGCTCACCGGGGGTGCCCAGGCCGTCCGTCCTGTCCCGGCGACGGGCCGTACGCTCCGGGGCGCGGGCGGCGCGCAGCTCCGCGTGCGCCGCTTCCCTGCTCGCCCGTTCCCTGCTCTCCAGCTCCTCACGGAGCCGGGCCAGCGCCCGGTGGAGCGTGCTCTTCACCGTACCCGCCGACATCCCGAGCGCCGCCGCCGTCTCTTCCGTACTCATCTGCTCCCAGTGTCGCAGCACCACGACACCGCGCTGCTTGGGTGCCAGGACCTCCAGGATCTCCAGCAGCAGGGCGCGGTCGGCGTGCTGCTCCGTGCCGTCCTCCACGCGCGCGTCGGGGAGCTGCTCGGTGGGCACCTCGTCGAGCTTGCGCGCGCGCCACCACTCCGTACGGGTATTGATCATGACCCGGCGCAGATAGGCGTCGGCGAGCGACTTGTCGGCGATGCCGTCCCAGCGGCCGAACATACGGGCCAGGGCGGTCTGGAGCAGGTCCTGCGCGTCGACGGGGTCGGGGACCAGACGGCGGGCGCTGCGCAGCAGGGCCTCCTGCCGGGTCCGTACGTACTCCTCGAATCCGAGCACCTCGCCCTGCGCCATGCCGACCGCCTCCGCCCCTGTGACCATCCGTGCCGTTCGTTCGCCCACGGCACCGAAATTACGGAGGGGTTGTCACGGAGATGTGCGGGACAGCCGTCGGTAAACGCACGGCTGCCCATCGGTTGTGTAACGGCCGGCCGGGGGTGCGGACGCCGTCCGGCGCGGCCCCACCCGGCCCGGTCGGCCGGGTGCGGCCGGACGGGACCGGGTCAGGACCGGGTCAGGACCGGGTCAGGACCGGATCACTCGGGTCAGGGCCGGATCAGCTCTGCGGGAGCCGGTAGACGCCGTTCTCCAGGGGCTCGACCAGTCCGTCCGCGACCAGACCGTCCAGCGCCCTGGCGCGCTGCACCGGTTCGTCCCAGACCGCGTCCAGGGCCGTCTGCGGCACCGGGCCGACCGCGTCACGCAGGACGGCCAGAAGCCTGCCGCGCACCTGGCGGTCCGTGCCCGCGTACGTCTGGCCGCGCCGGGGGGCGCCTTCGTGCGCGGGCTTGCCGGAGAGCCGCCAGGCGCAGCGCGCGGCGATCGGGCAGCGCGCGCACTCCTCGTTCTTCGCCGTGCAGATCAGCGCGCCCAGCTCCATCGAGGAGGCGGCCCAGCGCGCCGCGGTCGCCGCGTCCTCGGGCAGCAGGGCACGGGCCAGCTTCCGCTCGGCGGCCGTGGTCGCGTTCGGCGGGTACTGGACACCGGTGACGGCGCGCGCGAAGACCCGGCGCACATTCGTGTCGAGCACGGCGTGCCGCTGTCCGTACGCGAACGAGGCCACCGCGGCGGCCGTGTACTCACCGATCCCGGGCAGCGAGAGGAGCTGCGCGTGCTCGCGGGGTACGTCGCCTCCGTACCGCTCCGTTATCGCCTGCGCCGCGCCGTGCAGTCGCAGCGCGCGGCGCGGATAGCCGAGCCGGCCCCAGGCGCGTACCGCCTCGCCGGGGGCCTCCGCGGCCAGATCGGCGGGGCGCGGCCAGCGGGCGAGCCACTGCTCGTAGATAGGCAGGACCCGGCTGACCGGGGTCTGCTGGAGCATGAACTCACTGACCATCACACCCCAGGCGCCGGCCTCGGGGCGGCGCCAGGGCAGATCGCGCGCGTGCGTCTCGAACCACGCGATGACGGGGGTGTGCAGGGCGGCCGGGTCGATGCCGGCCGCCCTGGTCACGGAGGCCGGCGGGACGGGGGATTCGGGGGAGACGGGGGCAGCGGGGGAGGGGGTGGAGGCCGTGGAGGTCGCGGAGTGCGCTGAGGTAGCAGTCATGGCACCACCGATCCTGGCACGTCACGAGGCGTGGACGGTGCAGCGGACGGGCGTGGGCCGGAGGTTGTCGCAGGCGCGCCGCCGCCGGGTGGCTCAGCCCCGGGGGGTCCGGATGGTCATCGTGGGGGAGTCCCCGAGGTCGGTCCGGACGGGCGCGGCGGCGGCGTGGGCGGGGCGGACCGGAGCGGCCGGCGGACCGCCCGGCCCCGCCAGCCAGAGCGACAGGCTCGAACGGCTGGTACGCATCGTCGCGACGAGCAGCCCCACCGGCCGGGCCGCCGTCAGCATCACCAGCGTGACCACGACCGCGCCCAGGACCAGGCCCACCGCCACGTCGTGCGGGTAGTGGACCCCGACGAAGACGCGTGAGAACGCCATCAGCAGCGCCATCGGTACGGTGAGGAACGCGAGCCGGGGACGGGCGATCACGAGGGCGATCGCCGCCGCTCCGGCGATCGTGGAGTGGTTGCTGGGGAAGGACCAGTCGCCGACCGGCGGGCAGGGGACGAGCGGGGTGCCGGCCCCGGCGACCGCGCGGCACGGCCGCTCCTCCCGCAGGACCGATTTGGACAGTTCGCTGGTCACATAGGCGATCGCGGTGGCGAGCGGGGCGAGCACCGCCAGGGCCACGGCCCGTGTGCCGCTCCGCCGGGAGGACCACCAGACGGTCACGAAGAGCAGGCCGAACACCAGCAGCCCTGCCTCCGTCCACAGTTCGGCCAGGTGCTGGACCCAGGTTGGGGTGGTGCGGGCGAAGTCGGTGATGTCGCGATAGAGATCGCTCGTTGCACTGCCGTTCATGTGATCAACGTACAGATGACGGCTGTTGGTCACATCGCCCCCTGGCCAAAGACGCATCCTGGACGAAAGGAAGGGGTCTCTTCATGGTCAAAAGTGCTATTCCTGAAGGGCGTTCCGGGATGATGATCCGTAAAACTTGCTGAGACGGGCGGCATGTGGGGCGGGAGTTGGCCCTGATCTCTCGTACAGTTGCCGCCGTGGGATCTTTGCGCAATCCGGTCGGGCCGCTTCCCTCCACCATCTACTGGCGACGGAGGGCAGTAGCGGCGACGCTGATCGCGCTGCTCGCGTTGCTGGTGGTCTGGTTCGTCAGCGCCACCGGGGGCGGGGGCAGGAAGAACGGCGACACGTCCGACGGCGCCAATCCCGCGACGTCCATCACCCCCGGGCCGTCCGGATCGGGACCGGCCATCAGTGAACAGCCGGGCGGACGCGACGAATCGGGCGGCACCGGCGGGAACGGCGGTGGCGACGGCGGTACGGACTCCGGCGCCGACGGTGGCAAGAGCGGCGGTACCGGCGGCACCGGAGACACCGGCGGCGGCACCGGAGGCGCGGGCGGCGGCGGAAGCACCGGCGCGGGAGGCGCGGCGGGTACGGGCGGCGCGGGCGGGCCGGGTGGCGCGGGCGGCGCCGCAGGAACGGCCAACGGCGGTGCCGGCGGCGGGGGTACGGGCACCGGCGACGGCGGCACCACCACCGGACGGGCGGTCGGCGCGGGCTCCGCGCTCCCCGACTGCGCCCCCAACTCCCTGGCGCTGACGCTCGCCACGACGAAGGTCGCCTACGAGCCGGGCGAGAAGCCCGCGTTCCGGCTGATCGTCAAGAACACGTCGGGCACCACCTGCAAGGCGGACTTCGGGCCGAAGGCCATGGTGCTGACGGTCACCGACGCCGAGGACGAAGAGGTCTGGTCCTCCGCCGACTGCCCGAGGACCGGCCGGCTGTACTTCGAGGTCCCGGCGGGACAGACCGTCACCCGCACCGTGCAGTGGGACCGCAGGCAGAGCGCGCCGCGGTGCGCCACTCCGCCCGCGGGGGCCGTCGTTCCCGGAACGTATCTGGTCGAGGCCACCAGCTCGCGTGCCACGGTGAAGCAGGGCCAGCAGTCCATCCGCCTGGAGAAGGACTGACGGCGGAAGGGCTGACGGGGAAGGACCGATGGGGAGGGGCTGACAGGGAAGGACCGACGGGGAAGGACTGAGCCGCTCCCGCCACGGACGCGGAACGCCCCGGCCCATGGGCCGGGGCGTTCGCCGTAGGAGCGTGCGGGTCAGACGTACCGTTCCAGGATCGACGACTCCGCGAGCCGCGACAGACCCTCCCGCACGCTGCGGGCCCGCGCCTCGCCGACACCGTCCACCGTCTGGAGATCGTCCACGCTGGCCGCCAGCAGCTTCTGGAGTCCGCCGAAGTGCTCGACCAGCCGCTCGATGATGGCACCGGGCAGCCGCGGCACCTTGGCCAGCAGCCGGTAACCACGCGGCGAGACCGCGGAGTCGAGAGTCTCCGGCGCCCCGCTGTAGCCCAGCGCCCTGGCCACCGTGGGCAGTTCGAGCAGCTCCGAGTGGGTCAGGGAGTCCAGCTCCCCGAGCGCCTCGTCGACCGTACGGGCCCGCTTCGCGGTCGGTTCCGGCACATAGTCGCGCGCGACCAGATCCCGCTCCGGCTCCACCCCCGCGATCAGCTCGTCGAGCTGGAGCGAGAGGAGCCGGCCGTCGGTGCCCAGCTCGACCACGTACTCGGCGATCTCCGTGGCGATCCGGCGCACCATCTCCAGCCGCTGTGCGACGGCCGTCACATCCCGGACCGTCACCAGGTCCTCGATCTCCAGGGCCGAGAGCGTGCCCGCCACCTCGTCGAGGCGGAGCTTGTACCGCTCCAGGGTCGCCAGCGCCTGGTTCGCCCGGGACAGGATCGCCGCCGACTCCTCCAGGACCCGGCGCTCCCCGTTCACATAGAGCGCGATCAGCCGCATCGACTGCGACACGGAGACGACGGGGAAGCCGCACTGCTTGGACACCCGGTCCGCGGTGCGGTGGCGCGTGCCGGTCTCCTCCGTGGGGATGGAGGACTCGGGGACCAACTGGACGCCGGCCCGCAGGATCTTGGTGATGTCCTTGTCGAGGATGAGAGCGCCGTCGAGCTTGCACAGCTCGCGCAGCCGGGTCGCGGTGAACTCCACGTCCAGCACGAACCCGCCGGTACACATCGACTCGACGGTCTTGTCCATGCCCAGGACGATGAGACCGCCGGTGTTTCCGCGCAGGATCCGCTCCAGCCCGTCGCGCAGGGCCGTACCCGGCGCGACCGCGCTCAGGGAGGCGCGCATCAGCGCTTCGTTGCCGGAGCCCGCGCCGGACTTTCCGGGTGCTGATGCCCGGTCGTTGGCTGCCACTGCACTCCTCCGGCTCGTACGGATGGGCGAGACCAGGGCAAAGTCTACCGGCGAGCGTTGTCCTCCCGTGGGGCCTCCGCACGACCCCGGCGCGGCAGCACCCTGAGAGCATCGCCCATGTCGGCGACTTCTGTGACCTTCATACCGGCGGGGATCTTCCCCGGATCGGTCGGCACGAGGGCCTGGGTGAAGCCCAGCCGATGGGCCTCCGCGAGCCTGCGCTGCACGCCCGTGACCCGTCTGACCTCGCCCGCGAGCCCCACTTCGCCGATCGCGACCAGGTTCTTCGGCAGCGGGGTGTCGCTGGCCGCGGAGGCCAGCGCGAGGGCGATCGCGAGATCGGCGGCGGGCTCGGAGAGCTTCACCCCGCCGACCGTGGCGCTGTAGATGTCCCGCTTGCCGAGCGCGCTGATCCGGCCGCGCTGCTCCAGCACGGCGAGCATCATCGAGACCCGGGAGGTCTCCAGCCCCGAGGTGGTGCGCCGGGGCGAGGGGATCTGCGAGTCGACCGTCAGCGCCTGCACCTCGGCCACGAGGGGACGGCGGCCCTCCAGCGTGACGGTGAGGCAGGTGCCGGGAACGGGCTCGTCACGCCGGGTGAGGAAGAGACCCGACGGATCGGTGAGACCGGTGATCCCCTCGTCGTGCAGCTCGAAGCAGCCGACCTCGTCCGTGGCCCCGAACCGGTTCTTGATACCGCGGACGAGC
This sequence comes from Streptomyces sp. NPDC002018, assembly GCF_042890865.1. Classification (NCBI taxonomy): domain Bacteria; kingdom Bacillati; phylum Actinomycetota; class Actinomycetes; order Kitasatosporales; family Streptomycetaceae; genus Streptomyces; species Streptomyces sp. NPDC002018. The sequence goes on from NZ_JBIASO010000004.1 coordinate 426,426, forward strand.
CGCAGCCGGGCGTGCCGGTCGCCCTCGAAGGACAGCACGACGTCCACCAGGTGTTCGAGCAGCCGCGGCCCCGCGATCGCGCCGTCCTTGGTGACATGGCCCACGAGCAGGGTGGCCATACCACGCTCCTTGGAGGCCCGGATGAGCGCGCCCGCGACCTCTCTGACCTGGGCCGTCCCACCGGGCGCGCCGTCGATCTCGGGCGAGGCCACGGTCTGTACGGAGTCCAGGATCAGCAGGGACGGCTTGACCGCGTCGAGATGGCCGAGGACCGCGGAGAGATCGGTCTCTGCGGCCAGATAGAGATGGTCGTGGATGGCCTTGATCCGGTCCGCGCGCAGCCGGACCTGGCTGGCGGACTCCTCGCCCGTCACATAGAGCGTGCGGTGGTCGTCACTGGCCGCCTTCGCCGCGACATCGAGCAGCAGCGTGGACTTGCCGACGCCCGGCTCACCCGCGAGCAGGACGACGGCGCCCGGGACCAGGCCCCCGCCGAGCACCCGGTCCAGCTCGGGCACGCCCGTGGAGCGCGCCGTGGCCGTACGGACGTCGACCTGGCCGATCGGGAGCGCGGCGGTGGAGACCCGGCCGGCCGCGGTGGTCCGTACCGCGGGCGCGCCGTACTCCTCGACCGTGCCCCACGCCTGGCATTCGGGGCATCGGCCGAGCCACTTGGCGGTCGTCCAGCCGCAGTCGGTGCAGCGGTAGGACGGCCTGTCCTTGGCGGATTTCGTACGGGCAGCCATGGCGTCACCGTATAGGGCCCCACCGACAGCGCCGACCACGACGACCGCACCCCCGTCCGGAGCGGCGGCACGCGCCCCCGGGATCCCCTTACGGGGGATGCGTTCACCCGTAAGAGTTAAATGTGCTCAAGGGGTGTGAAAGGCGCGGGTCGCGCTGTCTACGGTCGCCGGGTGATGAGCAGCAGCCCCGGATCCTCCCCGCACACCACCGGCGCACACCGCGCGCCCCGCCGTGCGCCCCGGTCGGTGGCGCAGCACCCACCCGCACGGTACGAGCCGTACCTGGACGGTCTGTTCACGTACTGCCTCTCCGTGCTCTGCGACCACGACGACGCGACCGAGGCGCTCGGCGACGCCCTGGCGGTCGCCGACCGCCAGTACGGCCGGTCCCCGACGGCTGAGGGGGAGCGCAAGGCGTGGCTGTACGCGCTCGCCCGCTGGGCCTGTCAGCGCAAGCTCACCGAAGACCGCCGCAACCGCCAGGGGGCGCACTCGGGCCCACGCGCGCCGGAGCCCGCACCGGCGGCGGACCCCACGCCGGAGATCACCGCGCGCCGCGCGCATGAACTGGGTCTCCTGGCCTGGCCCGAGGCCGCCGGCACCACACCGGAACAGCGCGAGATCCTGGAACTGGCCGTACGGCATCAGCTCGGCCCGCGCGAGGCCGCCGCCGTGCTCTCGCTCCAGCCCACCGCCGCCCGTGAGCTGCTCGCCTCCGCGGCCTGCGAGGTGGAGCGCACCCGCGCCGCGCTGGCCGTCGTCGACGCGGGCGACTGTCCCTCCGTCGCCCGGCTCACCGGCGACCACCGGGTACTGCTGTCCGCCGCGCTCCGGCGTGAACTCGTCCGGCACGTCGACGACTGCCCGCGCTGCCGCCGCGCCGCCGAGCGGGTCGAGGCGGCCGGCCCCTGGCCCGGGTCCCGTACCCCGCCGGCCGGGGCCCCCGCCGCGCCCCCGGGCACCCCCGCCCGGCCCGCCTCCGCCGCGCGGGCGGCCACCCCCGCCGTCCTGCCCCTCGTCACGGCACCGAGGACCGCCGTGCACACCGCGATGACACGCGCCGCACGGGCCCGAGCGGCGGCGCCGCGCCTCGGCCGTGACGGGTTCCCGGTGGACCCCAAGGACCGGGCCGCCCGCCGGGGCCGGCTGCGGGCCCGCGCCCTGACGACCACCGTCGTGGCGACCGTCGTCGCCGCTCCCGTGCTCGCGCTCTGGGCGGCGTACCAGGCCGAGTCCCCGGCGGACGAGGGCCACGAAGGCTCCTCGGTCAGCGCGGGAGAGGCGGACAAGCCCGGCCACGGGCGGCCGTACGACCGGTACGAGAACACCGGGAGCGCCGCGAGCGACTCCCGCTTCGGCGACGACGGCCGTACGTCGGACATCTCCGTCGAGGTCATCAGCGACGGTACGGGCATGCCGTCGGCGCTCCCGGGACAGCCCGTCCCGGGCCGGATCACGGTCGAGGCGCGGTCGGCCGGCGGTCTGACGACCATCACGCTCAGGGCGTCGGGCAGGTCGCCGGTCGCCTGGAGGGCCGGGACGACCGCCTCCTGGCTCCGGCTGAGCCAGGACCACGGCACGCTCGCGCCCGGTGAGTCCGTGACGATCCGGGTCTTCGTGGACCACCGGCGCGAGCCGTCGGGGCCCTGGAGCGAGCGGATCGCGCTCCGTCCCGCGGGAGCGGTCGTGAACATCCACGGCCAGGGCTCCCGGCCGCCGTCCGCGGGCCGTCCGGGGCGTCCCGGCCATCCGGGCCACCCACCGGCCCACCCGGGCCGGCCGGGCGGCTCCGGGAATCCCGGCCACCCCGGGACCGGCGGGCCGAAGCCCCCGGGCTCCCCGGATCCCGCGGAGCCGGGTCCGTCCCGCCCCACCGATCCAGGGCCCACGGATCCGGGCGGTCCGGAACCCACCGACCCCGGCGGTCCCGGGCCCACGGATCCGGGGTCCGAGGGCCCGGGACCCATCCCCGGCGATCAGCAGCCGCCGGACGAGGATCCGACGGTTCCCGAGTACGAGCCCCCGGTCACCCCCGTCTGACCGGCGCGACGGCGTCGGCGCCCCACGGCGTCCGGCGGCCTACGGCGTCCGGCGGCCCACGGTGCTCACGGCGGCCTGCGGTCGGCGTACGTACGGCCGGTCGGCCGTGCGGATTCCCGCCGAGGCCACGCAGGGAGGGTCGGGGGCGGGCCGGGGTTCGGGCGCCGCCCGGGTCCCGTCCGGGCCCCGACCGGCCCCGGCGGCGCCCGTCAAGGACCCGAGCGGGATCCGGTCGCGCTCAGGGCCCCGGCGCTCAGGCCCCGGCGGGGTCCGCCGGATGCGGCGCCACCAGCGGGAGCCCGTTCGCCAGGCGCTGCTCGCACAGCCCGGCCAGTTCCTCGTACGCCGCCTCGCCCATCAGCTCCGTCAGCTCGGGCCGGTACGTCCGGTAGACCGGTTCGCCCGCCCCGTGCGCCGAGGTCGCCGACGTGCACCACCAGTGCAGATCGTGGCCGCCGGGACCCCAGCCCCGCCGGTCGTACTCACCGATCGAGACCCGGAGCACGCGCGTGTCGTCGGGCCGCTCGATCCAGTCGTACGTACGCCGCACCGGAAGCTGCCAGCAGACGTCCGGTTTCGTCTCCAGCGGTTCGCGGCCCTCGCGCAGGGCCAGGATGTGGAGCGAACAGCCCGCGCCGCCGGCGAAGCCGGGACGGTTCTGGAAGATGCACGAGCCCTTCCAGCGCCGGGTCTGCCGCTCGCCGTCGTCGTCGGTCTGCGTCCAGCCGGCCGTCGTGCCCTCCTTGTGGAACTGCCACAGCTCGGGGGTGAGACGGGCCACGTGTCCGGCGACCCGCTTCTCGTCGTCCTCGTCGGAGAAGTGCGCGCCCAGCGTGCAGCATCCGTCATCGGCACGGCCCGCCTGGATGCCCTGGCAGCCGCTGCCGAAGACACAGCTCCACCGCGAGGTGAGCCAGGTCAGATCGCACCGGAAGACCTGCTCCTCGTCGGCGGGGTCGGGGAATTCGACCCAGGCGCGAGCGAAGTCCAGGCCCTTCTCGTCGGGGACCGGCGGAGTCTTCCGGGTGTTCCGCGCATGACGTGCGGCGCGGGCCTCCCGAACCTCCTCCGGTCGTTCCTGCTTGTTCGGGCCGCTGGCTTTGCCCGGCTTCGCCTTTTTCGTCTTTGGCACGGCTCCAGCGTATGCGCGCGCCCGCAGTAGCGTTCCGTTCATGAGACTCGGAGTCCTGGATGTCGGTTCGAACACCGTTCATCTTCTGGCGGTGGACGCCCACCGTGGCGCCCGCCCGCTGCCGGCGTATTCGCACAAGGCGGAGCTGCGACTCGCCGAGCTGCTCGACGCGGACGGTGCCATAGGGCCCGACGGTGTCGACCGGCTCGTCGCGACGATCGCCGACGCGCTCCAGGCCGCCGAGGACAAAGGCTGCGAGGCCGTGCTGCCGTTCGCGACCTCCGCCGTACGGGAGGCCCTCAACGCGGACCAGGTGCTCGGGCGGGTCAGGAGCGAGACCGGCGTGGACCTCGAAGTGCTCACCGGCGAGCAGGAGGCCCGGCTCACCTTCCTCGCGGCCCGCCGCTGGTTCGGCTGGTCGGCCGGGAAACTGCTGGTCCTGGACATCGGGGGCGGCTCCCTGGAGATCGCGTACGGAATCGACGAGGAGCCGGACGCCGCCGTGTCCCTGCCGCTGGGCGCGGGACGGCTGACGGCCGGCTGGCTGCCCGGCGATCCGCCCGACCCGATCGATGTGAAGGCGCTGCGGCGCCATGTACGCGCCCAGATCGCCCGTACGGTCGGTGAGTTCGCCCGCTTCGGCACCCCGGACCATGTGGTGGCGACGTCCAAGACCTTCCGGCAGCTCGCCCGGCTCGCGGGGGCCGCGCGCTCCGCGGAGGGCCTGTACGTACAGCGCGAACTGAGTCGTACGTCACTGGAGGAGTGGGTCCCCGAGCTGGCCGCGATGACCTCCCTCCAGCGCGCCGGGCTCCCCGGTGTCTCCGAGGGGCGCTCGTCCCAGCTCCTGGCAGGAGCGCTGGTCGCGGAGGGCGCGATGGACCTGTTCGGGATCGACGTGGTGGAGATCTGCCCCTGGGCGCTGCGCGAGGGCATCATCCTGCGCCGCCTCGACCAACTCCCGACCACCTAGGCCCTGTCCGGTCGATCTTCGCGGGCCCGGAACGCCTGGCACGGCACCTCGCCGCGTTGTCGGAATCGTCCAAGTACGTCCAGTACGAGAACGATCCTCCGCCTTGCGATGTACCGCACCGGACGCCCCGGGCTGTTCCACGAAGATCGCCCGGACAGCACCTGGAAGGTGCCCTTACGCTGTCTCCGTGGCAGAACCAGTGGTGCGGGTCCCGGATGCGAAGGTCGCCCTGTCGACGGCCTCGGTCTATCCGGAGTCCACGGCGACGGCTTTCGAGATCGCCGGGCGCCTCGGGTACGACGGGGTCGAGGTCATGGTGTGGACCGATCCGGTCAGCCAGGACATCGAGGCGCTGCGCAGGCTCTCGGACTATCACCAGGTGCCGGTACTGGCGATCCACGCGCCCTGTCTGCTGATCACCCAGCGGGTGTGGTCGACCGATCCGTGGGTGAAGCTCCAGCGGGCGCGGGCGGCGGCCGAGAGGCTCGGCGCCTCCACCGTGGTCGTCCATCCGCCGTTCCGCTGGCAGCGGCAGTACGCGCGCGACTTCGTCACCGGCATCTGGCGGATGGCGGGGGAGACGGACGTACGGTTCGCGGTCGAGAACATGTACCCCTGGCGGTACCGGGACCGCGAGATGCTCGCGTACGCGCCGGACTGGGACGTCACCAGGGACGACTACCGGCACTTCACGGTCGATCTCTCGCACACCGCGACCGCCCGCACCGATGCCATGGGCATGGTCGACCGGATGGGCGACCGGCTGGGGCATGTCCATCTCGCGGACGGCAGGGGCTCGGCGAAGGACGAGCACCTTGTGCCGGGCCGGGGCACGCAGCCCTGCGCCGAACTGCTGGAACGGCTGGCGGGCTCCGCGTTCGACGGCCATGTCGTGATCGAGGTCAACACCCGCCGGGCGATGTCGTCGGCGGAGCGTGAGGCCGATCTGGCGGAGGCGCTGGCCTTCACCCGGCTGCATCTCGCGCCGGCCCGGGGGCCGGCCGGCACACCGGCCGGAGGCCCCGGAGGCCCCGGCGGGCAGGGAGTACCCGGTGGCCCCGGCGGGCAGGGCGCGGCACCGGCCGCGCCGCGGCGGGAGGCCTCCTCGTCCTCCTCGTCCTCGACGTCGTCGGCGGCATCCGCCCGGACATCGCCCCCGGCACCGTCCGCCGGGCGTGAGTCCCGCCCGTCCCGTACCCCGGGCTCCTCGGGGGCGCGCCCCTCATGACCGGCGAGACGACCGGCGAGACGACCGGCGAGGCCCCATGACCGACACGGCTCCGCGCCGTCGTGGCCGTCCCGCCCGCAAGGACACGGAGTCGGGCCCCGGCGCCCGGCAGAGGATCCTGGAGGCGGCCCGCGCGGAGTTCGCCGCGCGCGGCTACGACAAGACGTCCATCCGGGGCGTCGCCAAGGCCGCGGGCGTCGACCCCGCCCTGGTCCACCACTACTTCGGTACGAAGGACGAGGTCTTCGCTGCGGCCGTCGAGGTCTCCTTCGAACCGGCCCTGATGGTGCCCGCGCTGCTCGCCGGCGGCCCCGACGGGATCGGGGAGCGGCTCGCCCGCTACTTCATCGGTGTCTGGGAGAACCCGGTGACCCGGGCGCCGCTGCTGGCGGTCATCCGTTCCGCCCTGACGCACGAGGCGGCGGCGAAGGTGCTGCGTACGTTCGTCCTGCGCCGGCTGCTGGAGCGGGTCGCGGAGGAGCTGGACGTACCGGATCCGACGTTCCGCGCCGAACTGGCCGCGTCGCACATGATCGGGATCGCGTTCCTCCGGTATGTGATCAAGGCGGAGCCGCTTGCCTCCGCGGACTCCGAGAAGATCGTCGCGATGGTGGCGCCCACGCTCCAGCGGTATCTGGCCGAAGGCTGAGCGACCAACGCCGAGTGACGGAGGCTGAGCGACCAAGGCCGAGCGACCAAGGCCGAGTGATCAAGGCCGGGCGGCCGGTTCCGGGTGACCGCAGTGTGGGCGGCCGTTCCGTATAGCGGACGGCGTGTCCAGATCTTGGAGCGTGGGCGTACGCTCTTAGACAGTCATTTCCGCCCATGGATCTGCCGACGATGGATCCGCCGAAGGAGCGAACGACGATGCCCGAGCTGAGGTCCCGCACTGTCACCCACGGCCGCAATATGGCGGGCGCACGCGCCCTGATGCGAGCCTCGGGCGTAGCGAGCGCGGACATCGGCAAGCCGATCGTCGCGGTGGCCAACTCCTTCACCGAGTTCGTGCCGGGGCACACGCATCTCGCGCCGGTCGGCCGGATCGTCTCCGAGGCGATCAAGGCCGCGGGCGCCGTGCCGCGCGAGTTCAACACCATCGCCGTCGACGACGGCATCGCGATGGGCCACGGCGGGATGCTCTACTCCCTGCCGTCCCGCGATCTGATCGCCGACTCGGTCGAGTACATGGTCGAGGCGCACTGCGCGGACGCGCTGATCTGCATCTCCAACTGCGACAAGATCACCCCCGGCATGCTGATGGCCGCGATGCGCCTCAACATCCCCACGGTCTTCGTCTCCGGCGGCCCGATGGAGGCCGGGAAGGCGACGCTCGTGGACGGTACGGTCCGCAAGCTCGACCTGATCAACGCGATCGCGGACGCGGTCGACGAGAGCGTCTCGGACGCGGACATCCTCCGTATCGAGGAGAACGCCTGTCCGACCTGCGGTTCCTGTTCCGGCATGTTCACCGCCAACTCGATGAACTGTCTGACCGAGGCGATCGGCCTCTCGCTGCCCGGCAACGGCTCGGTGCTGGCCACCCACACCGCCCGCAGGGCGCTGTACGAGAACGCGGGCCGCACGGTCGTCGAGATCACCAAGCGCTACTACGAGCAGGACGACGAGTCGGTCCTGCCGCGCAATGTCGCCACCCGCGCCGCCTTCGACAACGCCATGGCGCTGGACATCGCCATGGGCGGCTCGACCAACACCATCCTCCATCTGCTCGCCGCCGCGCAGGAGGCCGAGCTGGAGTACGGCCTCTCCGACATCGACGCCGTCTCGCGCCGCGTCCCGTGTCTGGCCAAGGTCGCGCCGAACGTCGCCCCCGGCGGTACGTACTACATGGAGGACGTCCACCGGGCCGGCGGCATCCCCGCCATCCTGGGCGAGCTGTACCGCGGCGGTCTGCTCAACGAGGACGTGCACACCGTCCACTCGCCGAGCATCAAGGGCTGGCTGGACACCTGGGACGTGCGCGGCGGTTCACCGTCCGAGGAGGCCGTCGAGCTGTGGCACGCGGCCCCCGGCTGTGTCCGTTCCGCCGAGGCCTTCTCCCAGTCCGAGCGCTGGGACACGCTCGACACGGACGCCGCGAACGGCTGTATCCGCGATGTCGCCCACGCCTACTCCCAGGACGGCGGACTGGCGGTCCTCAGGGGCAATCTCGCCGTCGACGGCTGTGTCGTGAAGACGGCGGGGGTCGACGAGTCGATCTGGACCTTCGAGGGCCCGGCCGTCGTCTGCGAGTCGCAGGAGGCCGCCGTGGACAAGATCCTCCGCAAGGAGATCACCGAGGGCGATGTGATCGTCATCCGCTACGAGGGCCCGCGCGGCGGCCCCGGCATGCAGGAGATGCTCTACCCGACCTCGTATCTGAAGGGCCGCGGACTGGGCAAGTCCTGCGCGCTGGTCACCGACGGCCGCTTCTCCGGCGGTACGTCGGGTCTGTCGATCGGCCACGCCTCGCCCGAGGCGGCCTCGGGCGGCACGATCGCGCTGGTCCACGACGGCGACCGGATCCGGATCGACATCCCGAACCGCGCGATCGAACTGCTCGTCGCCGAGGACGAGCTGGCGGCGCGCCGCGAGGCGTTGAACGGCGTGTACGCGCCGGCCGCCCGGGAACGCAAGGTCTCGGTGGCGCTGCGCGCGTACGCGGCGATGGCGACGAGCGCGGACAAGGGAGCGGTGCGGGACGTCACCCGTCTGGGCTGACCCGCTCCGCCGCCCCCGCGCGTCCGCCGCCGCCCCCGCGCGTCCGCCGCCGCCCCCGGCGTGTGGTGAGGCCCGCGCGCCCGTGATGAGGCCTTCGCGCCCCGGCTCCCGCACAGGGACCGGGGCGTACGGCTGTCACTCCTGCTCGCTCCCACCCGTGGTTAGCTCTCACCCCATGGCTCACTGCCACCCCGTGGCTCGCTCCCACCCGTGGCTCACTGCCGCCCCGTGGTGGGAACAGGTCACCAGCGCGCGGGGTCCTCGCTGCCGACCGCGAACAGGGACCCGTCGGGCGCGCTGGCGAGCACCCTGCCGGGGACGGCGACCGGTGTGGGCAGCGTCCCGGACAGCGTGTCGCGCCCCTCACCCATCCGCGGTTTCGTCTGACCCGCCAGAACCCCGCGCGCCGCGTCCACGGCGAGCAGCCGCCCGTCGCCCGCGCTCATGAAGAGCCACTTCCCCGCGGCCGTCGGGCGCGACGCCCGGGTGACCGAGGTCTCCAGCCGCCAGCGCTGACCGGGCCCCGCCGTCGCGCCTCCGCCCGTGTCGACGGCCAGCAGTGAGCCCGTGTAGCCGACGACATAGACCAGGTCACCGGCGACGGTGGCCTGGGCCTGGTCGACCGGCGAGGGCAGCGGGACACGCCGTACGGCACGGCTCGACGCGTCGAGCCGTACGACGGCGTCGGTCATGTCGTTGATACCGCTGGAGAGCAGGAAGAACGTATCTTCCGACGCCCCCGCCGGGGTGAGCGTGCCGGTGAGCCGCTTCTCCCAGAGCAGGTCCCCGTCGGCGGGATCGACGGCGCTCACCTCCGTGGCGGTGCCGTCGGGCGAGGGTGTGGCGGCGAACAGCGGACCGTCGGCGCCGCCCGCCGTCCAGACGGAACCGGTCCCGCCGCGCTGTCTCTCCCAGCGCTCGGCGCCGGTCGCGCCGTCCAGCGACCGCACCGTCCCGTCGTACGAGACGAGCAGCACGGAGTCGCCGGCGTGCCGGACGGTGGCGTACGAGGAGATGTCGACGTGCCAGCGCTCGGCGCCCGAGGCGGGGTCCAGCGCCTCCAGCCGGCCGCCGCCGGGCGTGATGACATGGAGCAGCCCGCCGGAGAGCACCGGGGCCGCGCCCTCGTCGGCGTCGGTGAGGGCGTGGTCCCCTCCCCCGTTCTTCACGGACCAGTCGACCCGGCCGTCCACGGGGCTGATCCGGGCGGCTTTGACCCCGGGAGCCGTGCAGTAGACGGCGGTGCCGTCGGCCGAACAGACCGGCATACGGTTCGCGCCGCTGCCGCTGCCGCCGCCCAGCTCGATCTGCCAGGGGCGGGCCGCCTCGCCGCCGGACCGTCCGGCGCTCGGCGGGGCGGGGACGGTGCCGTCGTCCGTCGTGGCACGTACCCCGGCGAAGCCGGCCCCGGCCAGCGCGGCCACCGCCGCCCCGGCCGCGAGCCAACGGGCGCGCGGGAGACGGCGACGGGGGGACGGGACGGTCCCGGGCTGCCGCCCTGCCCTGAGCCGGGTGGTACGAAACCCGTCGCCGGCCGGCGCGGGAGGCACGGAGCCGTCGCCCGGGAACACGTCAGCCGCGGAGCCCACGCCCCCGGCGCGGCCCTCCCCGGCGTCCCCGGCATCCCTTGCCTCTCCGGCTTCCCCCGCCGCCCCGGAGCGACCGGAGCGACCGGGGCGGCCGGGGCGGCCGGGGTGACCCGAGTGATTGGTGGGCTCGGAATCCTCGCTCCCGGCCGCCTCGGGCCAGCGCCGCTGCGCCGGTATGAGCGACCTCGCCCCCCGTGCCCCGGCCGGCCGGGACGCGTCGGCCGTTCCCCGCGGCTCCCACGGGCCATGCCCGGAGGTGCGGAGCGCGGCCATCAGTTCGTCGGGCGTCGGCCGCTTCTCCGGCTCCTTCGACAGGCATCGCGCGACCAGCGGCAGCAGGCTCTCGGGCACCCCCGCCAAGTCCGGCTCGTTGTGGACGACTTGGTACGCGACCACATACGGGCTGTCCGAGTCGAAGGGGCCGCGCCCGGTCGCCGCGTGGACCAGCAACGCGCCCATCGCGAACACATCGGCGGCGGGGCCGACTTCGCGCGGGCGCTGGAACTGCTCGGGCGCCATGAACGGCGGCGTCCCGATCAGCTTGCCCGTCTCCGTCCGCAGATCACTGTCGGCCGGGCGCGAGATACCGAAGTCGATGACCTTGGGCCCGTCCGACGCCAACAGGACATTGCTCGGCTTGAGATCGCGGTGCACCACACCGGCCCGGTGGATGTCGCGAAGCCCCTCGGCCAGTCCCGCGCCGAGTCTGAACAGTTCGTCCGCGTTCAGCGGGCCGCTCCGCTTCACCCGCTCCGAGAGGGTGGGGCCGTCGATGAACAGCGTGGCCATCCAGGGGCGTTCCGCCTCCGGGTCGGCGTCCACGACGGGTGCGGTGAAGGCTCCGCTCACCCGGCGGGCCGCCGCGACCTCCTGCCGGAACCGGGCTCTGAACTCCGGATCGGAGGCGTGGTTGACATGGATGACCTTGACGGCGAGCCGCAACCCCGAGGCGGAGGTGGCCAGATGGACCACCCCCATACCGCCCGAACCCAAGGCTGCTTCGAGCAGATAGTGACCGGCGTGATCCGGACGTTCCGCTTCCGGGGCCGGCCCGGTGTTGCGCAGTGGTGGCATCGCCCACCCCCGTGTATTCGTGCGCAAACGCGACGCACGGAGCCTAGTCGATGATGCGTGCGATCCAGCCATCGGTTGCTAGCCTGCCGAGCAGATTGTGCACCTTCAATGGGGGAGGACCGAATGGCAGTCGAAGAGGTTGAGAGCGACGTGAGGGAAGCCGGGGAGGCGGCGGTCGAGATGGTCGCGGCGACCCGCTATCCGGTCGCGCCGGGCTACCGGGTGAACGTACGCAGCGGACCGGGTACGAACTACCGGCTCGTGAGGGTACTCGCGTACGGCGCCACCGTGCCGATCAACTGCCAGAAGCCCGGGGAGTGGGTCTCCGGTCCGTACGGAACCACCAATATCTGGGACAACATCGCCAACGGCCAGTACATCTCCGACGCCTACGTACACACGGGCAGCGACGGCTACATCACCGTGCGCTGCACCTGATGCCCGGGGTGAACCGCGCGGGGGGATAATCACCCCGTGAGCGACCACCCGGAGCAGCATGAACACCCCGAGGCCATCACGGCCACGACCGTGACCGCGGACGACGGCGGCCGTGGCCGTGGTGGCCCGGAGCCCGAGGCGATCCGCTTCTTCGGTACGAGCTGGGTCGCCCACGACGGCGGATACGCGGCCCGTCGGGTCGCGGTCGCCGTCGGCGCGCTCGCCGCCACCCTCGCCGCCTGCTTCGTCCTCCGCTTCGCCTACCAGGGCCTGGAGATCGCGGAGGTGGGCTCTTTCGTGGGCCTGCTCGTCGTCGTGATGTTCGCGGTGTGCGGCGCCGTCGCCTTCCGCAAGACCTGGGAGGGCTTCACCCGCCGTCCGGCCGACCCCGGCCGCGAGGAGTCCCTGCGCGGTCTGCGGGCGATCGGCTTCATCGGCTCGTTGACCGCCTACTTCCTGCGCTCCCTCGCCGAGGCCCCCGGGGAGGGGCTGCGCCGTCGCGAGTACGAGGCGGCCGTCGTCCGGTACGAGCGCCGCCGCACCGCCCGCACGGGCAACCCGGCGGCCCGGCGCGCCGCGAGGAGCAGGAAACCCGGGCGAGGATAGAGCCGTCCCGGCCCCGGCCAGCAGGATGGGTCCATGACCAAGCGAGCACTCTCCTTCGACGCCGTCGCCGACCAGTACGACACGTCCCGCCCCGGATATCCGCCCGCGCTCTTCGACGCCGTCGAGGAGCTGGCGGGCCGCCCTCTCGCCGGCTCCCGTGTCGTCGACGTGGGCGCCGGCACCGGTATCGCCACGCGTCTGCTGCGCGAGCGGGGGGCGCGGGTCATCGCCGTGGAACCGGGCCCCGGCATGGCGCACCGGCTCCACCGCACCCTCCCCGATGTCCCGCTGGTCCGGGGCCTGGGGGACGCCCTGCCCTTCGCCGACGGCACCGCGGACCTCATCACCTATGCCCAGTCCTGGCACTGGACCGACCGGGACCGCTCCCTCCCCGAGGCCCTGCGGGTGCTGGCGCCCGGGGGCGCGCTCGCCCTCTGGTGGAACGTCTCGGACGCCGAGGTGCCGTGGATCGCCGCCCAGGACGCGCGGATCCGCCGATGGGCCGGCGACGGCGCCCATGGCGTCCACGGCACCGCCCGGGGCCACCGCGATCTGCCCGAAGGACTGCGCACCGAGGAGCGCCTGGTGCGCTGGACCCGCCCGGTCACCCTCGACACCCATCTCGACAACCTGGCCACCCACTCGGTCTTCCGGATGCTCGGCGAGGAGGGCACCGCCCGCTTCCTCGCCCAGGAGCGCGCCGAACTGCTCACGGTCTTCCCGGACGGACTCGTCGACGAGGCCTACGCCGTCGAACTGACCGTCACGCGCCGCGCGCCCGCCCCGCCCGCCGCCTGAGACGGGACGCCGAACGGTTCGTACGACGCGGGCCCCGGGCGACCGAGCCCCGCGAGACCGGAGACCCCCGCGAGACCGGAGACCCCCGCGAGACCGGAGACCCCCGCGAGACCTGAGACCCCCGCGCGGCCGGCACCCCGCGCGGCCGGCACCCCGCGCGGCCGGCACCCCGCGCGGCCGGCACCCCGCGCGGCCGGCACCCCGCGCGGCCGGCACCCCGCGCCGCCGGAACCCCCGCGCCGCCGGAACCCCGCGTTGCGCGCACCTCCTTGACGGTGCGGTCCCCGGCGCCCACTATTCATCACATGATGAATTCTGCTGAGGGTGAGGCCATCCATGCCCATGGCCTCACCGTCCGGCGAGGCGACCGCACCGTTCTGCGCGGCCTCGGCTTCTCCGTACCCCCCGGCCGGATCACCGGCCTGCTCGGCCCCTCCGGCTGCGGCAAGTCGACCCTGATGCGCGCCGTCGTCGGCACCCAGGCCAAGGTCACCGGCACCCTCGATGTCCTCGGCAGGCCCGCCGGGGACGCCGCGCTGCGCGCCCGGATCGGCTATGTCACCCAGGCCCCCTCCGTCTACGACGATCTGACGGTCCGGCAGAACCTCGACTACTTCGCCGCCGTGCTCGACCCCGGCCGGTCCCGCCGCGACGCCCGCCGTGAGAGCGTCACCCGCGCCCTCACCGACGTCGACCTCGCCTCCCACGCCGACACACTGGCCGGCCGCCTCTCCGGCGGCCAGCGCAGCCGGGTCTCCCTCGCCGTCGCCCTGCTCGGCACCCCCGAACTCCTCGTCCTCGACGAACCGACCGTCGGCCTCGACCCCGTCCTCCGCCGGGACCTGTGGGACCTCTTCCACCACCTCGCCGCCGAGCGCGCCACGACGATCCTCGTCTCCTCCCATGTCATGGACGAGGCCGAACGCTGCCATCGGCTCCTGCTGCTGCGCGACGGCGAGATCCTCGCCGACGACACCCCGGACGCCCTGCGCACCCGTACACACTCCGAAACCGTCGAAGCGGCCTTCCTCCACCTGGTCGACCAGGCCGACGCCCTCCAGGAGAGCGCCCGATGACCACCACGACCCCCGCCGCGACCCGCACCGGCACCCCTGGGAGGACGGGCGGCGCGACAGCGCCCTTCTCCGCCGCCCGCGCCCTGGCCACCGCCGCCCGTGTCCTGCGCCAGCTCCGGCACGACCCGCGCTCGATCGCGCTGATGATCCTCGTCCCGTGCGTGATGCTCTTCCTGCTCCGCCATGTCTTCGACGGCAGCCCGCGCACCTTCGACGCCATCGGCGCCTCGCTCCTCGGCATCTTCCCGCTCATCACCATGTTCCTGGTCACCTCGATCGCCACCCTGCGCGAACGCACCTCCGGCACCCTGGAACGCCTGCTTGCCATGCCCCTGGGCAAGGCCGACCTGATCACCGGCTACGCCCTCGCCTTCGGCCTCCTCACCGTCGTCCAGTCCGCCCTCGCCACCGGCCTCGCGCTCTGGGCCCTCGGGCTGGACGTCGTGGGATCCGCCTGGCTCCTTCTCCTGGTCGCGCTCCTCGACGCCCTGCTCGGCACGGCCCTCGGACTCTTCGTCTCCGCCTTCGCCTCCTCCGAGTTCCAGGCCGTCCAGTTCATGCCGGCGGTGATCTTTCCCCAGCTCCTCCTCTGCGGCCTCTTCACCCCGCGCCCGGACATGCACCCGGTCCTTGAAGCGATCTCCGGCGCGCTGCCCATGTCGTACGCCGTCGACGGCATGAACGAGGTCCTGCGCCAGCCCGACATCACCGGCGACTTCGTCCGTGACGTGCTGGTCGTCGCGGGCTGCGCCGTGCTCGTCCTGGCCCTGGGCGCGGCCACCCTCCGCCGCCGTACGTCCTAAGAGTTGTCCCGTGGGAACGCGTGTTCGCCCCGTACGCCCACGCCGTACCGCCCATCGGACAGCTCACACCCACCCCCCGACCCCGGTGCGAGGATGGAAAGCGGACGACCGCTCCACCCATCCCCACCGGCGAGGTGACCCCGAAATGCCCCAGACAGTCGCAGTCCTCGGCACCGGCAAGATCGGCGAGGCCCTGCTCAGCGGCATGATCCGGGCCGGCTGGCGCCCCGCCGACCTGCTGGCCACCACCCGCCGCGAGGACCGCGCCGCGGAACTGCGCGGCCGCTACGGCGTCGAGACCGTCACCAACGGCGACGCCGCCAAGCGCGCCGACATCCTCATCCTCGCCGTCAAGCCCCAGGACATGGGCAAGCTCCTCGACGAACTCACCCCCCATGTCACCGCCGACCGCCTGATCATCAGCGCCGCGGCCGGTATCACCACCGCCTTCATCGAGGAGCGCCTGGCCACCGGCACCCCGGTCGTCCGGGTCATGCCCAACACCCCCGTCCTCGTCGACGAGGGCATGTCCGTCATCTCCGCCGGCAGCCATGCCCTCCCCGTGCACCTCGCCCACGCCGAAGGGATCTTCGGCGGCGTCGGCAAGACCCTCCGCGTCCCCGAGTCCCAGCAGGACGCCGCCACCGCCCTCTCCGGCTCGGGCCCGGCGTACTTCTACTTCCTCGTCGAGGCCATGACCGACGCCGGCATCCTCCTCGGCCTGCCCCGCGCCCAGGCCCACGAACTGATCGTCCAGGCCGCCATCGGCGCCGCCATCATGCTGCGCGACAGCGGCGAGCACCCGGTGAAGCTCCGGGAGGCCGTGACCTCCCCCGCCGGCACCACCATCAACGCCATCCGGGAGCTGGAGAACCACGGCGTACGCGCGGCCCTCATCGCCGCCATCGAGGCGGCCCGCGACCGCAGCCGCGCCCTGGCCTCCGGCACCGGCTGACCGCCGCTCCCGAGTGCCCCCGGGCGGGGACACCGTGTGTCCCCGCGTGTCCCCGCCCAGGCATACGGGTCAGACGTACGGGTCGGCCGTCCGGCCCCGTACCGGGCTCAGCCGGCCGGGAGCAGTCCCATCGCCCGGTAGGCCGCGTCGACCACCGGCCGGGCCAGCCTCCTGGCCCGGTCCGCTCCCGCTGTCAGCACCGCGTCCACCTGACCGGGATCCGCCACCAGGGCCGCGTGCCGCTCCCGCAACGGCCGCAGCGTCTCGACGACCGCTTCCGCGGTGTCCTTCTTGAGCGCGCCGTACGACGCGTACCCATCGGCCAGCTCGCTCGGGTTCCCGTTCTCGCAGGCCGCCAGGATCTCCAACAGATTCGCCACCCCCGGCCGGGTCTCCCGGTCGTACACGACTTCCCGTCCGCTGTCGGTGACGGATCGCATGATCTTCTTCCGCACCACATCGGGGTCGTCCAGCAGATAGACGATCCCGGCACCGGACTCGTGCGACTTCCCCATCTTCGAGGCCGGGTCCTGGAGATCCATGACCCGTGCCGCCACCGTCGGCCTGGTCGCCCGCGGCACGGTGAACGTCTGCCCGTAGCGCTGGTTGAACCGCACCGCGAGATCCCTGGTCAGCTCGACATGCTGGGTCTGGTCGTCCCCGACCGGTACCTCGTCGGTCCGGTAGGCCAGGATGTCCGCCGCCATCAGCACCGGATACGACAGCAGGGAGAACCGGACGCTCTCGCCCGACGCCCGTGCCCGCGCGCTCTTCTCCTTGTACTGGATCATGCGCCGCAGCTCCCCGTCGGCGGCCGTGCACTCCAGCAGATACGAGAGCCGCGCGTGTTCATCCACATGGCTCTGGACGAACACGGTGCAGAGCGCGGGGTCGAGACCGGCCGCCAGCAGCAGCGTGGCGGCCTGCCGGCTGAGTCTGCGGACCCGGGCCGGATCGTGTTCGACGGTCAGGGCGTGCAGATCCACCACACAGAACAGGGCCTCGGCCGCGTGCTGATCCACTTCGACCCACCGCCGGACGGCCCCGAGGTAGTTGCCCAGCGTCAGATGCCCTGTCGGCTTGATCCCGCTGAAGATCCGGGTCATCTCTTCTCACCCTCCTGGTCGGAGCCGCCGTCCCGGACGGCCGGACTGGACTCCCGAGGGGGAGAAACACGAACGGCCGCCGAAGCGGCGGCCGTTGAGCGCATACGTATCTGGCGGCCGCCGTCAGGCGGGCCACCACTGAAGGAGATGCGCATGCGATGTCATGGCCCCAGGCTAGCGGCCGAACCACGAAGTTGACACGCCAAACACAGATCCGTAATGTTCTCCGGGCTGTCCGACGTGAGCACCGGCCCAGGTCGGTCCCCGGACAGTCATTCCGCAGGACTCACCACCAGCGTGCGACGGCTCGTCGCATTCTTTTGCGTGCGTCTTTGCGAAATGAGGAATCCGCGTTCGAAGGAACGCGGCCCCGATTAGGTTCGGAGCCCCGGATTCCGCTAAAGTCTCACTCGTCGGAACGGCCGAAGGGCCGAGAGGACAGCCCACTCTGACTGGGAATCAGGCCCGAAAGGATCTGGTAGAGTCGGAATCGCCGGAAAGGGAAACGCGAAAGCGAAGAACTGGAAAGCAAGCCCCGCTCCGACGGGGAATCGGACACGAAAGAGTCTGATAGAGTCGGAAACGCAAGACAGCAACACGGAAGAACAGCAAGACAGTAAGACAAGTAAAACAGCAGGACCGAAGGGAAGCCCGGAGGAAAGCCCGCGAGGGTGAGTACAAAGGAAGCGTCCGTTCCTTGAGAACTCAACAGCGTGCCAAAAGTCAACGCCAGATATGTTGATACCCCGGCCTAGCGGACGATCGTCCGGTGGGTTGAGGTTCCTTTGATAGAAACACAGCGAGGACGCTGTGGACCGTCGGTCTTATTCCGGCCGATGGTCCCGCTCTCGTGTGTGTGACCGGATTTGGTTCCGGTAGACATTCACGGAGAGTTTGATCCTGGCTCAGGACGAACGCTGGCGGCGTGCTTAACACATGCAAGTCGAACGATGAAGCCTTTCGGGGTGGATTAGTGGCGAACGGGTGAGTAACACGTGGGCAATCTGCCCTTCACTCTGGGACAAGCCCTGGAAACGGGGTCTAATACCGGATAATACTTTCTCCTGCATGGGAGAGGGTTGAAAGCTCCGGCGGTGAAGGATGAGCCCGCGGCCTATCAGCTTGTTGGTGGGGTGATGGCCTACCAAGGCGACGACGG